>JAJFUE010000086.1 GCA_021372575.1 bacterium | reverse complement strand
GAAGAACATCGCGCCGAAGACATCGCCAAGCGGCATTCGGTGGAAGACGGTCGGCAGCACGGTAAAAGCGAGCGAAAACGTGCTGTCCAGCTTTGCGTTGTTAATGTCGAGGAACATGAACGCGAGCGGGATGACCATCATGCCGCCGAGGCAGACCTCGCAGAACTCGTTGACGGAGGAGGCGGTGAGGCCCGAGAGGACCACGTCGTCGTCGCGCTTGAGGTAGCTGGCGTAATTGAGGATGACGCCCATGCAGATGGAGAGCGTGAAGAAGATCTGGCCGGCGGCGGACAGCCACAACTCGGGATTCAGGATCGCCTTCCAGAAGTTGCCATCCTGGATGTGCGGGTTCCACATGTAGCCGAGGGCGGTGCCGACGTTGCGCTGCGGATAGGCCGGGTCGGGCGTTCCGAGCGTCAGGACGCGGACGACGATCACGCAGGCGATGACGATCAGCAGCGGCATGGCGACCTTGTTGAAGGCCTCGATGCCCTTGGAGATGCCGCGGAAGATCAGGAAGAAATTGAAGAAGAACGTGAGGGCCACCAGCGTCATCATGCGGGCGCCGGGGAAGCCGTTCTCGTTGGCGCCGACCAGATCGCTGAAATACTTGGCGTAAATCTGGACGTCCTGGCCGGGTGCGGCGTTGGCGGTCAACCGGTGCATGCCGCCGGAGACGTATTCGAGCGCGTAGGACAGGCACCAGACTTCCACATAGATGTAATACATGTAGATGACGACGGGGATCGTGACGGCGAGGATGCCGAGGTATTTGCTGGCGGGGTGACGCCACAGGGCGCGCATGATGCCTGGGGTGGAGTTGTGGCCGAGCGCGCCGCCGTAGCGGCCCATCGTCCACTCGGCCCAGCACAGGGGGATGCCGACGATGAGCAGCGAGATGAAATACGGGATCATGAAGATGCCGCCGCCGTGGGTGGCGGCCTGGCCGGGAAAGCGCAGGAAGTTGCCCAGCCCGACGGCCGATCCCGCGACGGCCAAGATGACGCCCAGCTTGGATCCCCAGCTGTCTTGGTTGTTGTTCGACATGCGGATGCCCCACAGAAAGGTATACCGTCCACGGAATACACGAAAGGGAGCACGAAATACACGAAAAAACGTCAGGATGCATGGCTGCAGTAGGCCGAACATCAGCGAGGGACAAGCTCTTCGATCACGCTGACCCGCGTTGGCGAAAATGATAAGCTTTGGGACGAATAAGTTGTATGCGTCCTATGGGTCCTATAAGACCTATTTCCCCTACTCCCGCGTCATCCTCACCAGGTCAATGCGCACGTCGTCCATGCGGACGATGTGGGCGCGCCAGCCGTGGAACGTGACCTCGTCGCCGACCTTGGGGATGCGGCCCATCTGGTAGAGCAGCAGGCCGGCGAGGGTTTCCCAGTCGTCCTGCGGGAACTCGGCGCCGAGGCGGTCGTTGAGGACGTCGATCTCGGTGCGGCCCTCGACGAGATAGGCGCCGCCGGCCAGTTCCGTCACCTGGCGCTGCGGGATGTCGAGCTCGTCCTCGAGCTCGCCGACGATTTCCTCGAGGATGTCCTCGCGGCTGATCCAGCCGACGCAGCCGCCGTATTCATCGACGACGATGGCGTTCTTGACGCGTTGGCCGAGGAACTCCATGAGCAGGTCGTCGATGCGCTTGGTTTCGGGGACGAAGTACGGCGGCTCGATGAAATCGCCCAGCGAGCGTGCGTCGTTTTCCTCGCGCACGACGCGGTTGACGTCGATGTAACCGATGAGCCGCGTGAAACGGTCGCGATAGACCGGCAGGCGCGAGTAGCCGCTGTTGCGCGCGAGGATTTTGAAACCCTCGATGTCGGTGCGGCCGAGCTGGACGGCGACGAGTTCGGCCAGCGGCGTCATGATCTCGTAGGCGCGCGTTTCGTGCAGCATGATGATGTTCTGGATCATGCGGCGCTCGACGGCGCCTTCGCCGAGCCGGTCCTCGCGCGCGCCGAGCTCGGTTTCGATCGCCGCGCCGAGGGCGCTGCCGCGGGCGTGCCTGGCGGCCTCGTGGGCGGGGTGAATGGGGTGCTCCTCGCCGGCGACGAGGTTGATGACGTCCTTGCGCGACAGCTGGCGCATGGCGCGCGTGCGCTGCTCGACCAGCGGGGCAAGCATCCAGTGGGCCAGCTTTTGGATCACCGCGATGGCGGGCGCGAAGATGAACAGGCCGACGTGCAGCGGGATGTGCAGCCGGCCGAACAGGCGGTCGGCGTGCGCGCGGAACAGCGCCTTGGGCAGGACTTCGGCGAGGATGATCATGAGCGGCGTCAGGACGGCGAGGCTCAGCAGGTCGCTCAGCTGGATCGTTCCGAAATAAAGGGTGTCGCGTTCGCCGAGCCAGCGGCCGACGAGGTCCTTGAAGAACAGGGCGGTGAGGACGTTGGCCAGGTTCGTGCCGATCAGCACCATGACGAGCAGGCGCTGCGTGTCGCTGAGGAGTTGCAGGAGGTGGCCGGCGGTGGCGTCGCCCTGCTCGTGCAGGCTGCGCAGGCGGTAACGGTTCACGCTGATGACCGCGACCTCGGCGCCGGAGAAGAAGAAGCTCAGGCCGAGGCAGACGAGGATGGCGAGGCTGATCAGGAAGACGATCATCGGGTCGCCTCCTGTTCGTCGCCGGTTTCAGGCCGGCGCGTGACCTCGACCGAATGCACGCGGCGGCCGGCCATCGCCAGCACGCGAAGCAGGAAAACGTCCTGGGTCACCTCGTCGCCGACGCGCGGGATGCGGCCGAGGGTGTTCATCACGAATCCGCCGACGGTGCGGCCGAGGTTGGAGGGGAACTCGGCGCCGAGCTCGTCGCCGAGGCGGTCGATGTCAGCCGAGCCCGCGACGCGCCAGCGCCGGCCGGGCTCGACGGGAACGATTTCGGCCGGGGCATGCTCGTGGGGCTCATAGATGTCGCCGACGATCTCCTCGAGGAGGTCCTGCAGCGTGACGATGCCGGCCACGCCGCCGTATTCATCGACCACGACCGCCATCTTCGTGCGGCGGCGGCGGAACAGCTTCAGGAGGTCCAGAAGTCCGATACGTTCGGGAACGAGGACCGGCTCGCGGAGGAGTTCGCGCCACGGGCGCTCCGGGTCGAGAAGCACCTCCTTGACCAGCATGAACCCGACGAGGTGATCGAGCGTCTCGCGATAGACCAGCACACGGCTATTGGGACTCGAGCGCAGGCGCGCGATCATTTCCTCCTGGCCCAGGTCGTCGGGGAATGCCGTGACGGAGAGGCGCGGCGTGAGGATCTGATCGACGCTCGTGCCGCGCATCTCGAACACGCCGTCGATCATTTCGCGCTCGTCGGGTTCGAGGACCTTGCTGATCTCACGCGAGCCGATCATCGCCTTGAGCTCTTCCTCGTTGATGTCCTCGGCGCCGGCTTCCTCAGGAATCTTCAGCGAGCGGAACAGGCCGCGCATGCCGGCGCCGATCGAGACCCGGAGCGGGGCGATCGCCCACGAAGCGGCCATGAGCGGCGGCGACAGGACGCGCGCCGTGCGCAGCGGGCTCAGGTGCGCGAGCATCTTGGGGAAGATCTCGCCGACAAGCAGGATGCCGATCGTGGCGACCACGGCCGCAAGCGTGAAGGCCAGGGTCGCCTCGCCGCCGCCGAACAGGCGCGTCATCAGCGCGCCCGCGGTGAGCGAGGCCGAGATGTTCACGAAGTTGTTGAGCACCAGGATCGTGATCAGCGTGTCGTTGGGGCGGTCGAGCAGCTTGAGGATGGCACGGTCGTTCCAGCGCGTCGAGCTGCGCATCATCGAGATGTCGAGTTTGTCGAGCGAGAACAGGGCGGTCTCCGTCGAGCTGACGAGGCCCGAGCCGACGAGCATCGCAAAGAAGAAGATGACGTAGCCGCGCACCTCGGAGAGGGTCGTGGCCGGGATGGCCTGCGTCGATTCCGCATAGACGAGCATGGTGCCCAGCGCAAACGAACACAGGATCAGCAGGATGGTGCGAAGCGAGAGGACTGAGGACTGAGGCCCGGATTGGGGAGAGTGGTGTCTCATATAACAAGTTCAGTTTAATCGGACGATGGCGGGCGTGACAAGATGGAAGTGCTGAGTGCTGAGGCCTGAGTCCTGAGTCCTGAGTGCTGAGTGCTGAGTTGAGATGCGAGATGAAAGATGAGAGATGCGAGATCGATTACGATTACGAGCACGAGCGCGAGCACGAACTTGGGATGCAGCACTTCACGAAAACAAATTGCGGGATGAGTGTTTGGCTCATCCCGCAATCATCGGGGAATCCTCCTGCGAGTTGCTCAACAGAAGGAAGCTACAGAAAAGGAGCTTCTTCAAACTTTGAGGTGGGGAAGAAGCGCCTTTTTTTTCGGTCAACCTGGTCGGGGTTGACGTCTAAGACGCATTATTGTTGGCCATTTGGGTGGTTTCAAGCCTTTTTTTAAGGCCGGTGTCGAGTCCTGTAGAAACTTCCATCTTGGTTTCGACCGTTTCCTGCGCCCCTGATTTTAAATACTTTACGAACTTGATGGCCTCGTGGTGCATCTCGGGGCAGCCGATGATGTTCAAGCCGACGCCGTAGCGGCCGGCGATGGCGGCGAGGGCGTCCAGGACGTTATCCTGAAGGTAAGTCTTGAATTGAGAATGTACCATGATCTCGACGCGTTCGACGTCAGGGGTCTGTTCGAGCTCCGCGATGAGGTCATATTTTAATTGTTTCCACATCTGGGACTCGTTGAGGATGCGCGCGGAGCCGCCGCAGTAAGGGCAGGGTCGGTAGAGCGAGTGGACGAGGCTCTTTCTGACACGCTTGCGTGTCATTTCGACCAAGCCGAAGTTGGAGAAGTCTGATATTGAGAACTTTGCGCGATCAGACCGCAGGACTCGTTTGAACTCCCGCAGGACCTGAAGTTCGTGGTCGCGGCTGCCCATATCGATGAAATCGATGACGATCAGGCCCCCCAGATCGCGCAGCCGAAGCTGCCGTGCAATGGCCCGGGCGGCCTCCAAATTCGTCTTCAAGATGACCGATTCCTGGTCCTCATCGCCGACAAACTTGCCGCTGTTGATGTCGATGGCGGTCATCGCCTCGGTTTCGTCGATGATGATCGCGCCGCCGCTGCGCAGCCACACCTTGCGTTTGAGTGCCTTCTGGAATTGCTTTTCGACTTCGAACGTGTCGAAGATGTTCGTCGGCGAATCGTAGTAGTGAATGCGATCGACGAGCGTCGGCACCATCGTCTCGCACGCCTCGACGAGTTCGCGCATGGCGGGGATGGAGTCGATGAGGATCTCGTCGATGTCGGCGGTGAAGTTGTCGCGCACGAGGCGGCGCAGGATTTCGTGATCGTTGTGCACGCACGCCGGGGCGTGATGTTTTGCGGCGCGCTTCTGGATGTCGGCCCAGTTCTGCGCGAGCTGGCGCGCGTCGCGGCGGATTTCCTCTTCCTCTTGCTCGAGGCCGGCGGTGCGGATGATGACGGCACCGACTTCCTCATTGATCTCGCGCAGGATCTGGCGCAGGCGGCGGCGTTCGCCGATGTCTTCGATGCGGCGTGACACGCCGCCGGAGTTGTCGGCGAACGGCATGAACACGAGGAAGCGGCCGGGCAGCGTCAGGTAGGTGGTGACGCGCGCGCCCTTCTCGCTGATCTTTTCCTTCACGACCTGGACGAGGATCTCGTCGCCGACGCGCAGGCGGTGCGCCTTGCGCGGCTGGCGCTTGGGCTTGGGCGGCGGCGGGGCCTCTTCGCCCTCGTCGTCATCGTCCTCGGCGTCTTCAACGCCGCCCAGCGGCTCGACGTATTCGTCGTCGAGGCTGTTGTCCTCTTCGCTTTCGGTGGCGTCCTTCATGCGTTCCGGGGCGCGTGCGGCGGTGCGCGACGGGTAGTCGCGCTCGGGCCGGCCGCGCTGCGGCAGTTCGTATTCGGGCAGGACGTCGTTGAAGTGGAGGAACGCGTTCTTTTCCATGCCGATGTTGACGAACACGGCACGCAGGCCCGGGACGATCGACTCGACGCGGCCCTGGTAAATGTTGCCGATGATGGACTGGGCGGCTGCGCTCTCGATGAAGAGTTCGGCCAGGGTGCCGTCCTCCATGACCGCGACCCGCAGGTCCATTTCCTCGCGATTGATCAATACTTGTTTGAGCATAAAACCCGTTTTGCCAGGGGCACTCCTTCGTGACGTGGCGGACGGGTCAGGTGGGCCGGTAAGGCAATCGGGGACGGCGCGGGGGAACGCCCCAGGCGGGCGTGTTGCGCGTCCGATGACGGAAAAAGACGGCGCCCGTGGGACGCCCCCCATTTAATTCCATCGAGAAACTTGTCGGCCAAAAACCCGTCTCAACAAATGGTGTCTCGGGACGAGCCGCGCGCCGCTGAACCGAGCCGGTTCATTGTGGCGCCGCGGGGGAGCCATTGCGGCGGCGGCCTCATAAGAAGGTCCGCGGCGGCAACCGGCGCCCGCTCAACTGTCCCACAACCAGTTTGACCGTGATCGGTTTGGAACGCAACAGAATAAATTCTGAATCAGGAATGATGAGTGACGAATGGGGAATGAGTGCGGAGTGCGGAACGAAATGAGCGATGAAAGATTTTGAACAGGAGGGAACGAAGGAAATTAATGCGCGAGGGATGATTCCGGCCGTTTATGCAAATCTCAAGTCAAACTTTCGATTTGCATAAAGCCGGGGCGCGGGTCGATTGCGGTCGCGATTGTGAGCAAGAGCGGAAAAAAAAGGACCGGCGATGGCGCCGGCCTCTACATTTAATATGCGAAATTAATCAGCGCGGGGCGATCACTTCGCAGCCCATGTAGGGCACCAGCACGTCGGGGACCTTGATCGTGCCATCGGACTGCTGGTAGTTCTCGATGATCGCGATCACGCAGCGCGGAAGCGCGAGGCCCGAGCCGTTCAGGGTGTGGATGAACTGCGGCTTGGCTTTCTGGTCGGCCTTGAAGCGGATGTTCGCGCGGCGCGCCTGAAAGTCCTCGAAATTCGAGCACGAGCTGACCTCGAGGAAGCGGTCCATGCCCGGGGCCCAGACTTCGAGGTCGTAACACTTGGCGGCGGCGAAGCTCAGGTCGCCCGCGCACAGCGACAGCACGCGGTAGTGCAGGCCGAGCGCCTTGAGGAGCGATTCGGCCTGGCCGCGCAGCGCCTCGAGCTCGTCGTATGAGGTCTCGGGCTTGACGAACTTGACCATCTCGACCTTGTGGAACTGATGGACGCGCGTGATGCCGCGGACTTCCTTGCCGTAGCTGCCGGCCTCGCGGCGGAAACACGGCGAGAACGCGCAGTGATAGATCGGCAGGCGTGCGCCGTCGAGGATCTCGTCCTGGTAGAGGTTCGTGACCGGGACTTCAGCGGTCGGGATGAGCCACAAATCTTCGCCGCCCTCCTCGGCCAGGACCTTGTACATGTCGTCGGCCATCTTGGGCAGCTGGCCGGTGCCGGTCATGGTCTTGCTGTTGACCATGTAGGGCGTCAGGACTTCGGTGTAACCGTACTGCTTGGTGTGAACGTCAATGAACCAACTGATGAGCGAGCGCTCGAGGCGGGCGCCGAGGCCCTTGAGGCAATAGAAGCCCGAGCCGGAGAGCTTCGTGCCGCGCGTGATGTCGATGATGTCGAGCGCTTCGCCGAGTTCCCAGTGCGGCTTGGGCGCGAAGTCGAACGCGGGCTTGTCGCCGTGGCGCGCGACCTCGACGTTGTCCTCCTCGCCGTAGCCGGCGGGCGCCGAGGCGTGCGGGGTGTTGGGGACCATCAGCGCGAGGCCGTGGAGCTCGGCCTCGACTTTGGCCAGTTCTTGTTCGGTTTCGGCGATTTTGTCGCCGAGGGCGCGGACTTCGGCCTTGGCGGTCTCGGGGTTCTCGCCGGCCTTGATGCGCTGGCCGATCGATTTGCTGGCCGCGTTGCGCTCGGTGTTGAGCTCATCGACCCGGCGCGCGAGCGATCGGCGGCTCTCGTCGAGCTGGATCAAGCGGTCCAGGTCCACGTTGACCCGCTTGGCCTGGATCCCCCGGCGGAGGGTGTCCGGATCGTCGCGCAGCAGCTTCAGGTCGATCATTGGAGTCGTCCCCGTTCAGTATAGTTCCAATACAAATACCGGATGCATCAGCAAACGTGCAAGGATTCCTTTCATTTCGTGCTCTTGCTCGTGCTCGTAATCGTAATCGAATATCCCGACGCCCGCCAGTCCCTCGCTTACGCGCGGGCTGCCCACTCGGCTTCTGAAAAAATCGCCTCAACTTTTCACTCACTCTGACACTATTGTGGATGGTGGAGGCCTTGGGATGACAGACCACGATGTTCAGGACAGTTCGGCTCAGACTGGTTTCTTCCGCCGGCATTGGCGACTCGTGCTGAGGGTTTCTATTTACGGCGCCGCGTTGCTGCTTGGCTTGATGGTTGCCGCGGCATTGTTCTTTCCCGTCGCCGAGCCGACCGCGGTTCGGTCCGTGAATGCCGAGAAATCCGCACCGGCATCGCCGCATGATCCTGCCCACGCACTCGCGCAAACCACGACGACGCAGATCGTTTCGCCGCCGGATCGATATGATCCGGGCCGGGTTGAACAGTGGTTCGATAATATCCGCATGCGGATGGTGACTTATGAAAGCCTGTTCAGCCGCAACGAACAGGCCGTCGACGAAAAGAAAGTCGCCGACCTGATCCAGCAAAGGGTCGAGCGGCTCAAGCCCCGCATCGAGCAAATCGACCAGTTGAGCCGGACACAGCCCTACACGCAAACCAACGAAGCAATTCTCGATATCTCGGAAGAGCTCAATTATCTCCTCAATGACATTTCCAGTCATGTCTATTTCAGAAAGGGGCAGTTTCTGCGAGTCGAGAAATGGCCGGAGTGGGCCGACAATGGCCGTGCCGCATTCCTCGGCCTTGCCAAACAGCTCGAGGCCGGGGAGCTCAAGCATTTCGTCCGTCACGAACATTGGGCCACGGCCGCGAAGCTCTGCGAATACCGCCGCGACAACGTGCAGGCGGTTTATTACTGGCGCAAGGCGGGCGGTTACGAGGGCCGGCTGCGAAGCGTCCTGAGTGTGATTTCCCTGCCGCTCGAGGGGCCCCAATTCATGCGTGGCTACAACACAAAAACCCTTCCCGACAAACTCTTCTTCGTCGGCGTTCCCGAAGAGGACAACCCGTTGTTCATGATGATGCTGCAACGGCACGACTGGAATTAACCCGCCAACTGCCGATTGTGCTTCGTATTGTCAGTAGGTCGCTTCGGCTCGAAGCGACATGAATTAGCGGACGTGCGGTTGATCGATTACGATTACGATTACGATTACGATTACGAGCACGAGCACGAGCACGATGAATTGACACATATGTCCCAAACGGGTAAGGTGTGATCTTTGGACCAGTCTTCGGGCCTGGGTGGTCCCGAGACCAATCTGTTTCGAAGAGAACTCGAATGAACACCTTCATCCGGACCGGACGCCTTGCCTTGATTGCCGCCATGGCCTGCCTGCTGATGCTGGCGGGGTGCGCCAAGAAAACGGCCGACGAAATGCTGCAGGAGGGCGACCAGCTCCTGGGCCAGAAAAACCTGCTCGAGGCCGAGATCAAGTACGAAGACGTGCTTGATCGCTATCCCGACAACGAGACGGCATATGGGCACGCGCACATGGGGCTGGCGATGGTCTATGGCGCCCAGCGCAACTACCAGCGCGAGCGCGAGGAATACAATACGCTGATCAAAAAGGTGGGCGGGCCGGCCACGCAACAGGGTTGGGCCATCTACTGCCAGAAGCTTCAGAGCTACATCAACGAGGGCAAGCCGGCCGAGGCGCTGCGCGAGACGCTCGAAACCTCCGGCACGTTCAAGTCGGCGCCCGCCGAGGCCAAATACGCGTACCAGGGGACGCTCGCCAACCTTTATCTGAGCAACAACGAAACGACCAAGGCGCTTGAAATCTTCAACACGCTTTCCGTGGACGGCGTGAACGACCCCGGCGCGCAGTATGACATCCTCGTCCAGAGGAGCAGCGTCTATATGCGCGACAAGGCGTGGCCGAAGGTCATCGAGGCCGACGAGGCATACCTGAAGCGGTTCCCGAAGTCGCCGATGAAGTCCAAGGTTCTGTTCCACCTCGGCACGACGTATGAACAGCTGAAGGACAAGGCCAAGGCGGGCGAGGCGTTCGACCAGGCGGTGGCCGCCGCCAAGGAAGCCTTTGACAAGGCGGTGAGCGCGGACGAGAAATGCGACAACCTCGTTCAGTTGGCCGGAATATACCAGTATCGCCAGGACCTCGCCATGGCCGAGAAATACATGGACCAGGTAATCAAGGAATATCCGCTCAGTCAGTTGCGGATCACGGCGATGTTCGGCAAGGCGCAGATCGCGATGGAGCGCAAGGACCCGAAGGCGGCGCTCGCGATCCTTGGCGAAATCAACCGGCTCTATCCCAATTCGCAAGCCTCGCTGGCCGCCGAAAAGCGCGCGCGAGAGATCCAGGCCGAGCTGCACGCCACGACCGGCACGCTGACGCGGGCGCGCGTCGGCGCGACGACCGGCACCGCGGCGGCCGAAACGGCGCCCACGACCGGCACGACGGGGGCCGAAACGGCGCCCACAACCGGCACGACGGGGTCGGCGCGTTGAGGCGCTCGCCGCGCCTGGCATTCGACACACGCGGGAAGCTGGGCGAATACCGCGAAGAACTGGGGCGCGAGGCCCGAAGCGCGCTGGTGTGCGCCGGCGCGGCCGCGGGCCTCGGCCCGGAGCATGAAATCAGCCTGACGTTGTGCGACGGGCCGTGGATCCGCCGGGTCAACCGCTACTGGCGCGGGATCGACCGCGCGACTGATGTCCTGTCGTTCCCTTCCTACGACCTGGAGCCCGGGCAGGCGCCGCCGCCGGGGACGCTCGGCGACATCGTCGTGTGCCTGCCGGAGCTGCGGCGCGAGGCGCGGCGGCTCGGAGTTGACGTTTCGGCCCATTTGCAATTGCTTTTAGTACATGGGCTGCTGCATTTGCTCGGGCACGATCATGATGCGCCGGCGCGCGAAGCGAAAATGCAGCGGCGCGAACGCGAGCTTTTGGAAGTCATTCGGAAATGAACGAAGCACCGGACATGAGCGGCAATCCGTTCGGACCGCCTCGACGCGTCGGGTTCGTCGGGCTTGCCGGCGCGCCCAACGTCGGCAAGAGCACGCTGCTCAATCATCTGGTCGGCCAGAAGATTTCGATCGTCTCGGACCGGCCGCAGACCACGCGCCAGCAGGTTTGCGGCATTTATACCGACGAGCGTGTGCAGGCGATTTTTGTCGATATCCCGGGCATATTGGCCGCGGGCGACCGGTTTAACAAGGCGCTGGTCGAGTGCGCGGAACAGGGGCTTGCCGGCTGCGACGTGGTGCTGCACCTGCGCGACGTGCGCCGGTCGGTCGATCCGCTCGACGAGCCGGTCGTGGAAATGCTGCGCAACTCGCGCAAGCCGCTGTGGCTCGTCTGGAACAAGATCGACAGGAAAACCGACCGCACGCCGCCGCCAATCCCGGCCGACCTGCCGTATGAGCAGGTGTATGCGATTTCGGCCAAGACCGGCGCGGGGATGAAGGAACTCCTGGCGGGGCTGATCGAGACGCTGCCAATGGGGCCGCTGCTGTACGACCCCGAGCAGCTCAGCGACCGCGACCTGCGCTTCATGGCCGGCGAACTGGTGCGCGAAAAACTGTTCCGCTACCTCGGGCAGGAGATCCCGTACGGCACGGCGACCGAGGTCGAGAGCTTCGACGAATCGCGCGAAAAGGTCGTGATTCGGGTGTTGATTCTGACCGAGCGCGAAGGCCACAAGGCGATCATTATCGGCCAGGGCGGTCAGATGCTCAAAAAAATCGGCCAGGCCGCCCGGCTTGACATCGAGCAACTCATCGGCCGGCCGGTATTTTTGGAGCTGTGGGTCAAAGTGCGCCCCGCCTGGCGCAAGGACGAAACGCAGCTCAAGCGGTTGGGGCTCAAGCTCAGTAACAAGTGATCAATGATGAATGATGAGTGATGAATGATGAATTCCTTTCATCCGTCATGCGCATAAGCTCTCATAACTCCCATAACTCCCATAAATGAATTGGACCCCGCATGGGCGCTCTGATAGTGTGGGCCGAGGAAATTTTGGGCGAACGGCGACAGACCCGGCCATGACCCTCACGGACGTTAAAACCAGCACAAATTGCGCTTCATGGCTTGATCGATTCACATCCAATCGAACGTTCTATTGGATATTCGCCGTCCTGATCGTGATCAAGCTGGCCCTGGCGCCGATCCACCCCGAGCCGGCCGCGCCCGACGAAGGCACCTATATCACGGTCGCGCAGCGCCTCCTCGACCAGCACGTCTATACCAATGCTTACAATCAGCCGTCGGCGGGGATCATGCCGGGGTATCCGCTCATGATGGCCGCGGTGCTGGCCGTGAGCGGCGGCAGCGCGATGCCGATGTATTTCGTGAACGTGCTGCTGTCGATCGCGATCGCGTGGGCGGCCGGGGCGCTGTTGTTTTTGCTGACCGGGAACCGTTCGCTCAGCCGCTTGTGCGCGTTGTTGGTATTTGTGTTTCCGCCGGTCGTGACGTATGCGTGGCACCCGCTGACGGAGATCCCTTACACGGCCGCGTTGATGATGCTGCTCGTGTTCTGGGAAAGGACACGCCAGCAGCCGCTCGTGATCTCGAACTGGCTTTTCCTCGGCCTGTTCACCGTCACGAGTTTCATGATCCGGCCGGTGATGTTTTTGCTGACGCCGGTCTATTTCGCGTGGCCATTGATCGTCGCGCGGTTTCAGTGGAGATCGATTGCCGGCGCGGCGGTCGGGACGGCGGTCGTGCTGGCGCTGTGGCTGCCGTGGGTGTATCGCAATTACAAAATCTTTGGCGGGTTCGTTCCGTTGGCGACGACTTCGGGCCAGGCGTTTTTTACGGGGACGCTGACGGACTGGGAGAAGTGGTCCGAGGAACAGACGGCCGAAATGGAGCGCTCGGGCGTTTCGCTTGCGACGCACAACGAGTTCGAGGTGAGCAAACACTTCGCGGCCGTGGCGAAGCAGAATATCGCGCGCGACCGCGCGGCGTATTTCACGCGCATCGTCAAGAATTCATGGAAGCTGTGGCCGACGGCCTATTCGGGGCGGTATTATCCGAAGGGCGTGCGGACGTACGCGCGCGAAGGCAACTGGCCGGCCGTCGCGGTCAAAACCGTCCTCGGCGGGATCAATCTTGCGATGCTCGCGGGGCTGGCCTGCGCGATGATGATCTTCTTGGGGCAGCCGAAATGGTGGCCATATGTGCTGATCATCGTCTATTTCCACGTGATGCACGCCGCGATCATGCCGATGCCGCGCTACAGTTTCCCGCTCACGCCGATGATCCTCGCGATGATTCTCGGCGCGGTGGATCAAATTCGCGGAAGCAGGGGCTGCTTACTGGGGAAATTGCGGCATGTTTGAGGCACTGGCCAGCGTCGTGGTTGTGAACTGGAACGGGAAGCACCTGCTCGAGGAGTGTATCGATTCGCTTCTGGCGCAGACTTATTCGCCGGTCGAGGTGATCCTTGTCGATAACGGCTCGAAGGACGGCTCGGGCGAATGGGTGCGCGGGCGCTATGGCGACAAGGTGCGCCTCGTGGAGCTGGCGCAGAACCTCGGCTTTGCCGGAGGCAACAACGCGGGCTTCGACGCCGCACAGGGCGAGTTCATTCTCATGTTGAATAATGACGCGGTTGCCGATCCGCGCTGGGTCGAGGAACTGGTGCGCGTCGCGCAAACCGACCCGAAGATTGGCGGCTGCAGCTCGAAGATCCTGCTCCACCAGGAGCGCGACCTGTTCGAGAACACCGGGCTGCTGATGTATCCCGACGGTTCGGCGCGCGGCCGCGCGCGGCTCGAACGCGACGAGGGCCAGTATGAAACGATGACCGACATCCCGGCCCCGAGCGGGTGCGCGTGCCTCTACCGTCGCGCGGCGATCGACCAGGCCGAGGGCTTCGACCCGGCGTTCTTCTGCTACGGCGACGATGTCGAGCTCGGGCTCAAGTGCCTCGTGGCCGGCTGGCGTTTCGTCTATGTGCCGAAGGCCGTCGCTTGGCACAAGGAGTCGCAGACAAGCGGCAAGTATTCGCCGATGAAGGCGTTCCTCGTGGAGCGCAACCGGCTGTGGGTGATGATCAAGACGTATCCGGCCGGGGCGCTGCTGGCGAGCCCGTGGCACACGGCGCGCCGCTACTGGTGGAACGTCAAGGCGCTGTGGCAGGGCGAGGGGACGGCGGGGCGGTTCCGCAAGGAATCGGGCGCGGGCTCGCTCGTGTGGATTTTGCTCAAGGCCTACGGCTCGGCACTGATGCAATTGGGACGTTTATTGAAGGAGCGGCGGCGGATCCAGTCGATGCGTCCGCCGGGCGAGCATCCGCTCAAGCCGTGGCTCGGCAAGAAGGCGCTTTCAGCGCGCGAATTCACGATGATTGCTTAGAAACACCGAGGAGAAAGATTCATGTCGCTCGTATCGTGGATTGTTTCGTTCACCATGTCGGCGCTGTTGATCGCGGCGCAGTTTACGGTCAAGACCTCGCTCAAGCCGATCCCGCTGGAGATGGCGCGCGAACACCCGATGCAATGCGCGTGGCTCATCGCTTGCCAGCCCCTGTTCTGGACCGGCGTCTTTCTGAGCGGCATCATCTTCCTGCTGACGCTGTATCAATATAAGACGGTGGCGCTCAATGTGTTCGTCCCGTCGATCACGATCGCCTACACGCTGCTGCTCGGGTTCGGCAGCTTCTTCATCCTGCGCGAGCCGTTCTCGTGGCGGCTGGCGCTGGGCTACGCGCTGATGGTCGCGGCGAGCATTCTGATCGGCGGCGCGAAGCACTAGGTCGGATCGGCGCAGGTTTGGGCGAATTTAGATTGACAATGCCGACACTAGCGACATAATCATGTCGGTTTGAAGTGTCGAAAATCGGAGGCCTTGGATGAAAACCTGTGCGAAAAGCTTGCTCGTATCGGGTTTATTGGCCGGGTCAGTCTGGGCGGCCGGCAGCTACACGATTGAATACGCCATAATCGACCTGTCCGGCGGAGCGGTCACCGGCGTGGCCGCGCCATCCGAAGACATCCTCACCGCAGAACTTCAAGGCACGAGTGTTCAATCGAGCGCGGCCTACAATATCACATCGCTGCTGCGCTGGCCGAGCATTGCCCGTGGCCAATCCGCCGCAAAGAATTGGGCCTTTTACCAGTAAAAAAAGGAGCGGGCAACCATGAGCGTCTCATCACGCGTTGTTCATTGCCTCGTCGCTTTTCTCATTCTGGGAACGGCGGCGTTTGCCTCCGACGGGGCGATGGTGAATTACCAGGGTCGCGTGCTGAGCCAGGGCTTTCCATACAGCGGCATGGGCCAGATGAAAGTCGCGATCGTGGCCACGACGGGCACGAGCACACTCTATAGCTTGTGGTCCAATGACGGCAGCAGCGTGGCCGGCTCGGAGCCGGCCGGCTCGTTCGGCGTCACAGTAACCGGCGGCGTTTTCGACGTCATGCTCGGCGACACAGACCTGATGAACAAGATCCCGGCGGTTATTTTCAACCGCAACGGTGAACTCAAGGTCCGCGTGTGGTTCAACGATGGCACGCATGGATTCCAGCAGCTGACGCCCGACCGCCGCATCACCAACCCGCGCCGGCTGGGGCTGACCCGGGTGACGGAGCCGCTTGATGTCTATGTGAACTCCAGCGACGGCGACGACATGAACGATGGCCTGACCACCGACACGGCCAAGCGCACCGTGCAGGCGGCGCTCGACATGCTGCCGCGCAGCATTTACGCGCCGACGACGGTCAGGCTTGCGCCAGGCGCATACGCGCCGTTTCACGTGTCTGGATTCCAGGACATGATGGCCGGCTTGGCGATTCTTGGCGACCCGACGCACGATCCAACGCTTGACCAAAGCCTCAACGTGACCATTACCGCGCCCAACAAAGACGGCGTCGGCATCGACGTCGCCGGCTCGAGAAGCGTTACGATCACCGGGTTCTCCACCACGAACTTCTATGATGGCATCCAAGTGAGCGGGGCATCGACATGGATTACGATCAGGCGCTGCAAGGTGGCTGATTTTTACTGGGGCGGCATCGACTTCAACAACCAATCGTCGGGGACAATCGAGTATTGCCTGGCGACGGGCGGCGGGCGAGGGTTCCAAATTCAGGATCGCAGCGGCGCCATCCTTGCGGGCTCCATCGCCGAGAAAAACGGCACTGGCCTGTTCTGCTATTGGTGCTCGAACGTCACGTTCAGCGCGGCCGTCCTGCGGAACAACAGCCAGTTCGGCATTTTGTCGCGCTACAATTGCGCGATGGCCGCATCGAGCAACGTCACCCTGACCGGCAACGGCCAGGACGTTAACTGCGCCTCCGGCAGCGGTTTATACTGATTCGGATTTGTCGCATAACCATCGGGCCGGGCCGGTTATGATGAGTTGGGCATCCTTAATAATGGCATATAATGATTATGTTATATTTTTTACTTCGAAAGACTGTAATTCGTCCTTGACAATGGCGACATAATAGACATAATAACGCGCGAGTTGAATCCCGACAATCTGGTGGAGGATCAGATGAAAAACTGCGCAAAGCTCATCATTCTTATTGTTGCCTTCATCGGAGCGATCGCGTTCGCGACGAATCTGGCGGCCGCCGGTGACTATTCGGTCGAATATGCGATGCTCGATCTTTCCGGAGGACCGGTGGTCATTGGAAGCAATCTGGAAGAGGACATTCTCGGGGGCGACCTTCAGGGGCTGAGTCTGACTTCGAGCCAGACCTACGACATCGCTTCGATCATTCGCTGGCCGGCTCCGCACACGGCGGCGCAAAATTGGATTCTCTATCAATAATGATACGGAGGAAGATGCAGATGAAAGGTTCAACAAGGCTTCTTGGCTTTCTGGCGATGTTTCTGATGTTCGGGTTGTCCGCATTCGCGGGCGACGGCAGCCAATTCAATTATCAGGGCCGGGTGCTGGTCCAGGGGTTCCCGTACACGGGTCCGGGGCAGATGAAAGTCGCAATTCTGGCGACGACCGGCACGAGTACGGTCTATAGTCTGTGGTCGAACGACGGCAGCAGCGTGGCCGGCGCCGAGCCGACGGGGGCGTTCGGCGTGACGGCCACCGGCGGCGTGTTCGACGTGATGCTGGGCGACAGCGACCTGATGCAGGAAATCCCGGCGATCATCTTCAACCGAGATGATGAGCTCAAGGTGCGCGTGTGGTTCAATGACGGCACGCACGGCTTCCAGCAGCTCACTCCCGACCGCAGGATCACCAACCCGCGCCGGCTGGGATTGACCCGGGTCAAATCGCCGCTCGTCATTTTCGTCAGTTCGATAGATGGCGACGACATGAACGATGGCTTGACCACGAAAACCGCGAAGCGCACGGTGGGGGCCGCACTCGATATGCTTCCACGCTCAATCTACGCGAATACAACGGTCACGCTGGCCGCAGGCACTTATACTCCTTTCTACATCAGGGGTTTCGCTGACATTCACAACACGCTGGTGATCTCGGGCGACAAGATTCACAATCCTACTCAAGGTCAGGCTCTTGACGTTACAGTCAATGGAAATGGCGGAACGGGAATCAGCATTGCCGAATCGATGAATATTCGATTGGAGGGTGTTGCGGTCACGGGCGGCTATGCCGGTTTAGAGGCCGACGGCGCCGAGATCACTTGCCGCCGCTGCAGGGCGTCCGGTAATTCGTTGGCTGGCTTCTGGGCGCAGCACAATTCGTTTATGATCGTCGATTATTGCTATGCCACAGCAAACGGCAGAGGATTCCAGGTGGAAGCATCCAGTACAATGACGATGGGTTCTTCGATTGCCGAAGGTAATGGGACCGGCTTGCTGGCTTACTGGAATTCGAACGTGTGCTTTGTGTCCTCGATTCTCAGAAACAACACTAGCTATGGAATTTTGTCCCGTTATCAGGCGGCGATGGCCCCTAGTTCAGGCGTTACGATTACCGGGAACGGTACGAATACGGACATTATGTCCGGCAGCGCCATGTATAACTAGAGATCATCCATCGAGTCATTGAGTTGAGTCATTGAGTTGTTGATCGAAACGGACCAGGCGATTATACTTGGTCCGTTTTCGTTTTTTGTAGAAGCCGGGCTTTTTCAATTGTAATCTTGCGAGCCGGCAGCGAGATGTCGCTCGGGCGAGAATTTACTACCGGTCCGATTTTTTCTTGCGTCGATACAACCGTATTCCGTGCAGCGGGGTAGGTGTTTCGACTTGGCAATTCAAGCGCCGAAGACGTAATCGGGCCGTTTATAAATCTCGAAAAATAGTGACTTGCTCCGGGAATATATCACTCCCCCTTTTTGCCATTTGGGGTCATACACGGGCGGCACCATTTCAAACTCCATGAATAAACATTCGGAAGGAGAGCATGATGAAATTTTTAGCGAGTGTGGTTTTGTGTTTGGCGACCATCGTGCTGATGGCGCAGGCATCGTTTGCTGCCGACCGCAGCATGTTCAATTATCAAGGCCGGGTGCTGGTCCAAGGTTATCCATACACCGGTCCCGGGCAGATGAAAGTCGCAATTCTGGCGACGACCGGCACGAGCACGGTCTATAGTCTGTGGTCGAACGACGGCAGCAGCGTGGCCGGCGCCGAGCCGACGGGGGCGTTCGGCGTGACGGCCACCGGCGGCGTGTTCGACGTGATGATCGGCGACACCAACCTGATGTCGGAAGTTCCGGCGATCATTTTCAATCGCGACGATGAGCTCAAGATACGTGTGTGGTTCAATGACGGCACACACGGATTTCAGCAGCTCACGCCTGATCGCCGTTTAACTAATCCACGCCGCCTTGGCGTGGCTGAGATCCGGAATGACACAACCCTGTATGTGAACGCCTCAACGGGCAACGATCTCAACAGCGGACTCAGTGCATCATCGGCCAAAAAGACGATCCAAGCCGCGATCGACATGCTTCCGGGCCGCCTGTTTGCCAATACCACGATTGACATTGCGGATGGCGTCTATCGCGAATCGGTTGTTGTCAGCGGCATTACCGCGACAAAAAACAAGTATTTGACGCTGAAGGGCGATGAGCAAACCACGCCGACCGTTTCGGTCAGCCCAAACGTCCGGATCACCGGAGCGGACAACGATCAGACCCATGAAAAGGTCCGCCAACACTGTCTTGAAATTTTAGACTGCCATGGGATTAAGACGGTGGGGATTACTTTCGATTACGCCGGTTATCAAGGCGTGCGGTCAACCGGGAGCCGTTTGGACTATCTTAAGTGCAAAGCCACAAATTGCTCTGAATCCGGTTTCTTCGACGGCATGGGCGAGCGTGCATACTATATGCAATGCGTCGCCAACAATAACGGCTATGCTGGATTTGAATTCTACGGCGTTAACGGCTGGCTCGAATCGTGCATTGCCACGCAGAATCAAAACGGCGTTTGGGCGACTCAGAGTTCAACTGTTTGGGTCATTGGCGGTTCTTATTACAGCAATTCGTATCAGGGCCTGAAATTCTGGACCAATGCCGTGCTTGTGGGCGGTCAACCCACACCCTACCCGGCCATCTATGGCAACGGCCAATATGGCGTCGAACTAGAGTACAGGTCTTTGCTTAAATGGTATGCGTATCTTACTTTCCCCGGAGGTAACGGCATCTCCAATATTCATTCCGACACGGGCAGTGGTTATTATTAATTTACCTGCTTGTATCAGGCTTTATCGGCCGGATCCAAAATCAGAATCGGACCGGGTTTTTATGCTTGGTTCGATTCTGTTTTTTTATGTGACGCTGGTCGGGCTTCGTCGATTGCGATCTTGCGGGCCAATAGTGTGATGTCGCGGGCTTGCTTCGTGAGCGCGCCTCGCATCGCGACAACCATCAGCAGCAGGCCCATGATGGACAGATAGACGATCAGGTTGGCGCCATAGGTCACGCCGACGAGCCGGGCGAGGTCTTGTGTCAGGTCCGGGAAAATAACGGCGATAGCGGCCAGCGCCAACGCGATCAGGGGCATGAACCGCCCCATTGCGCGCCGGCCGGCGCTGCCCGACCGATAGACCTGATACAGCACCAGCAGCAGCAGGATCAGAATGAGTTTAATGAGTATTCCGCCCATTGCGTTCCTACCTGAAGAGCAGATCCAAAAGAATGTTGAACATGTTCAGCATCGACTGGCCCTTGCTCATGCTGTAATCGGTGTAGCGGACCTTGATTGGCACTTCGCGCCATGACAGGCCCGAGTGGCCGAGCCAGTAGATGATTTCCGAGCAAAACGCGTAGCCGTTCTGGGTCAGGTGAATGTTGGAGGCGGCGCGGCGCGACATCGCGCGCATGCCGTTGTGCGGATCGCTCGCCGAAACGCCGGTCGTCAGGCGCGTGAACCACGCCGCCATGAGCAGCAGGAGCCGCTTGGATTTGGGCATGCGTTCCGACGCGATGCCCATGAAGCGCGATCCGAGCGCCACCTCGACTTCGCCGGCGATGACCGGCGCGGCCAAGGGCGCGATTTCGCTCGCGAGGTGCTGGCCGTCGCCGTCCATGCTCACGATCGCCTCGACACCGGGCAGCGTGACGGCGTATTCGATGCCGGTCTGGAATGCCGCGCCCGCGCCGAGGTTGATCGGGTGGCGCAGCAGGTGCACCGGCAGCTTCGTGCAAATTTCATAGGTCGCGTCGCGCGAGCCGTCATCGACGACCACGACCTGGTGACCGAGGTTTAGGATTTCCTGAAGCACGCCGGCGATCACGGCGCTTTCATTGTAAGCGGAGACGACGACGGCGATGGAAGAACTGGTTTGTGGCGTGTTCATAGCGCTCACCCGAGCCTCCCCCCGGGAGATCTTAGCCTACTGAAGCTTGGCTTGCGGTTAAAGTGATTTCGATAAGCTACCGCCTTTTGGCCCGGTTTTTAATTGTTCACCCACTCAACATGACGTATAAGTGTGGTCGCCCCCGTTGGGTGACAAAGGTTGGAGAATTGGTATATGTGGCGAAAGATTAACACTGCTCAGGTCATGATCTATATTGTTCTTTCGGGTTTTCTCTTTCGGTCACCAACACTGTATGGCGGCAACATGCAAAACGCGGTGATCGATTTGACGACGTCGATCGTTGAATTTGGCCGTTTCGATATCAATCCTTACTATTTCAACAGCCCCGATATTGCGCTCAAGGACGGCAATTATTATTCGGGGATGGCCCCGGGCTCCTCCATCGTCGCGATTCCTCTCTATGTGATCGCCAAGGCGATTTGGAGCATCACTCCCAATTCGATCCAGCAGAGAATCGACCGCAAGGTAGAAGGCAAAGGGCTTATCACCTATTCATCAAAAGTGAATCCGTACTACTCCCGGCAAACGCTCGCCAGCGCCCTAATGTCGCTCGTGTTCGGTTATCTCGGCGGCGCGCTTGCGTTCTGGCTCGTGACCCGCATTGCGCTGTTTGTGTCCGGTGACAAAATCATTGCGTTGCAGACGGGCATTGTTTATTGCTTTGCGACGGTCATGATTTTCTATCACAATTCGTATTACACCCAATCGATCGCCACCCTGTTCCTTCTGATTGCAGCATACCTGTTGCTCGTCAAGCCGCCGCAAATCTTGTCGCTGATCTGCGGGATGTTTTTTTCCGGCCTGAGCGGAACAATCGATTATCCGTTTCTCGTTTATGGTGGGATTCTGACTTCTTTTGCGATGATTCGGCTCTGGCGCAATGGTCAGCAGGGAGGCCGAATTATTGCCGTCGCGATAGCGTATATAATGCCGGTGCTCGCGATGTTCGCGTATCACTGGGCCTGTTTCGGTGGGCCGTTGAAAACCCCGTATGGCTACCGGGCCGCTCAAAACATTCTGCATACCAAGGGTTTTCTGGGCATCAGCTTGTTTCGCCCGGATCGAATTTTCGCGTTTTTTTTCAATCCGTATGAGGGCAGCCTGACACTCATGCCGTTCCTGTTCCTGTTCCCGTTCGGAGCGTGGTTCATTTATAAGAAATATCGACAGGAGCGAAATTATGAATCCGAGGAGCGGTTGATTTTTGTCCTTTGCTCCATGTCCATCATTTTTCTCGCGTTTTGTTATTTTGTTTCCGTTCCATGGATCAGTTACATGACTGCATACGGCCCGCGGTTTTTCCTTGCCGCGATTCCGTTCATGACCATTCTGGCCTATCCCTACGATCAGCGACTTCGGATTCCGTTCTGGATTCTGGTCGGATACTCCTTGATCGTGAATCAGCTCAACATGGTCACGTTGAATCTTCCAAAATATATTTACGAATCAGTGACACAGCAGCCGGTCAGTCCGCTGTCGGTGATGCTGTTTCAGGTCAAGAAAACATTTCCGCCGCTGACCGGCATAACCATTTTGTTCACGTTGCAAATTATCTTGATTACAGCCATTTTTATCATGCCGGCTATGTTACGCAAAAAACAAAAATGACGGCAGTATGATCACAATGGTTTTTATTTTCCGCGCTCCAGCCTCAGCCATGCTTCGCCGAGGGCGGCGATGAGGTCGCTTGCCAGCATGGCGCGGACGCTCATGCGCTCGGCGAGCAGGTCGGCCGTGTAGCCGTGGACGAACACGCCCAGCCGCGACGCGTCGAGCGGCGGCATCGACTGCGCGATGAGCCCGGCGATCAGCCCTGTGAGCACGTCGCCGCTGCCGCCCTTGGCCAGCCCCGTGTTGCCGGAGTGATTGACCCAGCGCTGGCCCTGCGGGTCGGCGATGACCGTTTGCGCCCCCTTGAGCGCGACGATGCACTTCCAGCGCGCGCAGAACTCGAGGAACGAGTCGAGGCGGCTGGACTGAATCTCGCCGACGCTTTTGCCGAGCAGGCGGGCCGCCTCGACGGGGTGCGGCGTGAGGATCGTCGGCGCGGGGCGCCCGCCAAGCAGATCGATGCGATCGGCGAGGATCGTGAGCGCCGACGCGTCCAGCACCAGCGGCTTGTTGATGCGGTTCATCACGGCCGTCAAGAATTCGGCCGTCTGTTCGCGATGGCCGATCCCGGGGCCGATCGCAACGGCATCGACGTCCTCGGCGGCCTTGATCGCCGCTTCGACGTGATCGGGGCCGAACCATGGCTGCGCCCCGCCGAGCGGACGCTTGACCGGCTCCAGCAGCCGGCCCTCCATTACCGTGCCGAGCGGCGACGGGTAGCCGACATAGACGAGTCCGGCGCCGGAGCGCGCCGCAGCGATGGACGCCATCACCGCCGCCCCGGTCATCCCTTCGCTGCCGGCCAGGATGAGGACGCTGCCGAACGTGCCCTTGTGGCCGTCCGCCGGGCGCGGCGGCAGCATCGCGCGCGCTTCTTCGATCGTGATGAGGTTCGTTGTGACCGCCGGGTCGTCGAGCAGTTCGGACGGGAAGCCGATATCGGCGACAACAACGCGTCCGGTGTGCGTGATGCCGGGCTCGACCGCCATCGAGAGCTTCGGCCGGCCGATCGTCACGGTGAGATCGGCGCGCACGGCCGGCCCCCACGTGCTTTCCGGGGCCGGCGGTTCGCACGGCAGGCCCGACGGGATGTCGATCGAGAGCACGCGCGTGCCACTGGCGTTGATCGCCTCGATGGCGTCGGCCCACGGGCCGCTGACGCCGCCGCGCGTGCCGGTGCCGAAGATCGCGTCGATGACGAGGTCGTGGTGGGGCAGGGCGGCGCGAAGATCGCCGGCCGAAGGTTGCTCGCGCAGGGTCATGCCGCCGGTCATGTCGTTGTAGGCGCCCAGCGCGTCGCCGCCCAGCTCCGAGGCCGGAGCGAGCATGTAGAGCGAGACGGAGACGCCGGCTGCGGCGAGCTCGCGCGCCACGACGAAGCCGTCGCCGGCGTTGTTGCCCTTGCCGGTGACAATCGCGACCGAATCGGGGCGGAAGCGCTCGAGCGCCTCGCGGGCCACGGCCTTTCCGGCGCGATCCATCAGCACCGACCCCGGCACGCCGCGCTCGCGAATCGTGATCTCATCGACCCGCCGCATCTGTTCGGCCGTTAAGAGCTTCATGACTTGCCCCTTCAATTAAAAAGGAAAAATTCGAATCATTTAAAAATTCGAAATTCGAAACAAAAACTAAGGAAATTGATTAAAAATATTCATAATCGATCGCCAAGTAAATCATTTCGTAAACAAGATTCGTTACTGTCATGGAATCGATGCGGAATCATTTTTATTTATTTCTTCATTTTCCAAAACTTTGTTTCGAATTTCGGATTTTTGTCTGATTTAAAAATTTGTATCACGCCTTTGCGTGCAGATTCAGCGGGCCCAGGCCTTTACCCAGTCCCGGCGCGGTGCGGATCGCCTCGCTGATGAACGCCTTGGCCTGTTCGACCGCCGCGACCAGTTCCATCCCGCTCGCGAGGTATGCCGTGATCGCCGCCGAATAGACGCAGCCGCTGCCGTGCGTTTGGCGCGTGGGGATGTGTTCGGACGTGACGCGCCGCACGCGGCCGCCGGTCCACAGCACGTCGATCGCCTCGCCCAGCAGGGCGCCGCCCTTGACCAGGACGTTGGCCGGACCCAGCCGCCCGATCGCGTCGGCGGCGCGTTCCATGGCGGCGACGTTCTCGACGGCGAATCCCGCCAGCAACCCGGCCTCGCGCATGTTCGGCGTCACGAGGAACGCCCGCGGCAAAAGTCTTTCGCGCAAGACGGCAACGGCTTCGGCCGGCAACAGCTCGGCGCCGTGCTTGCTGATCATGACGGGATCGACGACGAGCGGGAAGCCGAATTTCCCGGCGCGTTGCGCCACGGCCTCGATCACAGAGGCGTCGCCGAGCGCGCCGGTCTTGGCGGCCTGCGGCGGGATGTCCTCCAGCACCGCGTCGAGTTCGGCCTGCACGAACTCCGGCATCAGCACATCGACCTCATCGACGCGCTGCGTGTTCTGCACGGTCAAGAGCGTGACGACGCTCATGCCGTACACGCCGAGTTGATGAAACGTCTTGAGGTCGGCCTGCAGGCCCGCGCCGCCCGAAGGGTCCGAACCGGCAATGGTGAGAGCGACTGGAAGCATTGTAAAAAGTCCTGAGTCCTGAGTGCTGAGTCCTGAGTCTGTTGTGCTCGTGCTCGTAATCGAACAACCAAACACTCGCCCGAATCTGTTTAGATCATAACACACGAAACTTCCGGGCGCGAATTTGCATCCGCCGGGCCGGTTCTGGCACAATCGATGTACCCAATCATAAGGACCGGAACATGAAAACGCGAACTTTTGGGAACACGGGCCTGGGCGTGACGCCGATCGGGCTCGGCACGGCGCAGATCGGCTACCTCGGCCTGGGCCAGCACGAGTGCGACCGGTTGCTGGCGGGGGCGCTCGACCTCGGGATCAACCTGATCGATACGGCGGCCAGTTACATGGACTCGGAGGAAAAAATCGGCCGCGCGATCTCGAACCGGCGCGGCGAGTTCATCCTCGTGACCAAGTGCGGCCAGCACATCGACCCGGACGACCCGCCCGAATGGACCGGTTCGCTCGTGCGCAAGAGCCTCGAGCGCTCGCTGCGGCGGCTCGCGACCGACCATGTCGATGTGATCCTGCTGCATTCGTGCCCGCTCGCGAAGCTCAAGGAAGGCGAACTGGTCGAGGCGCTGTTGCAGTGCCGGGCCGACGGGCTCACGAAGGCGATCGGTTACAGCGGCGATAACGAGGCCGCGCTCGAGGCCGCGGGGATGAAGGGCCTCGATTGCGTGGAGATGTCGCTGAACATCTGCGACCAGGGGCCGATCGACCGGACGCTGCCCACGGCCGCCGAAAACGGCAAGGCGGTGATCGCCAAGCGCTCGCTGGCCAATGCCCCGTGGCGCGACGCAGCGGAGCACCCCTCGTTTTACGAAACTTACGTGCAGCCCTACGTCAAGCGGCTGCGCGCGATGGGATTCACGCCCGATTCGCTCGGGTTCGGCGGAGACTGGGCCGAGATGGCCGTTCGCTTCGCGGCGTATCAGCAGGGCGTGAGCTGCGCCCTGGTGGGCGGCACGAAGCTCGAGCACATCCGCGAAAACATTGACGCGATCGAGCGCGGCCCGCTTCCGGCACAGGTTCAAGAAGGGATCCGCGCCGCCTGGCGCGAGCACGCCACCGCCGACTGGATCGGCCAAACGTGAGTTCGTGGATCGTGGATCGTTTCAGAATTGGCGTTATCTCAGCGCCAATCTAGAATGGCCCCGAAACCCTTTGAGCGGCAATGAATATAGCGCGATTATGGCGACGTATGCACCCGGCTATCCGTCAACATCCGGGTGCATTTTTTTCTAAAGCTCCACATTGGGTGGCCGATAAAGAAGATGTGTGACGCGATCCCATGGATGGGACCAACAAAGGTCACACGGCCCTCCAGGACGGACACGCCTTTTTTATCACCATTTACATGATGATCGAATCGATCGGGGAATGAGCCCGCCACGAACGGGCTGGGACTCCGCAGCCGATTCAGCCCGCGCCCTTCGCCCGCCCGCGGGAGGTCAGGATGACCGCACAAAAGGCATGGCGGCCGACCCTGTTGCTTACATGACAGGCTCGGGACCACTGTCTCTTCTACATTTCAACATTCGGTCCGGCACCCACGGATGAATCTCGGCCGGATCGGTGACGGAATGGACTTTCACGGAGGAAAGTTCAATGTCAATCACCGTCAACAGCAACATTTCCAGTCTGAATGCGCAGCGCAACTTGGCGATCAACAGCTCGAGCATGGCCAAGACGCTGGCCCGGCTGTCCTCGGGTTCGCGCATCAACTCGGCCAAGGACGACGCGGCCGGCTTGGCGATTTCGGAAGGCTTCAAGAGCCAGATCCGCGGCATGAACCAGGCCGTGCGCAACGCCAACGACGGCCTGTCGCTGATGGGCGTCGCCGAAGCGGCCCTCAACGAGCAGACCACGGTTCTGCAGCGCATCCGTGAGCTTGCCGTTCAGGCCGCCAACGACACCAACTCGACGGCCAACCGCACCAGCCTCAACAACGAAGTCACGCAGCTGAAGGCCGAGTTCGAACGCATCGCCAAGACGACGTCGTTCAACGGCCTGAGCCTGCTCGACGGCTCGTTCTCCGCGAAGGACCTGCAGGTCGGCGCCTACAGCGGTTCGGACCAGAAATTCTCGATCGGTCTCGACAGCAGCCGCGCCAGTGACGTCGGCAAGCTCTACGAGATCGCCGGCACGGCCTCGGCCAGCACAACGGCCATGGCCGCGGCGAGCGACGTGACGATCACGGTCGATGGCACCGCGCACAACCTGGGCATCCCGGTTGCCGACGGCGTCTCCACGGCCGGCGCCGCGACCTCGGCGCTTGCCTACAAGACGGCGGTCGATGGCCTTGGCCTCGGCCTCATCACCGACGCCACCACGACCTACTCCAACGCCGCGCAGACGGTCGGCGCCCTTGACGGCACCAACAACGTCGTGATCAACGGCGTGACCATCCAGGGCGTTTCCAACGCCAGCATCAGCGACACGTCGGTCGCCGAATACATCACCTCGCACGTCGATGGCGTCACCGCCACCGTCGATAGCAGCAACAAGCTCGTCCTGACCGCCGAAGACGGCCGCAACATCGTGGTCGCGGCCAACGGCACGGGCGCCACGATCACCGGTCTTGCCGCCGGCACGCACCAGGGCAAGCTGACGATCACGGGCGGCGAGTCGTTCAAGGTCACGCAGAACGCGACCGATTTCATGGGCCTTGGCTCCACCACCGTCACCTCGACGGAAGACACCACGGCCGACGTCAGCCAGCTGAGCGTGGCGACGAAGGACGATGCGAACAAGGCGATGATGATCGTCGATTTCGCGATCGAGTCGCTGAACGCGCAGCGTGCGACGATCGGTGCGCAGACCAGCCGCCTCAACTCGGTGGTCAGCACGCTGAACGCGGCGGTCGAGAACGTGACGGCCGCCAACAGCCGCATCGTCGATGCGGATTTCGCCGCGGAAACGGCGGAACTGAGCCGCAGCCAGATCTTGCAGCAGGCCGCCGTGTCGGTGTTGGCGCAGGCCAACCAGACCCCGCAGATCGCGCTCAAGCTGTTGTCCTAATCTGCGGAGATGATGAGTCGCGGGGCCGGTCCAGGCGCCGGCCCCGTCCTCGCACGACACGGAGCTTAAGGAGATCTGACTTTCGGAAACCATACGATCAGGAGATGAGACGTGGACCTGCAACTGTTGTTCACGGGTCCAGGCGGGGGCGTCGCCACCGCCGAGACCGCATCTCCGTCCGGATCGCAACGGTTGTCGGATAGTCTTTACAAGACGCAGGCCCTTTTGCCCAGCCAGCTCTCCCCTGCGGGCCAACGGACCGAATCGAAGGATGCGATTGAAAAGCAGGAGCATAACCGTCGCCTCGAAGACATTCGGCAAACGATTCTGAAAGTCAATGACTACATGCGTTTGTCCGATACGCATCTGGAATTCATTGTCGCAGAACTGACCGGACGGATTGTTGTTCAAGTCGTCAATACCCAATCCGGTGAGGTCATCCGGCAGATCCCGCCCGATAGCGTCATGAGGTTCGCCAAGACCATGACCCAGTTGCGCGGCCTGCTGTTTGAAGCTCAAGGTTGAAGAAGGCTCCGGCCGGCGCGAAAAACGCCGGCCGGAGTTTTATTGAATGAATGATGGGAATCAGTTCGCGGCGGAAGGCTCTCCACGGCGGCGGCGGTTGATTTCGTCCAATAGCGCGTTGATCGCGGGGTCGGCCGTGAAGTCTTCCAGCGTGCGCACGGCGCGGCGGCGCCAGTTGGGGCGCTCGTGGCCGGTGCCGGGGACGTTCTGCGGGCGCGGCTCGAGCCACAGGTCCTCCATGTTGATCAGCACCACGCCGGCCGGGCTCGATGCCATGTATTTGTAGCACGCTTCCATGATCTTGACCGGGTCGTTTTCCTCGCTGAGCTTGATGAGGCCGCTATCGAGGAGCCAGTTGACGAGCGCCCAGCGCACGCGGCGGCGCGCCATGCGTTCCTCCTCGAGGCGGCGGTCGTCGAGCAGGTTCAGCTCGCGGCGGATGCCGAGGTCGAGGCCGTCCCAGAACGCGCGGAACGTCGGCGTGTCGTGCGTGTTGAGGTGCGCGACCATCCCGGCCAGCGGCGGCTCGATCGCCTTGTGCGGGTCGGGCTTGAACATGAACTGCATGACGTACATGCGCTTCAGGTCGTGGTGGTTCATCTCGCGGCGGACGATCGTCGGCACGGTGCCGAGGTCCTCGCCGACGATCGTCGTTTGCGTGCGGTGGGACTCGAGCGTGAGGATCGCGAAGCGCTCCTCGGTCGGGTAGCGCACATAGACGCCGTCGGCGGGCTTGAAGCCGCGTGGCACCCAGAACAGGCGGTGCAGGCCCATGACGTGGTCGATGCGCACCATGCTCGCGGCGCGCATGAGCTGGCGGATGGCATTGATTTCGTAGCGGAATCCCTGTTCGCGAAGCTGGATCGGGTGCAGCGGCGGGAAGCCCCAGTCCTGGCCGAGGGCGAAGAATCCATCGGGCGGCGCGCCGCCGCTGACGCCGCTTGCGAACAGATCACGCTCGCGCCAGACGTCGTAGCTGTCGCTGCTTGCGCCGAGCGGCATGTCGAGGTAGAGCCCGTGGCCGTGCTCGGCGAGGCGCTTGCCGAGGCTGAGGAACTGCTCGTCGGCGATGAACTGCGCGTAGAGATGGTAGTGGTGATCGCGCTCAAGCCAGTCGCCCTCGCGCAGGTGGCCGCTGCGAAGGGGCTCGGGCCACGTGTGCCAACTGCGGCCGAGGCGGTCGCCCGCGGCGCGGAACTGGACGTAATCCTCGACCTGCGGCTGGCTTTCGGTGAAACGAAGGTAATCGGCGGCACGCCGGCCGGGATCAGCGAAGAAAGTTTGAGCGAGTTCGTCCAGGATGACGCGCTTGAGCGCGAACACGTCGCGGTAGTTGATCAAGTCGTCGCGGCGCAGGCCGGCGAGCAGGTTTTGGAAGCCTTCGGAGGCAAGGCGCTCGCGCGCCGGCGCGCAGTTGGCCAGCTCGGGGATTGCGTCGATGTCGATGTAGAGCTCGTTCCAGAACAGGCGGCTCGCCGGCGAATACGGGCTGGGCTCGTGCGGCTGCGGGCCCATGAAGCCCGCCAGCATCGGCAGAGATGCGACCACGCCTCCGCCCTTGCCGTGCACCCAGTCGGCGAGCTCCTGAAAATCGCCGAGGTCGCCGACGCCCCAGTCGTTGTTCGTGCGCAGCGCGTAGAGCGGCATGAACACGCCCCAGTCGCGCTGCCCCGAATTGGCCTCGGCGCGCCACGCGCGGCTCGGCGCGGAGATAATCATCATCTCGGCGCTGCAGCCGGGCAGCTCGAACAGGAGCCGGTGGTAGCCGTGCGGGAGCGCCATCGGCAGCACGAGGCGCTTGACGAGGAACCGCTCGCCATCGACGCCGCCCGCGCGAACGGTCGGCAGCTCGGAGAGCGATCCGACCTGGCTGTGCACGGGGCCGTCTTCGCGCAGCAGTTCGTATTTCCATTGGAGGTTCGCGCACTTTTGCGGCACGCGGACGGGGATGGGGGGAACGGCGCCTTCCCACGCGACGACGCTTGCCGGAAGCATGCGGCGCCACATCTGAAGCCGGCGGCGCCGCAGCGCTTCCGGCGCGTCCGCGATGGACTGGATCGGATCGCCAAGGGCGCGCAGGACGGCGATGAGCGGCTCGGGCCTGGGCGACACACGCGCGCCGTGCAGCAGGTTCAGGTAATCGAGCTGCACGTCCCAGAGCCGGGCAAGATGTCTCAACGCGCGGAGTTCGTTCGATCCGTCCATGGGCACACCTTTCGTTCAGGCAAGTGTCAATTCCAAGATAACGCCGGTGGAGAAGAATGCAAAATTTCTTTTGCCGCGGTGAGGCGGAGAAAGGCGGGGGCGCGGGAAACGATTCATTTTCGATGACGATTCGGATGGTTTTTGCGCTCCACCGGGGATTCCCGTTGGTCACCCCCGGCTACAACCTGCCGGCCCTTCGGGCCTGAGTTGTTTCGAGATCACTTGGAACCAGCTTGAATTAGGAATTTTTTTGGCAACATGACACGAACACGACAGGGATAGCTCTGTGGAGTGCCGATTTATTTTATGCAGAACAGTGTTTTGTCACCCCGGATGTAGATCTGGTTGTCGGCGAAGGCGGGGGTGATGAGGATTGGCTCGCCGACGTTGCCTTGCGAGAGCTGCTCGAATGTGTCGGCGAGCCGGATCACGCGCGTGATGCCGTCCTGGCCGAAAATGTAAATATTCTGGCCGGCGATGATCGGCGAGGCCGTGATCTGGCAATCGTAGGTGTTCTCCCAGATCTGCTTGCCGTCGGCGGAATTGAGAAGCATGACCGTGCCGCCGGTCTGGGCGATGACGGTGCGGTTGGCGCTGGCGGCGGGGCTCGAGATGTCCGTCACTGCGATGCTGTTGCGCCACGCGATATTGGACTTGGTCACGTCGCCCGAGCCTCCGGGGCGAATGCCGAACGTGCGGTTCACGGTGACGATGACGCGCTCGCCGTCGAATGCGGGCGACGGCACGATATCGCCGCTCAGGCCCTTTGCGCGCCAGAGTTCCTTGCCGGTGGCCGGGTCGTAAGAGACCACATACGGCATGGCGCACGTGATCAGTTCGGCGCGGGTCTTGGTTTTGATGATTGATGGAGAAGACCACGAGGCCGGCAGGTCGCGTGGCGTTGACCAGCGCTCGTTGCCGGTGGCGCAATCGAGGCCGATAAGGCGCGATTTCTTTTCGTCGGGCGACGAGCCCTGGTCGAGCTGGATGATCAGCGTGCCTTCGTAACAGATCAGCGACGCGGCGTGGCCGTATTGATTGTCGGGGATGCCGAGCGGCTTGAGCCACGATTGGTTGCCGTCGAAATCGAAGGCCGCGACCGTGCCGTCGGCGAAGATCGCGAAGAAATTCCTGCCGTCGGTCGCGCCGGTCGAGGGCGCATAGCCGGCCTCCTCGGCGACGGTCATCCCGGCGGCGCCGGGCTGCGCGTCGATCGATTTGTCCCACAGCAGCGCGCCGTCGGCGCGATCGAAACACATGACGCGATGGACGGCCTTGTCGCCGCCGGTCAGGAAAATACGGTCGCCCCACACGACGGGCGAGCTTTTGCCGGGCGAGGGGATCGCCGTTTTCCACGCGATATGCGAATTCGATGCGGCATTCCATGCGGTCGGCCACTGGCCGGCGGGCGCGACGCCGAGGTTGCCGGGGCCGCGCAGGTTCGGCCAGTTCTGCTTGAATGGCGATAGCTTGCCGATGCCGAGATAACCGAGGCCGCCAAACAACATGATCGCGGAGAGTGCGACGCCAACGGCGGCACGGCGTGCGGCGGCGTTTTGGTCAGCCTCGGTGAGGCGCGCGTTTCTTTTGGGGGTTCTCGGCGCCTGATCGAAAAACCAGCGCGCGCTCAGGACGAATCCGACGATCGCGGCTGCAAGCATGAAGCCTGCGATCTCATTTTGCCGTCGCGCCGCGAAGTATTGGTTGCGCAGCTGCTGGTCGAGTCCGCGAATCGACGTGATCAGGCTGGGATCGGTTTGGGTCGCGAGCTGCGCCTTGAGTTTCGCGATCTCGGCGTTGACGAGGACGCCGGTCTTGAGCTCGCGGTGATGGGCGAAAACCAACTGCGCAACGACGGCAATCGAAAAGAGCGCGGTCACGATCATGAGGGCGAGGGCTGTTCTGCGCGTGCCGTTCATTGGGTTTGCCTCGCGTTCTTGACACGCCTGCGCTCGACGGGGCAGGCGGCCCAGCAGCGCCCGCACGTGACGCATGTCATCGCATCGACATCGTAGTCTTTCGGCGCGCGCCGGCGCAGGGCCGATGCGATCTGCATGGCGACGGCAAGCCCGCACCACGCGCCGAACAGCGTTGTTCCGACTGCGAATCGCCCCTGAATTTCGCGTGCCTGCGCCTGCACGATTGTGTCGATGCCGCGATCCGCGCGCCTGGCGACCGCGACCACGTTGTTGATGCGCGCGAGCTCGGGCGCGGCGGCGCGGCCGAGCCACGCGCCCAGAACGGGCCACGCGATCAGGCCGATGATGATGACGGCGCGGCGGATCATGATTGCACCTTCTTTGCCGCAACCGGCCTTCGCGCCGCGCGGATCGAATCCATCGGGCACTCCTCGCGGCACTGGTCGCAGAGGGCGCAATCGGAGGACGTGATGCGGACTTTTTTGAGCGCGAACCGCGAGCAGATGCCGAGAATTGCGCCGTAGGGACACAGGAACCGGCAATACGGGCGGTAGATGATCATGGATGCGAGAAGGAACGCGCCGGCGAGGATCCAGCCGCCGAACCGCGCCGACATGCGGAAGAACGAAATGAACGGGTCGTATTGGCAGATGAAGTAGGAGGTCCCGGTCGCGGCGAGCAGGACCGCGAAGCCGAGGTAGAAATAGCGCAGCATGCCGAGGCCGCCGGCCAGCCAGTCCGGAATTCTAATGCGCTTTACCGTTAACAATTCCTGCAGCGCGCCGTGCGGGCAGACGCCGCCGCAGAAAACGCGGCCAATCGCGAGAGCGAAAAAGACCGGCAGCGCAAAGAAGACAATGACCACGATCGGGACCACGAAGCCGGGGTCGAAGAGTCCCTGCGCGACGTTCTGGATGGAACCGATCGGGCAGATGCAGCCCTTGCGGAAAAATCCGAAATAACCCAATGAAAACACGGAAAGCCACACGAGCGCGCGGCGGCTGCGCCATTTATAGACGATGAGGCCCGCCGCGATGAGCGCCCCCAAAAGCATCGCCATGTCGAGAAATGCAAGCCAGCCGGCGCGGGGGAGGCCTTGGACGTTTTGCGGCCAGGAGTATGAGGGGCCCAGATCGGGCGGCGGGAAGCGTTCGGCGGCATATGCGGCGCCGGCGAATAAAAATGTTAATAAAATCAGAATCATAAAAAGGGCAGGGCGTGACGAACCATGATCGAACCGATAAATCGGTTCTGATTTGCGGGCGAGCATACCGTGGGTTGGTTTTCCGAACAAGTTCGCCAAACCAACCCACGGCTTTGAGATCGAACTGCTTCGCGGTTCCAAAGACGGGAAAAATTTGAGCAGAGATAAAATACGCGTCAGTTTCAATTTTCCGGCCTCTGGCGTGGGATGTAAGGCCGTTCGGCCGGAACGCGACTGATCGCGCCGGTCGGGCAGACCTTCGCGATCGAACAATCATTGCAGTGGACGCATTCGCCCTGGTCGATCTGCAGGTGCAGCGAGCCGTTGCCGTAGAGGGCGCAGTCCTTGACGCACTTGCCGCACGCGAGGCATTTGTTGCGGTCAATCGTGTATTCGAAGTAGGGGTCCTCGACGTATTTGCGGATGATCGCGCCGGTGGGGCAGATCTGGTTCTCCGCGCCTTCGTTGAGCGCGGCGGGCTGGCTGCCGAAGTATCCCGTGCACAGGTCGCAGTAGCCGCACATGTTGAAAGCGTTTGCGGCGCGCACGGCCGAGCGGTCGAGCACGCATGCGGTGGCGCACTTGCCGCACGCGTTGCATTTGGCGGGATCGATCTGCCAGACCATGTCGGTCGAGGCGCGGACGTTGCGCGCGACGAGGCCGCCGAGGCCGCCGCCGAGCGCAAGCAGAAGGAGGCCACGTCCGCAATGCGTGAGGAATTCCTCGCGGGTCATCGTCGGGTTTTTATCCATTGCCATACCGTCCAATCAAACGACCGTGGATCGTGGATCGTGGATCGTGCGTGTCATGACTTGCGCTTTCTCAATTCGTAGAACCTGATCTTCATCGACACCGGCTCGACGAGCGCGATGCGGTTCTTCGAATCAATTGCGAGATCCATGCCGGCCGCGTTGCCGGGGAACGACTCGGGTCCGAGACAGGCGAGCAGCTTGCCGGCGGCGTCATAAACCTTGAGGCGCGGCATGCCCTTCTCGGTCGTGGCGACGCGGCCGTCGGCGAACAGGGCGATGTTGGTCGGATTGCAGCAGCCGCAAAAATCCTCGCGCGCCGGGCCAAACTTGCCGAAGCGGCCGATCAATTGGTTGTTTGCGTCATATTTTTCGACGCGGTGCGCGCCGGTGTGGCCGACGTGAAGATTGCCCTTTGAATCCAACGCCAGATCGAAGAATGCCGATGGAATCTTAAATTTGCTGTCTTCGCCGCGCGAGTCGTTCGGGCCGTCGATTTGGCCGGCGTAGTCGCCGTCGGGCGCGAAGCGCAGGATCGCGCGCGCGCCGGCGTCGGCGACATAAATCGTACGCTCGCCGGCGGCGATGGACGTAATCGTGCGGAACTGGCCGGGCTTCACGCCGAGTTCGCCCCACGCGGCAAGCGGCTTGCCATCGGGAGAAAACTTCTCAATCTGCGCACGCTGTGCGGCGTAGATCGCGCCTTCAGGATCGATCGCGACGGCGCACGCCGGGCCGGAGGTCTTGATCTCGCGAATGAGTTTTCCATTGCGCTCGAAAATTTTGATGCCGCTTGCGCCGGCCGCATAGATGCGGTCCTGTTTGTCGATCGCGATGCCAAGCAGTTTGGGCATTTTGGGATCGAGTTGAATCGTGAGGACGAGATTGAACGGAAGCGCGGTCAACTGCGGAGTGGTGAGTTGGGCAGCATCGGACTTGATCGGAATCGATCCGACGGCAGCCAGGCCCAGCAGGCCGCGGCCGATCGTCGAGAGGAAATCCTTGCGGGTGATTTTATCTTGATCCATGGCGATCGTCTTTCGTCCCGGTAATCCCTCGCTTACGCTCGGGCTACTGCATCTCACTGCGCTTCGCCCACCTCGAGGCATTTCATTTCGGTCATGTCGCGGATGATGAGGCGGCCGTCGGCGAGGGCCATCGGCGCCCATGGCTCGACGCCGTCGAGCACCTTCGCGCGCGCGAGTTCCTTGTAGCCGTCGGCCGCGATCGTGCCCATGTGCAGCACGCCGGTGTGGTCGTCGATGCCGAACACGGTCCCGTCGGCGGTCATGAGGATCGGCCCGAGCCCGAACTGCGGCCCTTCGCCGCTCGACCACGCGACTTTGCCGCTCGGGTCGAGGCACGCAAGCTCGCCGTCGTCGCGCGGCGAACGCGTCGCGTAGAGTTTGTCCTGATATAAAATCGGCGTGTGCTGCTCGCTGCTGAACTCGGTCGCCTTGAGGCTGAAGACGTCTTCGGCCTTGAAGCCCGCGCCGTCTTTTGCGAGGCGGATCATCTTGCTGCCGCTGTTATAGCCGGCCGTGAGAAACACGCGGTCGTCGCCGACCGGCACGGGGGCGGGGATGATCGCCATCGTGTTTTTCCAGCCGTTGTAAGTCCACAGCACGCGCCCATCGCCGGCCGCGATGCCGGCGACGCCCTTGAACGTGCAGTAGAGGTATTGACTGATGCCGCCGAGCGTCGCGGGGACGATCGACGAGTGCGTCATGCCCATGTTTTCGCTGCCGACGGTCTGCCAGACGATTTTGCCGGTCGCCAGATCGACGGCCATCATGAGCGGGCGCGCGGCCGGCGCGATGATGACGCGGTCGCCGTCGATGAGCGGACACTGGCCGGCATACCACTGCGGCTCGACGGTGCCGAATTCCGATTTTAAATCCTTCTTCCAAACCACGCGGCCGGTGAGCGCGTCGCAGCAATAGACAAGACAGTGCGGGCTGAACGTGACGACGAACTGGTTGGTGACGGCCGGCACGGTGCGCGTCATGCCGTGGTTGCGCTTGATCGTGCTCGGGTAGGTCGTGCGCCAGATTTCTTCGCCATTTGCGAGCGACAGGCAGCGGATCGCCTCGCGTTCCTTCTCGCGGTCGTAATCGAGCAGATAGACCTTGCCCTTGTGGATCGCGGCGCCGGCGTAGCCTTCGCCGACCGGAATTTTCCAGAGAACTTTCGGCCCGGTCGCGGGCCACGTTTTGAAAAGCGGCTTGGCGGGCTCGGCGATGTTGTCGCGCCTGGCGCCGCGGAATTGCGGCCATGAACCGTTGAGCACCGCGGCGGTTGCCGTGCCGGTCGTCGTGACGTCGTCGTCCTTGGCGATTTTTTTCGCGGGCGCGCGGTTCCACTGGATCGGTTGGCGGATGGGTTCGTGAACCGTGGAGCTCGATGCGAGCCAGCCGATATACGCAAGCAGGCAAACCGCGCCGATCAGCCAAGGCAAGCGACTCAGGAAGGGATTCGGCGAAGGAGCGGACATGGCCCCATCCAAAAAACCGCCGCTCGGGGCGGAGTCAGGCTACACCCAAAATATCAGATATTTTACTCCTGCTTCAACACCTTGATGACCGGCGAGCGGAGGACGGCGGTGGTGGCGGCGAAGACCGATGCCGCGGCGAACGCGGCGATGGCGGCAAGGACGATCGCAAGGCCCGGCCACGGGACCGGGGCCGAACGCGCCAACGCGGCGGGCAGGACCGCAACGAGCGCGGTCACGGCGCCGATCGCCATTCCTATTAGAATTAATATTAGATTTTCGGACGCGGCGAGCCAGAGCAGCCGGCCGAAGCCGAAACCGACCGCGCGAAGGAGCGCGAGCTCGCGGCGGCGCTCGACAAGGTTGCGCAGCAGGGCCAGCGCCATGCCGAGCGTGCCGAGCAGAAGCCCCAGCCCGCCAAGCGCCATAAATATCGATAAATACGTGTTTTCGACCGCCATGAACGCGGCAAGCCGGTCGCGGGTCGGGACCGCATCGAAGCCGAAATCGGCGTAGCGCGATTCGAGGCGGGCCGAGACGCCGGCGGCTTCGGCCGGCGGCGATTCGATCGCAAACAGCCGCCAGCCGGCGGCGTGCTGGAAAATTCCAATGAATTTGCGTTCCGAGATGATGAGCTCGCTCGGGAAAATGCTCCATTTCAAGAGCGCGACGAACCGCAGACGATGACCGTCAATGAGGATGTCTTTGCCGACGCCGGAATGGAGCAGCCACGTAACGGTGTCGGAATCGGCGATGGCGGGGATGGCGCCGTCAGGGAAAACGCGATTGAGCAGGAGCCACGGATTTTCGCGCTCCTGACTTGAAGTCGCCAGGGTTTGCGCGAACTCGAAGCCGCCGCGGCGGATGAAGCCGTCGCCTGCGCCGGCGACGCGCGGGCGCGCGGCCTTGTAGAGGCTGAAGCAACTTGGATCGTCGCCGGCCTCGAGTCGCAGCGGCCAGGCGCGCGCGCCAGCCAGAATTTTCGGGTCCAGCGGCTGGTAAATCGGCAGCGAGGATTCGGCGATGAGCGCGAATCCGCCGGAGCCTGAGTGCTTGTCGGTCGAGTCGGGCGGGGTTTGTCGTTGCGCGCCGACGGCGACGACGATGAACGTGGCGCACGCCATGAGCGCGATGACGAGCATGCTGCGGCCGGGTCGGCGGCGCGCGGCGAGAATGCCGAGGCGCGTGATCGAGAGGCGTTCGGGATGAACAGGTTTTGGCGCACGACGAAGCGAGTGGCGCGCCCATACGAGCGCGGAGACCAGAAGCGATGCGCCGGCTCCGAAGAAAAGCCCGGCCTGCTGGGCGGCGGGTCGGCTTGGCGCGGCGATCGCCAGCGCAAATCCGATAAACAGGAATGCGAGCGTGAGGATCGCGGCGGGTTTGCCGGCATGTTGGCCGACCGGTTCATCGGGGCTTCGGCCGGCGAGAAGGCCGCGAATGCCGGCGCGCGCGAGGCCGCGCGAAGCGAGAAAAATGGAAAACATCGCGATCGCCCAGCCGCCGATGAATCCGGTTGCGAGGCTGGCGGGCTGCGCGTGCAGCGACAAAAATGGCGCGCCGACCGCGCCGATCCACCACGTGCGCAGGCCGTGCATGAGCAGCGCCGCATAACCCAGGCCAAGCAAAATGCCGATCACCGCGCCGGCCGCCGCGATGGCCGCGCCCTCGGCGAGCATCAATCGGCGAATGAGCGAGGCGTTAAAACCGGTCGCGCTCAGGATGCCGAACTCGCGCGAACGCGATTGCACACCAAGCGAGAACAACGCGTGAATCAGCATCGCGGCCGAGACGAGCAGGAAGAAACTGAAGCCGATGAAGAGGCCGCTGAAATCCGATGAGCCCTGGCTGGAGTCGATCGCGCGTTGGCGGATGGGTTGAAGGATCAAGCCGAAGCGCGCGGGATCGAAACGCTCGCGCATCGCTCGACGCAATGCGGACGAGGTGACGCCATCGACGCGGATCGACGTGAGATCGCCGTAACGATTGGCCCACAATTTTTTTCCCATCGCGAGCGAAACGAACGCCTTCGGCGCGGCGCGATATTTGTCCCAGTACTCCTCGTCCTTCGGGCGGATGCGGTGCATGTCCATCGGGAACGGCGGATCCCAGTCGCCGAGCGATTCGGCTTGGACGATGCCCGGGAAATCGGGCGTGAGGCCGCGATCGATGAGCGGACTGGTCATCGGGACGATTTGCGCGACGGTGAGCATCGCGGTCGTTTCGGTGTAGCGGCCCGCCGTCGGCTCGAAATACGCGAGCCGCAGCGTGTCGCCGATGCGCGCGTTCAAATCGTCGGCCGTCCACGCGTTGAGCGCGATTTCGTTTTCGCGCAGGGATAAATCGTCGAGCGCGGCGACGGTCGAATACGGCGTCATGCGGGCGCCGATCGTCATCGCGTTGGCCAGGTACGTGAGCGTTGGGTGAATCGGCGCGCGCAACGCGGCGGCGGTTTGAGTCGCGAGATCGACGACATCCGGCGGCAGGAAGATGCGAGTGGATTCGATGGACATGTAACTATTTTGAATCGCCGGAGAGGGCGCCGGCGCGACATTGGCGACAACGCGCGGGATGATTTTGATGCCGGCGTCGGTCAAGTCGGCCGCGTGATTGATCGCGGCCTGCGGGTCGTTGCCGGCGGGGACGAGGATCACGTTCGCGCGGTTGGATTGCTCGAGCCGGCGGGCGAGCGTCGCGATCGGAACGAAGACATTGAGCGGCTCCGTTTGCGTGGGCGCGATCGCGAAATCGCCGTTTTCATTCAGGATTCGCGCGATTCGAAGGCGTATCGTGGCGATGGTTTCTTCGCGCTCGCCGAGGAACGTCTCGCGCGGGACGGCGCTCGGCTTTTGAACGCGCACGAGGATTTCATCGCCGGGCCTGGCTTGCAACTGTCGCGCGAGGGCTGAGTTGATAATGGCATCGTCGTCGCCGAGTCCGCGCCAGACGCCGTTGGCGCGCATGAGTCGCCAGAACTTTTCATCGACGCCGAACGCCTGGGCGCGGCTGGCGCGCGCGCCGGTTTCGGCATGCGCAACGGAGGCCGGCGACATGATCGCCGGCGCGGCGTTCGGAATCGAATCGGCGAGCGACGCACGGAAGAAATCAAAGGCAATCAGAGCCTGATCGACGTTGCCCAGGCGCGCCAGCGCGTGCTCGCGCAGGCTGCCGCGCACGGAATCGCCGACGAGCAGCGAACCGGTGAGGACCGCCACGCCCACCGCCGCGGCCAACGCCAGCGCCGCGTGCGCGCGCCAGTAATGGCGCAAGCCGGCGACGATGAGGCGCGGTTGGGTTAATGGGAGAATAGGTCTTATAGGTCTCATAGGTCTTATAGGTCCTATGAATTGGCGAGGCGGCCGGCTTTTAAGTGAAGCGTGCGATTGAACAATGGTGCGAACGATTCGTTGTGCGTGACGACGATGAGGCTTACGTTTTCGGCGCGCTGGAGGTCGATGAAGAGCTTACCGATCATGTGGCCGGTGGCGGCGTCGAGGTTGCCGGTCGGCTCGTCGCACAGGAGCAGGCGCGGGCGGTTGATCATCGCGCGGGCGATGGCGACGCGCTGGCGCTCGCCGCCGGAGAGCTCGGCGGGCCAGCTGTTGCAACGATTGCCGAGGCCAACGCGCTCGAGCAACTCCATGGCGCATTCGACGGGGGTAAGGGCCGATGTGGGGCCGGCGCCCTCGTCGGCCATTTTTCGGGCCAGGGTCGGGACCAAAACGTTTTCGATCGCGGTGCATTGCGGCAGGAGTGCGTGGTCCTGAAACACGAATCCGATCGTGCGGTTGCGGAACGCGGCGACTTCGTTCGGCTTGAGCGCGAACGGATCGACACCATCGACCGAGACGCGGCCGGCGGTCGGCTGCTCGAGCGCGCCGATGATGTGAAGCAGCGTGCTTTTGCCCGAGCCCGAGGGCCCCATGATCGCAACCGACTCGCCGCGCGCGACGGAGAGATTCAAGTCGTCGAGCACGATGGTTGATCCGCCCGCGCTTGAAAATTCCTTGCGCAGTCCGTCGATTTCAACCAGCGTTCCGTCTTGAGCGCCCATATTCACCTCATTTCGTGCAGCACGATCGGAATATGTTTGGCGAATCGTTCGAAATCGCGATCAGCCGTGAATATGGACATTTCGCGGCGCAACGCGATGGCGCAGATCAGAAAATCGGTGTTCGAGCCTTGAATGCCTTTCGAACGGCAGGTGTTGAACAGTTCGGCGGCCTCGACGTAATCTTCGGTCTCGATCGGCAGATCGGGGAACGCGGCGAGATGGCGCCTGAGTTTTTCGAACTGTTCCAGTTCGCGAACGCCGGACAGGATTTCCTGGCGGATCGGGCCGATGATCCGGGCCAGACGCGCGCTGATCAGCGTGCGCAATTCCTCGATCACCCCTGGGTCGGCATGGGCGTGGCGGCGAAGCGCCTGAGACCAGACGCTGGTATCGACGAGCACCTTCATTTTCTGGCACGCTGTTTTTTATAATTGTAATCGGAGCGATACTCGACCTTCCCAAACATTTCGAAGATCTTTTCCTGCTCCAGCGAATTGACGTAATCGGAAAGGGCCTGCATGACGGCTGCGCGTTTCGTGCGGTGTCCGCCGAGCTTGACCGCGCGACTGATGAGCTTGTCATCGAGTTGAAGATTCGTCGGCATGGTCGCTCACCTCCACACATATTGTCACACAATGGAGTGTGTGGCACAAGAAACTATGCCGCCCATTCAGGGCCAGGGCGCACGACATGGTTGAGGGTTTTCTGTTTTTTATTCAGTTCCAGCTGCGTCTTCACCCAAACGTTATCTTCGTCGCCGTTTTCAATGCGCCTGATGCACCAGAGACATGGGAAGCACGCGCGATCGCCGTCTTCCAAGAACAACGGCCAGCTGTTTTTGCCTCCGGCGGGGTGATTCCTTTCCCAGTGGCCGCGCCCGGCATGCCGCTTGAGCGTCTCGCCGATATATGCGCCGAACACAATCGCGTAAGTTTCCATGCCGCTCTTTTTCGACTGGACGGCATAGCGTTTGTGAAGTTTTCCGAGAATATCTTCGACTTCACGAACGGAACCGACGGAATGATCCAGTTCGGTAAAGAATTCCTCTTGCGCGATGGAAACCGCCTCGGCGGCCATTTTGGCCATGAATTGATCGGGCGGCTCTTCGATTGCGGTCCGTGACTCACCCCAATAGACAATTGCGGCGATCAAAATGATTCCGGCGATGACAAACGAGTATTTCATTCTATCAACCCCCGCGGGATGAATAGAACTATTTCAGATGAAGCGGTTTGTAGCGCGACCGGCGGCCGGTGAACGCGCCTTCGCCCATTTGGGAGCGCTTGAGGCGCTCGTAGTCGGCGAAGTTGCCCTCGAACCATTTGACCTGGCCTTCGCCCTCGAACACGAGCAGGTGCGTGCAGACGCGGTCGAGGAAGAAGCGGTCGTGGCTGATCAGCATCATGCAGCCGGGGAACGAGTTGATCGCGTCCTCGAGCATGCGCAGGGCGCTGACGTCGAGGTCGTTGGTCGGCTCGTCGAGCAGCAGGAAGTTGCCGCCGCGGCGGATGAGCTTGGCGAGGTGGACGCGGTTGCGCTCGCCGCCGGAGAGGTTGCCGACGAGCTTCTGCTGATCGGTGCCGCGGAAGTTGAAACGCGAAACGTAGCTGCGCGACGGGATGACGCGGGTGCCGAGCTTGATCTCCTCGGCGCCGCCGCTGATTTCCTCGAAGACGGTCTTGGAGTCGTCGAGGTTGTCGCGGTGCTGATCGACGTAGGCGAGATCTACGGTTTCGCCGACGCGCACGGTGCCGACGTCGGGTTTCTCCTCGCCGGTGATCATCTTGAAGAGGGTGGTCTTGCCGGCGCCGTTGGGGCCGATGATGCCGACGACCGCCGAGCGCGGCAAAGTTAAATTCAGGTCCTTGATCAGCACATTGTCGCCGAAGCCCTTGGTGAGGTTTTCGATCGTGAGGACTTCGTCGCCGAGGCGCTCGCCGGGCGGGATTTCGATCACATTGTCGCCCGCGTTGCGTTCGGTGACGTAGAGTTGCTCGTATTGTTGAAGGCGCGCGCGGCCGAGTTCGTGGCGGTCGGCCGTGCTCATGCGGATCCACTTGAGTTCGCGGTCGAGCGACGCGCGTCGCGCGGAACCCTGCTTCTCGGCGCGCGCGAGGATCGCGAGCTTCTGTTCGAGCCACGAGCTGTAGTTGCCCTCGAACGGCAGGCCGCGGCCGTTCTCCAGTTCGAGGATCCACTTCGTGATGTTGTCGAGGAAGTAGCGGTCGTGCGTGACGATGATGACCGTGCCGGGGTAGTTGCGCAGCTGCTCCTCGAGCCACTCGACCGTTTCGGCGTCGAGGTGGTTGGTCGGCTCGTCGAGGAGCAAAATATCCGGTTGTTCAAGAAGCGCGCGGCACAACGCAACACGGCGGCGCTCGCCGCCGGAGAGCGTTCCGGCCTCCTGGTCGTCAGGCGGCAGGACGAGCGCATCGGCGGCGACGTCGAGCTTGCGGTCCAGCTCCCAGCCCCCCGCCGCGTCGATCGCGTCCTGCAACTGGCTCATGCGGTTCATGAGGCGGTCCATCTCGTCGTCCGACTGCGGCTCGCCCATGGCGGCCGTGACTTGGTCGAACTCGGTGAGCATCGCCTTGATGTCGGCGAACGCCAGCTCGACGTTGTCGCGCACCGACTTGTCCATGTCCAGGTGCGGCTCCTGCGCGACGAGGCCGACGCGCACGCCCTTGTCGGGCCATGCCTCGCCCTCGAACTGTTTGTCGAGGCCGGCCATGATTTTGAGCAGGGTCGATTTGCCCGAGCCGTTGTCGCCGACGACGCCGATCTTGGCCCCCGGGAAGAAGCACAGGCTGATGTCCTTGAGCACGGTGCGCGCGCCGAACGACTTGGTCATGTGGAGCATGGTGAAAATATACTGGCTGGCCATCGGGCGATTTACCTCCGCCGCAAAATCCGAGATTACGTATTATGGCGTGATGTGCTTGCCAATGCAAACGAGGTATATAAATTGAGAGAAAATCATTTCGTGACCGATCCTCTCGAGATCGACAATAAATCTTGAAAGAAAATTATTGAATCCTGCACGACGAGTTCTTGAATCGTTGTTGGATTTCCTCGTTGACCCTTTTTGCGAAGAAGTTTCTCTAAAGAATAGGATTGTTGCTTCAATCTCGGCTCATGTCCATTGTGATACAGTCCGCATAACGCGTCATGAAGTTTTGCGAGAAAGACGAATAATAACTTTAATCTCCTAATCTCCAAATGTTTAAAAAGGTCAGCATGAGTTGGAAGAATTTCTCGGTGAGCAAATATTTTGTTTCTTATATCTTTGTATAAAACCTCGTACTCTGCTCGATAACGTTTAACATGTGCACGAAGACGCCTGAAATCCTTCGGAATTGGTTCGTATGCTTTATTTGCATACTCTTTCCAATCAATCCCAGGGTTTCCAGTTCCTTTCCGGCGAGCAAATAAAGCAGAACGTGTGAAAATATCTGGGTTCCGTTTAGTAAATTTCAATAGTTGATGCAAATTGTGAGGTGAATTATCATCAAAAATGCGACCAAGTGCGATAAATTGTGTGGTTAGTAAAGAATTCAAAATGGTATTCCAAAAATACGGCGTTCTGGTAATATGATTTATAAATAGCTTATCTTTTGACGCCTTCGATAAAATTATCAACATTACATATAAGGCTTGTGTTCCAATATCAATTTCGTGGCGAAAACATTGAAGTTCATCCTCGAAATGATGCTCCGGATCATAATTCGCCATTTTTTCGTCTTCCTATTGAAATTGGCGGTCTTATTCAGATTTGGCGATCACTGTTGATTGATGCACTCGGTGACTTCTTCGATCGTGATGTCGTTGTAGATGCCGACGGCGCCGATGGAGACGGGGAGGACGAAGCGGATTTTGCCGTCGCGGACTTTCTTGTCGGCGCCCATCGCGCGCCAGTATTCATCGATAGGGAAGGTGGGCATATGGGTCGGAAGTCCGGCGCGCTCGATGAGTTTTTCGACGCGCGCGGCGTCGCCCTCGGAGATCATCTTGCGGCGCGCGGCGAGCTTGCACGCCGCGACCATGCCCATCGCGACCGCCTCGCCGTGGCGCAGCTCGTGATAGCCGGTCAGCTTTTCGGCGGCGTGGCCGAACGTGTGGCCGAAGTTGAGGATCGCGCGCAGGCCGCCCTCGCGTTCGTCGCGCGCGACGACGTCGGCCTTGATCTCGCACGAGCGCCGGATGAGGCGCGCCAGCACCTCGGGGTCGCGCGCCAGCGCCGCCTCGATGTTGGCCTCGATGTCGTCGAACATGCGCGCGTCGGCGATGACGCCGTACTTGATGACCTCGGCCATGCCGGCGCGCAACTCGGCGTCGGGCAGGGTCTTGAGGAAGTCGAGTTCGATGCCGACGAACGTCGGCTGCCAGAACGCGCCGATGAGGTTTTTGCCGGCGGGGTGATTGACGCCGGTCTTGCCGCCGACGCTCGAATCGACCATCGCGAGCAAGGTCGTCGGCAACTGGATAAACGGCACGCCGCGCAGGAACGTGGCCGCGGCGAACCCGCTGATGTCGCCGACGATGCCGCCGCCCAGTGCGATCACGCCGCTCTGGCGCGAGTGGCGCTCGGCAAGCATGCGGTCGTAAATCATCGACACGGTCGCGAGCGACTTGTTCTCTTCGCCCTCGGGGATCTCGCACGGGGTGATGCGGTAGCCGGCGGCGCTGAGGCTCTCGATGACGCGCGCGCCCCACAGCTTTCCGATTTCGGGGTTGGTGACGAGGGCGCATGGGCGGGGCTTGAAGATTTTGGCGAGCTCCGCTCCGAGCTGGTCGATCCAGCCCTGGCCGATGCGGATCGAATACGAGCGGTCGCCGAGATTGACGCGCACGACGTTTTCGTCGGCGCTGGCGGCGACCACATCGATGATATTCTGGACAACCTGCTCATGCGTGAGCTTGTCGGTCGGGACACGCAGCCGGATGCGGCCGTAAGCCTCGCGGCGCTGCTCCAATAACCTGCGAATGTTGCCGAGCGGGTCGGCGCCGCGCAACAGCGGGCGGTGCGCATGGCGCTTGGTGCGTTCGTGGATGGTCTCGGCGGAGGCCTCGAGCAGCACGACCTTTCCGGCGCGCTCGAGGGCCGCGAGGTTTTCGGCGCGCAGGACGAGGCCGCCGCCGGTGGCGATCACGTAGTGCTCGAGCGATTCGAGATTGCGCGCGATCCGCGATTCGATCTCGCGAAACGCCGGTTCGCCATCCTCCTCGAAAATCTTGGAGATGGTCTTGCCCGCCTGCTGCTCGATCATCGCGTCCGTATCGACGCAGCGCCAGCCAAGAAGCTGCGCGAGGCGGCGCCCGACCGTGCTTTTGCCGGTTCCCATGAATCCGGTCAGGATGATGTTGCGCACGCCTTTGAGGTCGGTCATGGCAGGGGCCTTTCGTCAGATCGCGGCGGCAACCGCCAAACAAGCCATTTTCAGCAACGGCGGGCGATTAATCAATGGGAACAAAACCCGGAACCGTGCCGCGATCGTGCGTTTCGGGGTGAATTGCTACCCGATCTGAAAAATAATCGGGCCGTTCAAAAGCATCGTGCGGGGGCGTGTCATGACCAAACTAACCATGACGTATGAAGGGAAATCGCATGCCGACAAAGGCGAAATCACGCTGGCGGGGCTGGCGATCCCGGCGCCGGGGGCGTTCTCGGCGATGATCGCGCGGCCGCAGGTGTTCCGGGTGGGGATGCTGGCGCTGATCGAGCAGACGTTCGCGAGCGAGGAGCCGGCGACGTGGCGCGCGGCAGCCGAGGCGATCGCGGCCCTGCGCAAGCTGGAGCCGGGAATCAAACTGACAGCGGCAAAGCGCATTGAGGAACTCATCGCACGCGACCCGGCGAAATACGGGAAGTTCCTGGCACCGTTGTTGCTCGATGGGGAAAAAGTCAGGCCCAGCAAGTAGGGGGCGGCAAGCAGGGAACTCGGGCCTTAATCCGGGCGCAGAATCGTTTTCGGTGACGAAAACGAGTGGGTGGGTTTTTGCGGGTTGCATGAAAAAAGTCTCGATTTTTCGCAAATATTTATAATTGAAACATTTTCAATGAAGCCCTAATCTATTGGGGGCTTGATTTAGGCAGCCGCTGGGCACTGGGGCGTCCGGGCTGCGCATGCAAGTTTTCATAAAATTCCAAGAAGTTTGCCTTTTTGCGACTTACCGGGGAAGGTACGGGGGAAAAGACCATGCAGACAGCAGCTTTGAGCAGCGATCCCATCCATGACGTCGGGCGCTACGAAAACAATCCGCTTCGGGCCATCTTCGAGCCCAAGACGGTCGCCGTCATTGGCGCCAGCGAGAAGGTCGGCAGCGTCGGCCGCACGGTTCTGTGGAACTTGATCACGAACCCGTTCGGCGGCACGGTGTATCCGGTTAACCCGAAGCGCGCCAACGTTCTGGGCATCCGTGCATACCCGACCGTCAAGGATATCCCGGAGCCGGTGGACCTGGCCGTGCTCGTGACGCCGGCTCCGATCATCCCGGGCCTGATCAAGGACTGCGCCGAGGCCGGCGTCAAGAGCGCGATCATCATTTCGGCCGGATTCAAGGAAATGGGCGCGCCGGGCATCGAGCTAGAGCGCCAGATCATGGAGCACGCCCGGCGCAGCGGGATGCGCATCATCGGCCCGAACTGCCTGGGCGTCATGAATCCGCTCAATGGCCTGAATGCCACGTTCGCCGCGGGCATCGCCCGGCCGGGCAACGTCGCCTTCATCAGCCAGTCGGGCGCGCTGTGCACGGCGGTCCTCGACTGGTCGCTCAGCGCCAAAGTCGGCTTTAGCGCATTCGTGTCGATCGGCTCGATGGTCGATGTCGGCTGGGGCGACCTGATCGACTACCTGGGCAACGACCCGCGCACGCAGTCGATCGTGATCTACATGGAATCGATCGGTGACGCGCGCACGTTCCTGTCGGCGGCGCGCGAAGTCAGCTTTACCAAACCGATCCTCGTCATCAAGGCCGGCCGCACGGCCGCCGCCGCCAAGGCCGCCGCGAGCCACACGGGCAGCCTGACCGGCAGCGACGAGGTCCTCGATGCCGCGTTCAACCGTTGCGGTGTCGTCCGCGTCGATTCAATCGTCGATCTGTTTTCGGTGGCCGATGTGCTCTCCAAGCAGCCGCGCCCGCGCGGGCCGCGCATGACGATCCTGACCAACGCCGGCGGCCCGGGCGTGCTCGCGACCGACGCCCTCATCCAGGGCGGCGGCGAGCTGACCGAGATCTCCAAGGAAGCCTTCGACAAGTTCAACGCCTTCCTGCCGGCCCAGTGGAGCCGCAACAACCCCGTCGATATCCTCGGCGACGGCGACGCCGAACGCTACGCGAAATCGCTCGAGATCGCGGCGTCCGACGCCAACACCGACGGCATGCTCGTCATCCTCACGCCGCAGGACATGAGCGATCCCACCGGGACCGCCGAGCGCCTGAAGGCCTACGCGCAGATCGAGGGCAAGCCGGTCCTGGCGAGCTGGATGGGCGGCGGCAACATCGCCGCGGGCGAGGAGATCCTCAAACGCGCCGGCATCCCGAACTTCCGCTACCCGGACATCGCCGCGCGCATCTTCAATTACATGTGGCGTTACAGCTACAACCTCAAGGGCATCTACGCAACGCCGGACGCGGCCTCCGAAGTCAACGAACCCAACCGCGAAAAGGCGCGCAAGATCATCGAGGATGTGCGCACCGGCGGCCGCACGATCCTGACCGAGTTCGAGTCCAAGGCCGTCCTGAGCGCCTACGGCATCCCGGTCGTCGATACCCGCATCGCCCAGAGCGAGGACGAGGCCGTCGAGCACGCCAAGGCGATGGGCTTCCCGGTCGTCCTCAAGCTGTTCAGCGAGACGATCACGCACAAGACCGACGTCGGCGGCGTGCAGCTCAACCTGCACAGCGAGGCCACCGTGCGCAAGGCGTGGAACGCGATCAAGGACAGCGTCACGGCGAAGGTCGGCGCCGAGCACTTCCAGGGCGTGACCGTCCAGGAAATGATCCGCATGGAAGGCTACGAGATCATCCTCGGCAGCTCGATCGACAACCAGTTCGGCCCGGTGATGCTGTTCGGCACGGGCGGCCAGCTCGTCGAGGTGTTCAAGGACCGCGCCCTCGGCCTGCCGCCGCTCAACAGCACGCTGGCCCAGCGCATGATGGAACAGACCAAGATCTACAAGGCGCTGGGCGGGGTGCGCGGCCGCAAGCCGGTCGATCTGCACGCGCTCAAGCAGATCATGATCAACTTCAGCTTCCTGGCCGTCGAGCAGCAGTGGATCAAGGAAATCGACATCAACCCGCTGCTGGCCTCGCCCGACCGCCTCGTCGCGCTCGACGCGCGCATCGTCCTGCACGGCCCCGAGGTCAAGGCCGAAAGCCTGCCGACCGTCGCCATCCGGCCCTACCCGATCCAGTATGTCAACCAGATCGAGGTCGCCGGCCAGCAGGTTCTCGTCCGCCCGATCCGCCCCGAGGACGAGCCGATCTTCAGCGAGTTCAACGCCGGTCTGTCGGTGCAGACGGTTTATCAGCGATTCCTGCAGCCGCTCGAGATCTCGAGGCTCACCGGACACGAACAACTCACGCGCTTCTGCTTCGTCGATTACGCGACCGAGCTGCCGCTGGTGGCCGAGATCAAGGCCGACGGCAAGCGCAAGATCATCGGCGTGGCACGGCTGCGCAAGATCCACAGCGGGCGTGACGGCCGGTTCTCGCTGCTCATCGCCGACGAGTGGCAACACAAGGGGCTTGGCCGCCGCCTGATGGAGGCGCTCGTGCACGTGGCCGCCGAGGAAGGCCTCGACAGCGTCGGCGCGCCGATGCTCGCCGAGAACATGCGCATGCAGGCGATCTGCCGCAAGCTGGGCTTCACGCTCACGCCGTCGGCCGAGGAAGGCCTCGTGCGCGCCGATCTCAAGCTCGAAAACAAATGATGAATGATGAAAGATGAATGATGAAAGACGCCGGCCCGCAAGGCCGGCGTTTTTCGTTCGTAGTCCCGCCTTCAGGCGGAATCGGGATTCACACATATCATTTTTGAACAGGAGGAAACTGAGGAAACCAAGAAAACAGAGTTCATGAAATTCTCTGTTGCCTCCGTTTCCTCCTGTTTTTAAGAAATTCGTTCGCCGAATCGCCAAGTTTATGGATGCGATTCCAGTTTCTGCATCCGGTCGGATTTGGACTTCTCCTGTGCCTGAATCAACTGCGGGTTCGTCTGTTCCCTGTAGTCCTGCTCATTGATCCACTTGACGGTGACGACCATGTATTTGTCCGAATTGAGCGGCAGGTTCACGAGCAGCGAGCGATCGCGCGGCAGCGTCATGTTGAGCTCGCTCTGTTTCCTGTCCTTGCCCTTATCCTCCGAGATCACCATCTTTTGAACGACGAAATTTCCGTTCTTGTCCATGGTGATGTTGAAGAAGACCTTGAACGCGTAAGCGTCCGATTTCCGGTCGGTCGTCTGCTGAATTATGAATTCCGAATCGTTCCCGTCGATGACCGACAGCTTTGGCGCCGCATAGACCCGGCCCGAGTGGGTTGGATCGCCATTTGTGTGCTCGGGGAAAAGCTGTTTGAGTTTCGCCAACTGTTCCGGGGTCAATTGCTGTGTGACACGATCCGACTTAACAATGTTGCCCTGCGTGTCCTCCAACTCGATCTGATTCTTCGGCAATCCGAGCTCGCCCGGCAAGTCGATCGCCTTTGCGCTGCTTGACCGGTTAAACAGCGAGAAGATGCCGCTCTTGTTTTTTTCGGCGCTGCCGGCGTCGATCAGCATCATTTCGACCAGGAACAGCTTTTTGACGTGGTCGTTTTCGACGATCAGGTTCTTGATCGTTTCATATTCCTCCGGCCGCGGCGTGATCACGGCCAGCGCGTTGAGATCGACGACCGGCGTGATTTCGAGCCCGTCATGGGGGCCCGTTTGTTGCGGCGCGGCCAAATCGCGAACGATGACGAATGCCCGTTCCTTTTTTTCGCAGGAGCGCATCGACGCAACCTTGAATCGATAGCCCAGAAGATCCGTCTCCTCGTCATTCTTGAGCGTGGCGGAGACGCTCGTCTCGCCCTTGGCAATCTCGACTTCGACGTTTTCGCCGCGAATCGTTTTCATTCGTATCGAGACATCGTGAAACGCGCGCTTGTCTCCGCGCGCGAGCCAGAAGCCTTTGAGGCGGATCTGTTGCTCGGGTACGCCGAGGGCCGCGTAGATCGTGTCCGCCATCTCGTCGGCGGCCGCGTAGGTCAGGAAGAACACTTTTCCGTCGCCGCTATCGACGTACCTGATCTCTTTCCTGGTCACGATGTCTTTTTCGGTGATCAACTTGTCGTGATGCGGCTTCGGCGTGGGGTTTGACGGTGCGGATTTGGGTTCCGCCTGCACGGGCCGCAGGAGCACGAACGGCATCAGCAGCGCGAGCGCGCAAAGAGCGATCGTGCGCACGAGGCCGCGTTTTAATGGCGCGGCGTTGATGCCGGTTCCGATCGCGGCCAGCCGTTTTCTGATCTGCGGCATGGCCATCGGAATGCCATACGCCGGCTGGCGATCGATCAGTTCCAGCGCGATGCGCGCGAGCGTCCGCGAGTAAACCGCCGGGTCGCCGATCTCGTTGGCGGCGAGGCTGTCACAGATTGTTTCGCATGCCGCTGCGTGTGCGTTGTGCATCCGCCACGCCAGCGGGTGAAACCACATCGCGATCCCCATGATCTCGATGAAATTCATCCAGAAGATATCGTGCCCGCCCACGTGCGCCAGCTCGTGCGTGAAGATCGCCGGCAACTCGGCCGCGTAGTCGCGTTGCGTCATCCGCTCCGGAATCACGATGATCGGCCGGCGCAGACCGCAGACCATCGGCGAACCGATCGCGCTCGACACGCGCAGGCCCGCGCGCCCGGCAACGCCCAGACGCTCCGCGACCGCGCAAAACACATCGCTAAGGTCCCGCTCCGCCGCACGCGACTTCTTCAACAATCGCTTCACATTGCGAACGCCGATGCGATAGCGGTTCATCAGGATCACCGCGACGATGGCCCAAACAACCAGGGCGATGGCCCCCGGGCGCGCTTTTGCCGCCGCATAAAGCTCGGCGAAATGAGGGTGTTGGTTTTGCGCGGAAGGCGCCGACACCGCAACGGCCGGTCGCGCATGGTTCGCCGATGGCGCACGATATACCGTCCGCGCAACCTCAATTCCCTGTTCGGATCCGACTTTGACCGGCCACTCGATCGACGGCAGGATCAGGCTCGCGAGCGCGAGAAACATTCCTGCCGCGACGCCACGCCAGGCCAGAACGCGCCAGCGCGGGTTGCTTTTCGCCAGTGCGAAATGCAGCGACCAGCCCGCGGCCAGCACGAGCGACATTTTTACGAGCATCGCGATCGCGGGGTTCATTCCGGTCAGTGTTTCCAGCGCATTCTGAATCATCGGCGGTTTCCTTTCCGTGTCGAAGGGCCGGTTTGCTTCAAAACGCGCTGCAGCTCCTTGATGTCATCGGCCGAGAGTTTTTCCGATTGAATGATCTGCGCAATGAGCGCCGTCGGCGATCCGCCGCAAAAGACGTCGGTGATACGGCGCACCATTTTCTTGAGCGTGTTCTGCTGCGGCGTCCGCGCCTCATAGACGTATGCGCGCCCGATCTTGTGACGCGTGACGTGCCCCTTTTCGAGCAGCACGAGCAGCATCGAGCGCAGCGTCGCGTTATGGATCGGGCGCGGGAATCGCTCCTGCATCTGGGGCGGGCTGAGCGCGCCGTGGTCCCACAGGACCTGCATGACCTCCAGCTCGCCCGCGGTAAACAACGCCATGATCGCCTCCTTGGGAACCAGCTAAGTGTTGGTAATGCCACACTTTAAGAAGGCGCGTCAAGGGCAAAGTGTTGGATGACCAACAGTTCGTGCGGGAATGGGACCTATGGGACTTATGGGACCTATGGGACCTTTTGGGACCTTATAGGACCTTATGGGACCTACGGGATTGACGGGAGCTATCGGAGTCATGAAAAGGGGTAAATAAAACGCTATTGCGAGGCTTCGCGGTTGCGGACCCACGCGCGGAACACTTCGCCGCGGTGGGCGTAGCTTTTGAACTGGTCGAAGCTGGCGCAGCCGGGCGACAGCAGGATCACTTCGCCCTCGCTCGCCCGCTTCGTCGCTTCCTCAAGCGCGCGGTCCATCGTGCCGCACTGGATGCACTCGATCGTGCCGGCCCATGCGCGCTCCATCGGCACGGCGGCCTCGCCGATCAGGTATGCCGCTTTGACGCGTTCCTTGAGCTTGGGGATCATCGTCTCGAACGGGCTGGCCTTGTCGCGGCCGCCGGCGATCAGGTGAATCGCCCCGTTAAAGCATTCGAGCGCGCGCTCGACCGCGCCGAGGTTCGTGCCTTTGGAGTCGTTCACGTACGCGACGCCGTTAATTGTGGCGACGAGCTCGAGCCGGTGCGGCGCCGCGCCGAATTCGCTGAGCGTCTGCGCGATCTTCTTGCGCGGGATGCCCATCGCGTCGGCGGCGCAGGCGGCGGCCATCGCGTTGGCGACGTTGTGCAGGCCGATGAGCTTCAAGTCGCTCATCGGCATCAGGACGTGCGGCTTGGAGCCGGCGCTCTTGAGCATGATCAGGTCGCCGTCGAGCCACGCGCCGTCATCGACCGGCCGCTCGAGCGAGAAACGCCGCACGCGCGCCTTGGATCTTGCGCCGATCGCTAGGCAATACGGGTCGTCCTGGTTGATGACGAGCGTCTCGCGCGGGCCCTGGTTTTCGGTCACACGCCCTTTTAATGCCGCGTAATCGTCCATTGTCCCGTGCCGGTCGAGGTGGTCGGGCGTGACGTTCAGGATGATCGCGACTTCGGGGCAGAATTTCTCGATCGTTTCGAGCTGGAAGCTGCTGACCTCGCACGCGAACGCGACCTTGGCCAGCCCCGCGCTCCCCGGCCCGCGCTCGAGCGCGACCTGCGCGACCGGCAGGCCGATGTTGCCCGCGGCGACCGAGTCAAGGCCGGCGTCGGCGAGGATTTTTTGCATCAGCATCGTGACGGTCGTCTTGCCGTTGGTGCCGGTGATCGCCGCAAACCGCGCGCCCGGCGAGCAGATATAACCCAGCTCGAGTTCGCCGCGGATCGGGATGCCGCGTTTGCGCGCGGCCTCGTGCAGCGGATGATGCTCGGCGATCGCGGGCGAGGTGACGACGGCCTGGATATCCTCGGCGAGTGGCTGGTCCTTGCCGAACCGCAGTTGGACGCCGAGCTCGCGCAACGGCGCGAACGTTTCGTTCGCCGGATCGGCCATGTCGTCGTACAGCGTGACGGTCTTGCCGAAGCTCACAAGCAGCTTCGAGGCGGAGTGGCCGCTCAGGCCCGCGCCGATCACCGCGTAATGTTGATACTGAAGAAAGGCTTCGCCGGACAAGTTTTCGGGAACCGAATGCTGTGCCATCGTCGCATACCCCACGCCAAAACTGACCACCACTGTAGCGCGGCAGGTTTGGAGATTCCGTAAATTTTTGATGTTTAAACCACGGAATACACGGACCACGCGGAAAAACACAGGGATTCATTTCCGTGTAGTCCGTGTATTCCGTGGTTCGTAGTCCCGCCTTCAGGCGGAACTACTTCGCTGCGGGGGTTCTTATTTCCTCAGTCCCTCTTTGATCCGGGCCAGAGCATCCTTGATCACGCCTTGGGCTTTGAACGAATCGTCGTGATAGAACCTTCTCTCTCCTGTGATCAGGAGGTGCATGTTTTTTTCGCACGACTGAAGGGTGTCATCCATGAGCATATTGTATTCGTCTTTGTCCTTGCAATTGCCCATGTTCACGTGCGCCGAATCGTTGCCGCGGTATGTGGGAATATAATAGCTCGCGCCGATGTTGCCTTCGCGATTCAAAACGAAAATACCGAATCCGTAACGGTAGCTCGACAGAAGAATAAAACTTTTTTTCTCGCCGTTGATCCTGACCCCGTACCGGGAGACCGGGTTCTCGTTCAGGTTCTTTTCCAATGCGATCTTTTGCTGGTTTTCCAGTTGCGACTGCCCATCGCGAATATAGATCGCCTCGAATGCGATGCACGACAGGGCAAGAGCAACAAGATACGAGAAGCATACCGTAATCCGTTCTTTTCTTTGCGCGACGCGATAAATACTGACGACCGCGCCGATGAGAGAAACGAATAAGAACATTGGTGGGAAAAAAATTATGTCGAACACGGTATTGGATTCGTAAATCCAGGTCATGTCATAGTCCAACAGCATGAAAAAGGAGATCGCGGATGAGGCTGCTGATACGATCAGGGGGATAATATATGGCCGCTGGTTATTCATTAATTTCCGCCTGAAGGCGGGACTACGAACGTTACACTTTTCCGATCAGCGCGGTGGCCATGGCGGCGATGCCTTCGCCTCTTCCGGTGAAGCCCAGGCGTTCGGTAGTTGTTGCTTTTAAATTCACGCGGTCGGGGTCGATGCGCATCGCGGCGGCGAGCTTTTCGGCCATTTGGGGAAGATAGGAAGCCAGGCGCGGCTTTTGCGCGATCACCGTCGCATCGACGTTGACGATTCCAAAATGGCGATCCTCGAGCAGGCCGGTGACGAACGCCAGCAGTTCGAGACTGTCGGCGTCTTTCCATTGTTTGTCGGTGTCGGGGAAGTGCTGGCCGATGTCGCCGAGGCGGCCCGCGCCCAGCAGGGCGTCGGTGATCGCGTGGGCAAGCACGTCGGCGTCGCTGTGGCCGGCCAGTCCGAGCGGATGCTCGATCGTGACGCCGCCAAGGATGAGGCGCCGCCCCTCGGCGAATTGATGCACGTCAAAGCCCTGTCCCACGCGCCACGGTGCGTCAGCCTGCATGATGCTGTCCTTCCGTTCGAAATACAGAACACACGGAATACACGAAAACCACGACGAAAGACACGAAAAAGATTTGAGGCGCGGGGGAATGGGGCCTATGAGTCCTATGGGGCCTATAGGTTTTATAGGTCCTATAGGTTTTGGTTCGTCTCGCCCTGAGTTTGGCGGCATTTTCGACAGAAAATTGCATCAACACAGACGCAGTCGTAGCGCGAAAGGATCACGCAGGCGACAAACAGGCCGAAATACATGTAGTTGTAGGCGACGGTCGCGATCTGTTGTGCAACCATCATCCCGAGGGCAAGCCCCAGCATGTAAAGCGCCCCGATCACGGCGATATAAAACCGCGCGATTCCCAATACCAGCAAAATGCCGAGCGCGACCTCGGCCCACGGGATCGCGTACGCGAACGGCCGCCACATGAATTCCGGCAACCACGTGTTGCCGAACATTTTTTCGAGGCCCTGATAGAACTCGGGTCTGACCTGCAGCAGGATCGCCCCTTTGGGCATCGTGAACTTGCCAATACTGGCGACCAGCATCAACGCGCCAAGGCCAAACCGAAGCAGGACAGCCCCCGCACAGAGTTCGCGCCGCTCGCAGCAGTTCATGGTTCACCTCCAAACAATCTCTGGATTCATTGAATCACGAATGGGGGAACGGGCGAAGAAAAAGAAAGGAGTTGGGGATGAATCGGCGGTCGGTTCGATTACGAACACGAGTTACTCATGAACCCTTGCGGGTTCAACCGCGAATGGACAAGCCGCGGCTGCCGACCGCGGCATTCAATGCAGTAGCCCGAGCGTCAGCGAGGGACTGGCTATCGCGCGGTTTTCGATTACGATTACGATTACGATTACGATTACGAGCACGAGCACGAGCACGAGGAGAACTCAGATTACCGCGATGATACCGATTGATAGATGGAAATCATCTCGCGGGCGGTGGCGTCCCAGTCGTAACGGGCAGCCTGCGCGCGGCCGCGGCGCACGACTTCCTGGCGGATGCTCGGCGAGTCGAGCAGGTGATCGAGCACGCGCCACAGGCTCGCGGATTCGGTGGGCTCGAAGTAAAGCGGCGCGTCGCCGAGGATCGTCGTCATCGGCTCGCGGCGCGAGCACAGGACCGGCACGCCGCGGGACATCGCCTCGAGAGGCGGCAGGCCGAACCCCTCGTCGAGCGAAGGAAAGACAAGTCCGGCCGCGCCGGCAAGGAGCTCTTCCATGCGCTCGGGGCTGTCGTATTCCTCGAGCGCCACGCGGTCGCGCAGCCAGGCCGGCATTTTGCGCACACGACGATCGAACTGCTCGGGGCTGAGCCCCGACCACACATACGGCGGCGCGTCGGGCCGGCGCTGGTAATACAGGCTCAGCGCCGAGAGCACGAAATCAAAATTCTTGTGGCGCTGGTCGATGCCGAGCGACAGCAGCCACGGCGGCCGGATCGGCGTCCCGGCAAGCGTCGCGACCTCGGCGGGGGCGACCCTTGCCGCCGGCGGGCGGCGCCCCGGCCCGAGATCGACCTTCACGATGCGCCCGGCCTTGATGCGCCATTCCTCGATCAATTCCTGGCGAGTCTTTTCACACGAGGTCACGATCGTTGCGCGGCTCCAGCGCAGCCGCTTGAGAAACAGGCCCTGGTAGCGGCGTTTGGCCCACGAGCCGTATCGGCGATGAAAAAGGTCAAACACATTTACGACGCAGCGGCGCGACCAGCCCAGCGGTAGGTTGTAATGCGGGTAGTGCCACACGTCGAAGGGTTTGATTCTGGGATAGCTGAACGTCGGCCCGGGCTCATAGATCGGCGTGCGCAGCTCGATCCAGCGCGCGGGCTCGATGCCGGCCGGGAGCATTTCGCGAATTTCGGACGGGCCGACCATCGTCCACGAAATCGGGGCGTTGATGCGCGCCATTGCCGCGAGCAACTCGGCCAGATACGTGCCCAAGCCGCTCATGCCCCACGTGCGCACGTCGAGCGCGACGTTGATGTCGCGCGGCGGTTCGTCGATCGATTCGGGCGCTGTCTGTTCGTCGGCCATGATGCACTCCGCGGGACATTGTATATCGTCGCGCGCCGGAATAAAGGGAAAGTAGCCCAAAAACAGCAATGCAAACACGAAATTCACGAAATATGCACGAAAGCTCACAAAAAAGAGAAACAGGAGGTTCATTCCTAAATTCTCTGCTTCTCTGCCAAACTCTGCGTCTCCGCGACAAGAACGGGTTTTTGTTTTTTCGTGGCCTTTCGTGTCTTCTTTCGCGACTTTCGTGACCTGCATTTGTTTCTGGATCAACCGGGGCGGAGCGTAATTTCGTCGCGGGGGTTTTAAAAACTGTCGCTCGGGGACCACGCGAACTAATATGATGGGTGTGAATGCAGACTGCGCGGAGGAGCCCATGAAGATCGTCTTTTTTGGCACGCCTGAATTCGCCCTGCCGGCGCTGGAGCGGCTGTTGCACAGCAAGCACGAGGTCGCGTTTGTCGTCACGCAGCCGGACCGCCCCAAGGGCCGCGGCCAGAAGGTGATCCCATCGCCGGTCAAGGAATTGGCGCAGCGGCACGGTGTCGAGGTGATCGAGCCGGTCAAGCTCAAGGCGGAAGGCGTCGCCGAAAAAATCCGCGCCGCGGGCGCCGACATCGCCGTCGTTGCGGCATATGGCCGCATCCTGCCTGCCGAAATCCTGAGCGCGCCGCGCCTCGGCTGCATCAACATTCACCCGTCGCTGCTGCCCGAATACCGCGGCCCGGCGCCGATCCAGCGCGCGATCCTCGACGGCCGCGACGAAACCGGCGTGAGCCTCATGATGCTTGTCGAGGAGATGGACGCCGGCCCGATCGTCGCGCAACAGACCGTGGAAATCCTGGGTGACGACGACGCGCGCTCGCTCACGGACATGACGGGCGTCATCGGCGCCGACATGTTGCTGCGCGTCCTCGACGAGGCGGACTCCACCAAAGCAATCGAGGCCGAGCCGCAGAACGACGAGGAGGCCACCTACGCGCCGCCGCTCGAAAAACACGAGGGGCTCATCATGTGGGCCGACCCCACCGAGCGCATCATGTATCGGTTGCGCGCGATGACGCCGTGGCCCGGCGCCTACACGTATATCAACGGCGAACGGATGCTAATCATCACGCAGGCCGAACCGCTGTGGGACACCGAGGCCGAGGAACTGGGCGAACAAAACAAGGCCCTGCCCGGCGCGGTCACGTCGCTCAAGCCGGGATTCGGCTTCACGGTGAAGACCGGCGACGGCCACCTGCTTGTGACGGCCGTCAAGCCCGAGGGCCGCAAACCGATGGACGCGCACGCGTTCGTCATCGGCCGCGGCATCAACGTCGGCGACAAGCTCGGCGAAAAGAAAAACTGATGCGGGTGATGTCAGCGCTCGTAGCCGCCCGAAATCCCGTCCCGTGAAAACAGGATTTGCCACAGCTGCTGCCGGCGGGCGCGGAAACAGCCCGCGCACGACAGCAGGTAGTATTTCCACATCCGGTGGAAGCTCTCGCCGTAGCGTTCTTTCAGGCTTGGCCACGCGCGCTCGAAGTTGTTGAACCACGCCATCAGCGTGCGGTCGTAATGCGGGCCGATGCTGTGCCAGTCCTCCAGCACGAGCAGGCCCTCGGAGGCCGTCGCGAGCTGGCTTGCGGCGGGGATCATCGAGTTCGGGAAAATATACGTTTCGATCCAGGGGTCCATGGTTGTGGCCGGTTCGTTGCGCCCGATCGATTGAAGCAGGAACCGGCCGCCGGGACGCAGGCAGCGGTGCACGACCTCGAACAGCGCCCGGTAGTTGCGCCAGCCGACGTGCTCGATCATGCCGATGGATACGATGCGGTCGAAGCCGCCGTTGTGCTTCAGTTCGCGGTAATCGCGAAGCTGAATTTCGATCGGCAGGCCCTGGCAGCGGCGCCGGCCGAGTTCGGCCTGCTCTTTCGAGATGGTGATGCCGGCGCCGTTGATGCCGTGGCGCTCGGCCGCGTATTGCAGGAAACTCGCCCAGCCGCAACCGATGTCGAGCACGCGCATGCCGGGCTCGAGCGCCAGCTTGCGGCAGATCAGCTCGAGCTTGGCTTCCTGCGCCTCGTCGAGCGTCGATGCGCCCGCCCAGTAGGCGCCGCTATAGACCATGCGCCGGTCGAGCATCGCCTCGAACAGGTCGTTGCCCAGATCGTAATGGCGGCGGCCGACCTCGAACGCGCGCGAGGGGCGCTGGAGATTGACGAGCCGCGTGCGGATGAGATCCCACCACGCCGCGAACGTCTGTCCGAAAAGCCTGACCTCGGCCCTGGCGCGCAACAGGCGATGGACAAATTCATCGAGCCGCTCGCACTCCCAGTCGCCGTCCATGTAGGCCTCGCCAAGCCCGAGCGAGCCTTGCGCGCGCACGCGATCAAACATGCGGGAATGGATGATATGCGGGTCCCACGGGCGGCTGCCGCCCAACCGGATGTCGGCCTCCTCGAGGACTTCCATCAGTTTGGCTTCGAAAGCGCCGGTCCGATGCGGGGCGTGTGGCGTGATGCCGCCGGCGGGTAAACGACACGTTTCGACAGGGGATTTCATAAGCGACTCCCATGGCGCGCTTGTCCGAAATTTTAACAACAGGTGTCCGATACGAGGATTATACATCGGCCGGGGCTGGATTTAAAAAAACAAGAATCCGGGCCGCACGCCGATGGTTGAATCGAATGCCGTTGCGATCGCGGGCGGGATGGCGGGCGCCGAAATCCGCGCCCCAATGCGGCGATTACGGCCACGGCCGCGAAGAAGATGCTTCGCAGCGCATTTCCATCATGCAATAGAGCTAATCCGAACGCTTCGGAATGTCGAAAAACAATGAGATGGGAATCTCGTCCGAACGGACGACGAGGGAATGATTTTGGAAAAGATGATTGGGGAGCGATGAATGCTGAATGACCTTTTTCATCATTCATCACTCATCAGTCATCATTGATTGTTGATATGGCTGACTTGCAGGAAATACTCCAGCAGATCAATCAAACGATCGATGGCCAGGCCTTCGCGCGGCTGATCGATTATTTTCCCGATAAAATCCAGGTCAGCGGCTCGAGCCTCAAGTGCTTCTGCCCGGTTCACCACGAACTCGCCTTTCGCTCGCTGATCCTCAACCTGAAAAACAACACCTACAAGTGCATGATGAAGCACTGCGCGTGCTTCGAGGGCGGGAGCCTGATCCAGTTCTGGTCGATCTTTCGCCAAATGGAACTGGTTGAGGCGGCGCTGGACCTGGGTGAGAAGCTCAAGCTGCCGATCGACGTCGAAACCCTGCGCAAGCTCGGGACGGAATACGCGCAGAATGCGGCGGCTGAACTCAGGGCGGGCGACGTTGCCGCGGCCCGCGTGATGATCGACTCGGCGTTGGCGCTGGATCCGAAAAACATCAAGCTGCGCCTTTTCTCGGCGCAGGTGCGCGAGGCCGAGGGGCAGCCGGATCAGGCCTTCGAGGAAAAGTTGCAGGTCCTGGATGGGCTCCTTGCGGCCGAGCGGCTCAAGGACGCGCGCAAGCTGTTCGAGTCGCTCAAGACCGAGCCGGCGCCGCCCGGGCTGATTGAGCGCGAAATCGCGATCGCGCGCATGGACGAGGACATGGACTCGCTGGCGGCCGGGCTGCTGAAACTGGCCGAGTTGCGGCGTCAGGAAGGGGCCCTGCCCGAATCGATTCGCGCCATGGAGGAAGTCGTTTCGCTGCTGCCGAAGGACCGGCCGGCGCTGACCAGCCTGGCGGAACTCTATGAGGCGGCCGGCAATCGTGAATCGTATGTCGCGGCGCTGGGCAAGCTGGCCGAGCTTCATCGCGCGGCTGGCGATACCGATCCGCTCCTCGAAACGCTCGAAAAGGTCGCCCAGCTGAGACCCGAGGATTATGCGGCCCGCGAGGCGCTCATCGAGGGGCTCGAGCAAGCCGGCCGGACCGACGAGGTCCGCGCGCGCCGACTGCATCTGGTCGAGGAATACGGCCGCATCGGGCAACAGGAGGAGGCCGAGCGGCTCCTTGAAAAGCTGATCCAGGACGATCCGCAGAACGTTGATTTAAAACGATATCAGGCCGATCTGGCGCGCCAGCGCGGGGATGCCGGACGCGCCGTCGCGGTCTATCGCGAGCTGGCGCGCGCCGCCGCCGACGCCGGCCAGGCTGACCGCGCCCAGGAGTTCTTCAGTCTGGCGCGGACACTCGACCCGGCCAACCCCGAGTTGCGCCGCGAACTGGCCGACTGGAAGCTGGCCAACGGCGACCGGGACGGCGCGATATTCGAACTGTTCAGCCTGGCGGACGACCACTTCGAGGCGGGCCACGCGGATCAGGCGCGCGGGTTACTCGACCGGATCGCCGGCATCGTCGGCAATGACATCGACAAGCGTCTGCGCATCGGCAGATGCCTGGAAAATAACGGTTTGGAAGCTGAAGCATGCGCCGGCTACCACGAGCTGGCGCGGGCGCTCCTCGCCGACGGGCGGCTCGACGCCGCGCAGGTCGTCTGTCAGGAGGCGCGCCGCCTGCAGCCGCGCGGACTCGAAACGCTCGAGTTACGCGTCGATATCGAACTGGCCCAGGGGCGCAAGCTCGAGGCCGTCGAGGCCTGCCGCCAGACCGCGCAGGCCTGCCTCGCCGGTGGCGAACAGGACCTCGCCGAGCAGATCCTGCTGCGCGGCATCAAGATCGACCGCTGCGAAACGGTCATCAAGACCGATCTGGCCAACCTTTACGAGAAGACCGGCCGCCTGCCGCTGGCCTCGGAACAATGGATCGAGATTGCGCTCGTGCGCCGGGCGCAAGGCGACGCGAATCAGGCCAACGACGCCGTGCGCGAGGCGCTGCGGCTGACCCCTGAAAACCGCGAGGCCCGCGTCATGCTCGCCGAGGGGCTCGCCGCCGCGGGCAACAAACGCGAGGCGCTCGAACTTTGGAAACAACTCGCGCACGAGATGAAAGCCGCCGAGGGCGACGTCGCCGGGGCGATGAAGCTGATCCAGAGCGGCCTGGAGCTTTCGCCGCACGACCGCGACCTGCTCGGGCTCGCCGGACGCATGCTGCTGGCGACGCAGGGCCCGTCCGTCGCGCGCATCTACATTGAACACTGGCTCGATACCTACGAGACGCAGCCCGACCCGGCGGGGGCGCTGGCGGCATGGCGGCTTGCGGTTGATCATTACCCCGATGACCTGGCGTGGCGCCGGCGGTTCGCGTCGATGCTGCTCGCGGCCGGGCAAAATGACGAGGCCGCCGGGCAATTCGAGCGGATCCGCGAGGAGATGGCCGGGGCCAAGGCGCCGGCCGAGGAGATCCACCAGGTCCTCGAGCGGCTGGTCCAGCTGCGACCCGAGCGCGCCGACCTGCGGCATGACCTCGCCGAGTCGCTGATCGGGCTTGGCCGCGCACGCGAGGCGGTCGTGATCCACGAGGAGCTCGGCGAGCAGGCCATTCGCAACGGCGACCTGGAAGACGGCCTCAAATCGCTCGAGCGCGCGCTGGAATTCGACGCCGAGAACGCGTCGCTCATCGAAAAGACCGCGAAGCTTTGCGAACGGACCGGCCACACCGACCGCGCGATCGAACATTATGAGCGGCTGGCCGAGATCGGCCGCCGCAACTCCGACCGCTCGCGCGGAATCTGGGTCCTCGAAAAACTGCTCTCGTTCAACCCCGATCGCCGCGACGTGCGCGCCGAGCTGGCTGAAATTTACGAGGGCGAGGGCGACCTCGACCGCGCGATCGAGCAGCACTACCGGCTCGCGCAAACCTGCCCGGAAGGCCCCGCCGGAGCGGTCACGATCTGCCGCAAGCTGCGTAAGATCGCGCCGGAGTTCATCGCCGGCCGCGAGCTGCTGGTCGAAGGCCTGATCGCGGCGGGCGAAAAGGACGAGGCGCGGCGCGAACTCGACGGCCTGGGCGACCTTGCGCTTGGCGCGGGCCAGCTCGACAAGGCCGAGGCCTATTTCCGCCGCGTGCGCGAGGTCGCGCCGGACGACATCGGCGGCCAGGAGCGCCTCGCCAAGCTGCTCGAGGCCCGCGGCAAGGCCGACGAGGCGGCCGAGTCCTACGCCGCCGTCCTGGAAATTTACGAATCCCACGGCGAGTCGGTGCGCGCCATCGAGGTCATGCAGAAGCTGCGCCAGCTCAAGCCGGCTGACGCCGACCTGCGCGCGCGGCTGGCGCGCAAGTTGATGGAAACCGGTGAGCGGCGCGAAGCGGCCGATGAATGGCTAGGCCTCGTTGAGCTGACGGCCGGCTGGAAGAGCCGCAAGCCGCTGGCGAAGGCCCTCGAGGAGGCCAAGCCGCTCTTCGCCGAGGAGTGGCCATGGCGGATGGAATGCAACCGCCGCCTCGCCGAGAAGGAATGCCCCGAGGCCATCGGCGAGTGGGCCGCGCTCCAGTCCGACGCCTTGAACGCCTCGGCATGGCAGGTCGCGATCGAGGCGGCCGACGCCGGGCTGAAGGATTTGCGATTGACGCTTGACGATTTGCGATCGAAAGATGGCAAAAAATCCAAATCGTCCACCGTCCACCGTCCATCGTCCATCGCGCTTCTCGAGGGACGCGTAACGGCCCAGCGCAAGGTGTCCAACTACGGGGCGGCGGTCGCCGACCTGCGCCTGCTCGCGGAACTCGCGGAGGGGGACGACGGGCACGACCGGGCCGAGGAATACCTGACGCAGGCATCCCAGCTTCAGCCGGCCGACCTGGAACTGCTCGAGGCGCTGGCCGAGGCGCAGCAGCGCGCCGGCCATGCCGGCGCATCGGCTTCGACGCGCCGGCGGCTCGTCGGGATGTATCGCCAGGCCGACCGGATCGAGCCGGCCATCGCGCACCTGCGCAAGTTGCTGGAGCTTGAACCGGACGAGGAGCTCAAGGACCAGCTCGCGGACCTGCTCCTGAAGCAGGGCGAGGATGAGGAGGCGTGCGCGCTGTGGCGGTCCATGGCGGAGGCGCGCGTCGATGCCGGCGATCTCGAGACGGCGCAGACGCGTTACGCACGGTTACTGGAGTTGTTCCCGGGCAACATCGATTTGCAGCGCCGGCTGGCCGATCTCGCCTACGAGGAAGGCGGCATGCTCAAGGCAATGGGCCATTACGACCGGCTCATTGAGACGCTTCATCTGGCTGGGGATGCGGAGGCGACGCTCGCCGAATACAATCGGATCCTGGAGCTGGAACCGGGGCATTTGCATCTGAAGGAGCGGCTGGCCGATTACCTGAACGAGCTGGGTCGTGTTGACGAGGCGCGCCGGATGTTAACCGAGGTTATCGAGGCGTGGCGCGACGAACGCGGCGAATACGAGGACGCCCTGCGCGTCCTGGAGCGCCTCAAAAGCCTCTGCCCCGATGACATGGACCTGCTCGCCCAGCAGGCGCTCATGCACGAGAAACTCGGCCGCGCCGACCTGGCCGCCCTGGCGTGGCGCGAACTGGCCGCCGTGCACCGCCGCGTCGGATCGCTCGAAGCCGCCGCCGATTGCCTCGTCTATGCCGCCCAACTGGCCGCCGATTCGGTCGAGGTCCAGATGGAGGCCGCCGACCTGATGCGCCGCAACGGCCGGCTCGACGACGCCGTCGCCTACATGCTGCGCGCGGTCGATATCTATGACCGGCACGACCGGCCCGAGTCGATCGCCGCCATTTTGCGGCAGGCCATCGCGCTGGCGCCGGGGCGGCTCGATCTGCCGGCCGCGCTGGCCCAAGTCTATGAGCGGCTTGACCAGGTGGCCGATGCCGCCGACCAATGGATGGCGCTGGCTCACCGGCACGAAAAGAAGGGCGACGCGGCCGCCGCGCGTGATATTTGCCTGCACCTCAAGGGGATCGCGCCCGAACATCTCGATTGCCGCCGCCGCCTCGCCCGCCTTGCCGAAGCGATGGGCGACCGGATGGGGGCCATCGCCGAACTGCGCGAGGTCGCGCGTCTGGCGGCGGAGCAGGGCGCCCCGCGCGAGGCCGCCGAAAGCCTCGAGCGGCTGCTGAAAATCGAACCCCACGACGAGCCCGCGATGACCGCCCTGGCCGAGCTATGGGAACGGCTCGAGCAGCCGGAGGAACACTACGAGGCGCTGGCGCGGCTGGAAAACCACTACTGCGCGGCGGGCAAATACGACCAGGCGCTCGAAGCCCTGGACCGGATGAGGCGGCTGCGCCCCGGCGACCCCGAAATCACTGGCCGCGTGATCGAATTGCTCTTGCAGACCGGTCACATCGACGAGGCCACCGAGCGGGGCAAGGGACTCGTCGAGACGTGGCTCGAGCATGACGACGAGCCGCGCGCCCTCGAGACGCTGCGCCGCATCGTCGAGATCCAGCCCGAAAACGTTACGCTGCGCATCGAGCTCGCGCTCCTGCTCAAAAAGCACGGCCGCGACGGGGCCTCGCGTCAGGAATTCCATCTTTCGGCGCTCAAGATCTTCGAGGCCGGCCGGCTCGAGGGCGCCCTCGCGGTCTGCACGGCCGGCATCGAGGCCTTCGACGACGAGGCCGCGCTGCGCGACCTGAGCGCGCGCACGCTGGCCCGGATGGGCCGCGCCGCCGAGGCGGTCGAGGCCTGGTTGCAATTGGCCGCCATGCATGATGAGCGTGGCGAAACCGATCGCGCCCAGCGCGTCTATGAAGCGGTCCTTGCCGAGGCACCCGACGACCAGTCGGCGCTCGAGGCGATGGTCGATTGGGCGTTGCGCCGCGAAAAAACCGCGCTGGCCATCGAGCACCTTGTGCGACTTGCCGAAGCCCACTACCTCGCCGGCCGCCTGCCCGAATCGATCCGGACGCTGGAGCGCATCGGCGAACTCGACCCGGCGCGGCTGGACCTGCGCGCGCGCCTGGGCGAACTCTATTGGGAAGCCGGCGAAGTCGATGACGCGCGCCGCGTGTGGCTCGAAACGGCCCGCGCCCTGCGCGCCCAGGGGAGCAACGAGCCGGCCCTCAAGATGCTCGAGCGGGCCATCGCCGCCGCGCCCGACGACCTCGAAACCCTGGCCGAGCTGGTCGAAACCGCGGGCGAGGCCGGCCGCGACGACATTCACGAGCGTGAGGGCCTGCGCCTTGCCGCGTGTTACGAGGCCGCCGGCCAGTTCGACCGCTCGCTCGCGATCTACGAGGCGCTCAGCAGCCGCCAGCCGGCCGAGCCGGCGCTGCTCAAACCGCTGTGCGAAATCTACACGCGGCGCGGCATGACGGTCGAGGCGGTCGGCGCGTGGAAGCGGCTCTACGAGATTCACCGCGAGGCGCACCGACTCGATCCGGCCCGCGAGGCGCTCGAGGCCGCGCTGGAGCTCGATCCCGGCAACGCGGCGCTGCTCGAGCCGATGGGCGAGCTTTGCCTGACGCAGGGGCGCCGGCCCGAAGGCGTCGATTACCTGATGAAATCGGCCGCGGCGCTGCGCGACCAGGGCGAATGGGCCCGGGCGAAGGAAATCGCCCAGCGCGCGCTCAAGATCGATCCGTTGAACATTGATTTGCGCCGGCTCCTGGCCGAGGTGCTCGAGGAGATCGGCGATCTGCCCGAGGCCATCGGCGAATACGTCCAGGTTGGCCATGCGCTGGCCGAAACCCGCCGGACCGAAGACGCCCGCGCGGTGCTGAACCACCTGCTGGCGCTGGAGCCCGGCCGCGGCGAGGAGCGCGAGCTGCTGGCGCGGATGTTCGCGCGCGACAACATGGTCCGCAAGGCCGTTGAACAGTATGCGTATTTGCTGGATGCGTGCGCGAACGACGGGGATTCCCGCCCCGCGATCAAGTATTGCCGCCAGATCCTGTCGCTCGACCCCGATCACATTCAGGCTCACGAGCGGCTGTGCGACATTTACGAGAAGACCGACAAGCTGCGCCAGGCGTTCCACGAATGCGTGTGGCTTGCAGAGCACCATTCGCAGCTTGGCGAGCTGAATGCGGCGTACGCGGCCGTGACGCGCGGGCTCGCCTGGTTCCCGGAGGACCTGCCGATGCGCCGGCAGCTGGTCGAGCTGTTGATCGGCCTCGAGCGCAAACCCGAAGCGGCCGAGGAACTGGTCCGCGTGGCGTCGCTGGCCGAGGGCCGCGCCGACGCGACCGCGACGGCATGGGCGCTGGAGCTGGCCTGCCAGCTCGAGCCGGCCGATCTCGAGCATCCGCGGCGGCTGGCCGACTTCCAGGAGCGCAACGGCGCGCCCGCCGACGCGCGCGCCACGCGGCTCAGGCTCGTCGAGCGCATGCTGGCCGCCGGAGAAATGGAACAGGCGCGAGTGTTGGCCGAGCGCGTCGTCGATTCGGCGGGGCCGGACGAGGTCGAGGTGCGCGGCCGCGTCGCGGCGATGTTCGAGGACGCGGGGCTGCCCGAGGTCGCGGCGTATCATTTCCATCAGCTTGCGCGCGCGGCGCT
>JAJFUE010000079.1 GCA_021372575.1 bacterium | reverse complement strand
GGTGCGTGCTCGTGACGTCCTCGGCGCCGAGGTCGGCGGGGGTCTCGCCGGGGCGCAGCGGACGGCGCGCGATCGCGAGCGTGAACTCGACCGCGACCGGCAGCTTTTCATCGTCCCACTCATCGACCCAATCCTCGCCGTCGAAATACTGGACCTGGAAACCGACGACATCCTTGCTGAGCGGCAGGCTTTGACCGCCGGCGGCGGGGTCGTCGTCGGGCGAGGCGTCGATCCGCATCGTCAGCCCGTCTTCTTTTGTGGGGTCAAAACAGAAGTCGATTTCGCAGGAGTCGGTGGGCGCAGACGAGCGCGGGAACCGGCCCGGCGCCGACGAAACCAGCGTCAGCTTGTGGCCGCTCACGCCGCCGTCGGAGAGATCCTCGCCGAGGAACACCGCGCCGCCCTCGCGCTTTTCGGGGGCCATTGCCGAGCGCAGGTGCCGCTCGATCAGGTCGCTGATCGTCTGGCCGACCTGAAGCGTGTTGCGCGCCTCGCTCCCCTGCTCCCAGCTGCGCATCGCGGTCGAAAACACCATCGCGCATGCCGTCAGGATCATCGTCGAAATGATGATCCCGAGCATCAGCTCGAGCAGGGTGAAAGCGGAATTGGTGCGGCGAGAAATCATTTAAATTCCAGAATCCAATTCGTCGGGCTTTTTGCGCTTGGCCATCAGCGTTGAGAGCGAGGCTTCGGTCTGGCGGCCGGGCCCGGCCGTCGTGACCGTAACCGTCACCTTGTTGAGATCCGTGACGTCGGTCGATTCAACCTTGAGCTTCCAGGCGAATCCGGTGTCCGGGCCGTCGAACTGGCCTTCCTGTTCGGGGTCGTCGTAGTTCTCGGCCGCGAGCGTCTGCTCGAGCATGTTCTCGGCGAGCGCGAGCGCGTGCTGGCGCACGATCAGGTCGTTCTGCATCGCGCTCGACGTGCCGAGGCTTTCCACCAGCGCCACGATCGAGACGCTGAAGATCACGAGCGCCGCGAGGACCTCGATCAGCGAAAAGCCGGAGCGGCGATGGTTAGAGCGGTTGCGGACCATTGCCTGCTCCCATTGGTTGATCGGGCGGAAGCTGCTCATCCGCCGGCAGCTCCCGGCCCGGCGCCGGCTCCTCGATCTTGATCGTGCCGCTCAGGCCGTTGAGGACCACGTTGCGCTTGTTGCCGAACTGGTCCGACAGCGTGAGCGTGGCGAATTCCGTCGTCCCGTCGGGGAAGAACAGAATGCGCATGCGGCTCGTGTCATGCGCGAGCGTCTCGTCGAGCATCGACACCGACGCGAGGACGATCCCCTCGGGCAGTTCGTTGCCGATCGTCCCCGGCAAGCGGACCGGCTGGAGCTCGCCCGCTTGCGGCGGCGCGGTCGCAGATGACTCCGCCGGGGCGTCTTCGCCCCGATTTTGCGGCGGCGCTTCGGCAACGAGCATGTAATGGCGGCGGTCGGCCTCCAGGATCAGCGCGTGCACGCGGCCCGTGCCGACGGCGGAACGGTAGCCGAAATCGCACAGGTCTGCGATGCGGCGCGCGCCGGAATCAAGGCGCACGCGATCGGCCGCGGACTTGATGTCGGGGACCGTCACGGCCGCGATGATCGACATGACGATGATGACCATCATCAGTTCGACGAGCGTGAACGCGCGCGGGGCGCGGATTCTGGCAAGCCGCTCAGTCACTTATTGAGTCGCCTGATTCCCGCCGTTCGGGTCGTAGTTTTCCCAACTGCAGATATCGGTGTTGAAGCTGGTGCCGCCGGGGGTGCCGTCGGCGCCGAAGCTCATGACGCCGAATTCATCGACGCCGTTGGGCGCCGGGCACGAATAGACATAATCGTGCCCCCACGGGTCCTTCTGGATCGGCTTGGGCCAGTACGGACCGCGCCAGGTTCCGTCGGATTCGCCCAGGTTCTCCGGCCGCGTGCGGAGGGCGGCGAGGCCTTCCGACTCGGTCGGGTAACGACGCATGTCCATGCGGAACCCGTTGAGCGCGGTGACGAAACCGCTGACCTCGGTCTGGGCGACGGCGACGCGTGCCTGGTTGTCACGGCCCTGGCCGAGGACGTTCGGCAGCACCGCGGCCGCCAGGATCGCGAGCACGATCACGACGACCATGATTTCAACGAGGGTAAAGGCCCTGCGCCTGGCTTGAAGCTGAATCATTTACCTTCCTCCCAAGATATCAATCCGAGATTCGATATACAGATTTCGGATTTCTTCCTTTTATTTCATGAGTTGGTTGATCCGCATGATCGGCAGCAGGATCGCGAGCGCGATCATGCCGACCATCACCGCCAGCAGCACGATCATCATCGGCGCGAGCAGCTCGAGGAGGACCTTGATCTGGCCGCGCGTCTGGCGCTCGAATGTTTTGGCCACGCGGTCGAACATTTCGGACAGGCGGCCGGTGCGCTCGCCCACCCCGAGCAGGTGCGTGACGGCGGGCGGGAAATACGGGCTCTGGGCGAGCGTGTGCGCCAGCGACTGGCCGCGCGTCACGCTGTCGATCGTGGTATCGACGATCGCCGCCATGACCTGGTTGCCGAGCAGGCCGCGGACGACTTTCAGGGATTCGAGGAGCGGCACGCCGGCGGCAAGCAGCGCCGCGTTGGCGCGCGCAAAACGCGCGATGGCGTTCTTGCGCGCCAGGTTGCCGAAGAGCGGCAGCTTGAGCGAGAGGCTGTCCCACAGGCGCGCGCCCATTTGGCTGCGAACGCCGTAATACATGCCGACACAAACCGCGGCCATTCCCAGCAGCACCCACTTCCAATGGGCGCCCATGAAGTCGGCGACGCCCATGAGGATCTTCGTCGGCAGCGGCAGGTTGCCGCCCATGCCCTGGAAAATCGTGGTGATTTTCGGCAGCACGAACGTCGTCAGGATGCCCATCGTGAGCAGGCCCAAGACGACGATCATGATCGGGTAGGCCAGCGCGCCGCGCACCTCGCCGCGGACCTCCTCCTCGTGCTCCATCCAGTTGGCCATCTGGTCCATGACGTTGCCGAGCATGCCGCCGGTCTCGCCGACGCGCACCATGCTGACGAGGAGCGGCGAGAAGACCTTGGGATAATGGGTCAGCGCGGAGCTGAACGATTCGCCCCCCTGCACGCGGTGATGCAGGTCGCCGATGATGGCGCGGAAATGCGAGTTGGTTTCCTGCTGGTGCAGGACGCCGAGCGCCTCGAGCAGCGGGATGTCGGCGTGCAGGAACGTCGCCAGCTCGCGCACGAACAGCGTGCGCGCGGCCATCGAGATGCGGCCTCGGCCGCGCTGAAGAACCTGCTCGACGGTGCCGGCGGCCTCGCCGGTCTCGCCGTGGCCGTTGGTGTCGAGCTTGATCTCGGATGGGATGATCCCGCCGTCGCTCAGCAGATCCAGGGCGCTCTTCTCGCTGGGCGCCTCGATCGCGCCGGAGACCGTTTTGCCGGCCTCGTTAAATCCTGAGTAAGTGAAAAGGGCCACGATCAAATCCCTTCGGGCGAATCGATCTGGGTGACCTTGATCAGCTCGGCGACGCTGGTGTCGCCGGCGCAGATCTTGTCCCAGCCGTCCTGAAGCATCGTGCGCATGCGGCCGCGCGCGATTTTTTTGAGCTGCGAAGTGTTCTCCTCGTGCAGGATCAGGCTGTGCAGCTCTTCGTTCATCGTGAGCAGTTCGAAGATGCCCATGCGGCCGTTGTAGCCGGTGCCGCGGCACTCTTCCTCGCAGCCGACCGGCTCATAGACGTGCTCGGGAAGGTATTCGACTTCGAACTGCGCGAGCCAGGCGGGGTCGGGTTTGACCGCGCGGCGGCAGGCCTTGCACAGCCGGCGGACGAGCCGCTGACCGAGAACGCCCTGCAGCGAGGAGGCGATCAGGAACGGTTCAACTCCCATGTCGAGCAGGCGGGTCACGGCGCCGGGGGCGTCGTTGGTGTGGAGGGTCGAGAACACAAGGTGGCCGGTCAGGGCCGAGCGGATCGCGATGTCGGCGGTCTCGCGGTCGCGGATTTCGCCGACCATGATGATGTCGGGGTCCTGGCGCAGGATAGAGCGCAGGCCCGAGGCAAACGTCAGGCCGCGCTTGGGGCGCACAGGGATCTGGTTCACGCCGTGAATCTGGTATTCGACCGGGTCCTCGATCGTGATGATCTTTTTTTCCGGCGTGAAGATGCGCAAAAGACCACTGTAGAGGGTGGTTGTTTTGCCGGAGCCGGTCGGGCCGCAAACGAGGATGATGCCGTAGGAGCGCTCGAGCAGGTGCGTGAAGCGGCGGCGCGTGACCTCGTCCATGCCGAGGCGCTTGAGGTCGAGGAGCGAGGCGTCCTTGTTGAGCAGGCGAAGGACAACGGACTCTCCGAAGATCGTCGGGACGGTCGAGACACGGATATCGACGCGCACGTCGGAAAGGTTCACGCGGATCTGGCCGTCCTGCGGGACGTAGCGCTCGGCGATGTCGAGGCCGGCCATGATCTTGACGCGCGAGACGATCGCGGACTGGAACTTCTTCGGCGGCGGCGGCATCTCCTGCAGGATGCCGTCGATGCGGTACTTGATCTTGATTTCGTTTTCGAACGGCTCGATGTGGATGTCGGACGCGCGGCTCGCGATCGCGTCGGAGATGATCACGTTGACGAGGTTGACGAGCGTCGGCTCCTCGGCCATCGTCGCCAGGTCGTGGATGTGGATTTCCTGGTCGTCGTGGACATCTTCGGACGAGCTCGTGAGGCCGGCGATCATCCCCTCGACCGTGACGCCGTAGAGGTTCTGGATTTGGTTGAGGAGGTCGGTTTCGGGCGCGACGGCGAGCCGGACGGGTTTATTGACGATGAATTCGAGACGCGCCAGTTCCGACGGCGCGATCGGGCCGGCCGTGACGCAGCGGATGAAGCCGTCCTCGGCCGAGTGCGGCAGCAGCTTGCAGCTCTGCGCGAGGGCGGCGGGGATGAGGCCCTTGAGCTCGGGGTCGGGCGGGGCCGCCTCGAGGTCCCAGACCTCGGCTTCCATCTGGGTCGCCAAGGCTTGAGCTAGCTGACGCTCGCTCAGAACTTTGCCGTCAATGAGGATCGCGCCCAGAAGGGGGCGCGGCGGCTCGGCGTGCCGTTGCGTCTCGAGCGCCTCCTCGACCTGTGGGTCGGTGACGAAACCCAGCCGAACCAGAATCCTTCCCAACAATTCCCTGCTCACTCGAAAGCCTCCACGGAAAAATAACGGAAGTTTGCGTTCTTGGCCGCAATCGCAATCGAATCAATGATCTCGAATTCGCTTGCGCAAGCCGCATGTCAGCCGGAACCCTCAAGAAGGCGATGCAACCTCCTCTGCGCGCAATCGCAGTCGTTCAAAACGAAATCAAAAGGCACGGTCTCCCCGCAAGCCGGAGCGGTTCATGCAATATATAGACGCGGGACACGGGTAAAAGTTTCCCGAAATTTGTTGGAAAGAATTTTTTTTACGGATTGTTTGCGCGATGACGTTCATGGGTTATCTTTCGTTACTTTCGGCCGCCGGATTCCATGCCTCGTCCGGCCCATGCTTCCCATAGGCCCACCAGACCCCAAACACTCCCCTCCCGATCCCCATTGCCAACTTTATGGAGCAAAAACCGGACCGCAACGTTCATTCATCCCAAACGCTAAAAAATCCACGGTGATGATATGTGATATTTTCACAGATGCGCGCCCGCGTCAACACATATGTGTGATCTTTTCGCATATCGATCACGTTTCATTCCATGCGCCATAGACTGAATCGATTGGGATTGCAACCATAGGTGATGTTGATTCCGCAAAATCGTTCTTGTGTCGGGGGACCTTTGAGGCTGACCGGGCATCGGATCAAACATGCCGCCCGTCCCACGGCCTCGTTCGGACATTCTGTCGCAAACGCACAGGATCGTGTGCCGTGTTTTCCCGACGATTGGCGAAATCAACCAAGACGATCGGCGGAATCGGGTAGGAGGGGGGATTGCTCCCCCCGTCCTCCCACACCACCGGACGTACGGTTCCGTATCCGGCGGTTCATGAGCGGCTTTGCAGCCGTTGTCTCTGGTCCAGCAGTGACACGAGCCCACATGCATCAAACCAGC
>JAJFUE010000078.1 GCA_021372575.1 bacterium | reverse complement strand
GCTGGTTTGATGCATGTGGGCTCGTGTCACTGCTGGACCAGAGACAACGGCTGCAAAGCCGCTCATGAACCGCCGGATACGGAACCGTACGTCCGGTGGTGTGGGAGGACGGGGGGAGCAATCCCCCCTCCTACCCGATTCGAACGAGGTTGATCACGAGTCGATCACGGGAAGATCCCGCGGATGAGATAGACCTTGGCGATGCGCTCCAGCGCGGCGCAGTAGCTGGCCACGCGCAGGTCGCACTTGAGCCGGCGGGCGGTCTCCTTCGTGCGGGCGCAGGCCGCCAGCACCATTTTCTTCAGCTGGGCATCGACGTATTCGAGGTCCCACGTCTCGGCCTGGCGGTTCTGGTTCCACTCGAAGTAGCTGACGGTGACACCGCCCGAGTTGCACAGGATCGCCGGCAGGATCTGGATGCCCTGCTCGACCATGTAGCGTTCGGCCTGCGGGGTGGTCGGGGCGTTGGCGGCCTCGGCGACGATCTTGCAGTTGAGCAGCTTGACGTTGCGGTCGTTGATCATCTGCTCGAGCGCGGCCGGGATGAGGACATCGACCTTGGCCGAGTAGAACTGGTCCTCGGTGATCGCCTCGGCGTTGGGGAAGCCGCCGACGCCGCCCTTCTGCGCGACGTATTTGTCCAGCTCGAGGGCGTCGATCCCCTTGTCACTATAGATCGCGCCGGTGTGGTCGAGGACGGCCGTAAGCTTGGCGCCGCGCTCGGCCATGAGCTTGCCCGTCCACGAGCCGACGTTGCCGTAGCCGATCAGGCTGTAGCTGACCTTGCCGATATCGAAGCCCATCTCGGGAAGCATCTGTTCGAGGACGTAGATGAGGCCCTGGCCGGTGGCCTTCTCACGCCCCTGCGAGCCGCCGAGCAGCAGCGGTTTGCCCGTGCAGACGCCCATGCCGTCAAGCCGGCGGGCGGGGTCGTGCAGGTTGGTGTAGGTGTCGGTGATCCACGCCATGATCTGGGCGTTGGTGCCGACGTCGGGGGCCGGAACGTCATAGAAGGGGCCGATGTTCTGGCCCAGGGCGGCGGTGAAACGGCGGGTCAGGCGCATCAGCTCGTTCTGCGAGAGAGAGCGCGGGTTGACCTTGACCGCGCCCTTGGCGCCGCCGTAAGGCAGCCAGTAGAGCGCCGTCTTCATCGTCATCAGCACGGCCAGCGCCTTGACGTGGTCCAGATCGGCGTCCTGGTGATAACGGATGCCCCCCTTGAACGGCCCCAGCACATTGTTGTGCTGGACGCGGTAGCCGCGGAACAGCTGGTAATCACCGTTGTCCATCAGGACCGGGAAGTGAACCGTGATCTCGTTCTTGGGCTGGGCGAGGATGAGTTCCATCCCCGCGGGCAGTCCGAGCAACTCGGAAGCCTGGGCGATATAGGTCAACACCTGATGGTAGATGTTGTCGCGATCCCAGGTCATCTCGAGCTCGCGGAAAATCTTCAGTACGTCACTCATGTCATCAAACTCCTGACGCTTGTGATAAAAAAGACCAAGGACATGTCAACGCAGGACACTGTAGCCGATGCAAACGGGAAAAGACAGCGGAATAGGCGTTTTTCTCGAGAAACGACAAAAAAGCGCGGGAGCGAATCCCGCGCTTTTGAACTGGATTGGAGGCCTGATTTAGGAGTGAGCCATCAGCGAGAGCGTCGTCAGGCGCAGGCGCCAGCTGGGCAGCAGCATGCAGCCCGCCGTTCCAATGACCTGGTTGACTTTCTCGGAAGAGAGGCCCGCCGGCTGCGGCTTGGCGGGAGCGGGGCGCGAGCCGATGGAAGCTTGCGTGGGAACTTGCAGCGTGCCGGGGTCGGCGAAATCGACGCATTTCAAAACGGCGTCCACGGCGATCGTTTCGGCCGCCGTCGGATTGCTGAGAATGCGCATCCAGCACTGGAACGGGCTGGGCGCCTCGCGCTTTTGCGCGGTGCCCGGGCCGGCCTGGACGGCCGGGATCATGGAAACGAGCGCAAGAAGAACAACCCACCACCGCGGAAGGAACCGCGATCCTGAGCCAAGTTCAGCGTCCATGTTTCGTGTATCCTCATCCCCCGAATATTAACGCACCGTCGATGTTAGTGACCGCCCGGGGGAATGTCAATGACTTTCTAAATGGGTTAATCGTTCATGCATAAACAGCTTGTTTCGCCCAAGAAAATCGCGTATTCGGCATTTGCTGCTCACATTCGTCGGCTGCCTTTGAAAGCGTTCCGCCCCGCAAAATCATCTATCGGGCGGAATATTTCTGGTTCTCAAGACAAAAAGCAAAATGGAATGTTCCGGTTTGGAGCGAGTGAAAAGTCTTGCGGCAATTGCCGTAATCGAAACGGGGCTCGGTTTCGGGGTTCGGTGCTGATTCGATTACGATTACGATTACGAGCACGAGCACGAACCGATAACTATCGTCAAGCGCTCTAGAGGGCCCATATGGCCCATAAACTGCTGTAATCACGTGACTTCGCCCGATCCGGTCTTTCCGGTGACAAGCATTTCGGTTTGGCGGTGAAAATTCGTTGTCTCGAGGGGCGCCGTTGCCATTTAATAGAAATACTCTAACCGGGCACCTGGAATGCTGAGACTGTTCACACTGGTGATGTTCCTGACCGCGGCGGGCGCGATGCCCGTTCGCGCGGCCGTGCTCAATGTCGATGATCTTCGCGACAACCTGCCGTCGGCCCCGTTCACGCGCATCGCCGACGCGGTCACCGCGGCCATGGACGGCGACACGATCCTGGTGCAGCCGGGGCATTACCATGAAAACATCGACCTGGGCGGGCGTCGGCTTCATGTGCGCTCGATCGACCCGCTCGACGCCGACATCACCCGGCAGACGATCATCGACGGCATCTACAACGGGCCGGTGATCCGGTTTCGCGGCGACGAGACTTCGGAGACCGTCGTGGAGGGGTTCACGATTTCGCACGGCGCGGCCGAGGTCGGCGGCGGCATCGACGGCGGCGACGCCGGCAACGGCAGCGCGGCCACGATCCGCAACAACGTCATCGAATACAACATCGCGATTCAATACGGCGGCGGCGTTTATCGCTGCTCGGGGCTGGTGCGCAACAACGTCATCCAGAGCAACACGGCCGGGGCGGGCGGCGGCGGCATTGCGTCGTGCACCGGCCCGATCATGGAGAACGTCATCAGCAACAACAGCGCCTCGCGCGGCGGCGGGCTCTTCGGCTGCCACGGCCCGATCACGAAAAACATCGTCAGCCAGAACGACGCCGTGGAAGGCGGCGGGCTGTGGCTGACGTTCGGCGAATGCTCGTTCAACGTGTTCGAGGCCAACGAGGCCACCGACGGCGGCGCGATCAGCGGCGGCAACGGCTCGATCCACGACAACATCATCCAGCTCAACACGGCCGCAAACGACGGCGGCGGCATCTTCAACAGCGCCGGCGCCATCCGTTCCAACACGATTTATAAGAACACCGCCTACCACGGCGGCGGCATCAGCGGCGGCAACGGCGAGATCAACGGCAACACGATCGAGGGCAACTGGGCCACGATTTCGGGCGGCGGCATTTACGAGGCCGGCGGCTGGGTGATCGGAAACCTGGTCAGCGGCAACAACGCCGGCGGCTCCGGCGGCGGCGCAAGCTGGTGCAGCGGCCCGTTCGAACGCAATACGTTGCGCCTCAATTACTCGGGCTCCGGCGGCGCGCTGGCCAACTGCACCGGCGCGATCCGCTACAACCGGTTTCAGTCGAACCACGCGGGCTCCGGCGGCGCGCTCGCCTCGTGCGCCGGCCGGATCCTCGGAAACATCTTCGAATCCAACAGCGCGACCCGCGGCGGCGCGCTCGGCCTGTGCAACGGCTCGCTCCTGCACAACACGTTTGCGTTCAACTCCGCGACGACCGGCAGCGCGGTCTGGACCGACGGCTCGGTCGGGATCGAGGTACGCAACAATATTTTCCACAAGAACGAGGGCGACGCGGCGCTCGGCGGCATCGTGTTCGGCGGGCGCTACGGGATGCTCGTGGCGCGCAACTGTTTTTACGGCGGCAACGCGATCGCCGGCATGACCGCCGAGAAAATGGACGCGGCCCAAATCCTTGCCTCGGAGAATTTCACGGCCGATCCGAGATTTGTCAACGCACCCGCGCCCAATCCCGAGCCCGGCGTCATGCCCGATAACGACTATCGCCTGCTGGGCGGTTCGCCGTGCATCGACCGCGCGAGCTGGCACGCGCTGGCGCGCCTGCCGGCGCGCGATTTCGACGGATTGTGCCGCGTCGCCAACCTGAAGCCCGACATCGGCTGCTACGAGCGCGGCTCGCGGCCGGATGCCGACGGCGACGGCCTGGACGACACCGCCGAGGCCACGCTCGGCACGAACCCGAATGCACAGGACACCGACGGCGACGGCCTGAGCGACATGCTCGAAATCGCGAAGGGGACCAGCCCGCTTGCGCGCGACAAGGGGCGCGTGGTCAGCGTGCCGGACGATCAGCCCGGCGCCGTGGAGGCTGTCCTGTTCGCGGTCAACAACGACCGCATCGTGCTCAACCCCGGCACGTATTACGGCCCGCTCGATTTCAGCGGCCGCGTGATCAGCATCCAAAGCCGCCAGCCGCTCCTGGACCAGTATTTGAACACGACGGTCATCGACGCGCTCGGACAGGGCGCGGCGCTCACGCTGAACGGCCTTGCGAGCCCGATCAGCATCCAGGGCCTTACGATCATCGACGGCCTGTCGTTCGCGGGCGGGGCCATTTATGCCGACGCCACGCTGATCACATTGAACCACTGCATCGTCCGCGACAACACGGCCTCGGCCGGCGGCGTCATCGAGGGCGGCAGCGGCACGGTGACCGATTGCGAATTCAGCGGCAATTACGGCCAGGCCGGCGGCTGCCTCGCAAAGTTCAGCGGCGAAGTCCACGGCAACAAGTTCGTCCGCAACGGCGCGTATTGGGGCGGAGTGCTTTACGGCTGCGACGCGACGACGATCACCGGCAACGAGATGACGAGCAACACGGCCGCGGTCTATGGCGGCGCCATCTTCGAGTGCGGCGGCGATCTCGGCGGCAACACGATGACCGGCAACAAGGCCGAAAACGGCGGCGTGTGCTTCCGCTTCGCCGGGCCGATTCACGGCAACGACGTCATCGCCAATCGCGCCAAGCAGGGCGGGGCGTTCTACCAGTGCCACGGCGTCATCGAGCAGAACGATTGCCGCGGCAACTCGGCGCGCTACGGCGGCGTCGCCTACGACTGCAACGGCGAATTCAGGAACAACCGTTTCGCCGGCAACTCGGGCGACATCAACGGCGGCGTGCTCATGCAGTGCGGCGCGCTCATCCACGACAACGAGTTCAGCGAAAACCGTTCCTACGACGGCGGCTGTCTCGTGTTCTGCTCGAACGAGATCGACAACAACCGCTTCATCGGCAACCGGGCCGACGGCTCCGGCGGCGCGATCAACACGTGCGGCGCCGGCATGAGCGGCAACCTGTTCGAGAACAACCGCGCCAATCAGGGCGGCGGCGCGATCTTCATGTTCGAGGGCTCGATCACGGGCAACACGTTCCGCGGCAACAAGAGCGCGTGGGGCGGGGCGATCGTGCGGGGCGAGGGCGTCATCGAAGGCAACCTGTTCGAGGCGAACACGGCGGCGAACGCCGGCGCCGTCGCGGCCTTTGAGGGGGAAATCCGGTCGAACCGATTCATCGGCAACGTCGCGGACGTTGCCGGCGGCGCAATGTTCAGCCTGGGCGCGTCGGTCCACGACAACGTGTTCAGCGCGAACAAGGCGCAGTACGGCGGCGTCGCGCAGGGATGCAAGGCCGCGACGTTCGCGTTCAACACGATGGCCGACAACACGGCATACTCCGGCGGCGCGCTGCACGACTGCCCGCAGGCCGTGATCATCAACAACATCTTCCTGCGCAACGGCCGCTACGCGATCTACGTCAGCTCGAAATCCACCAGCCCCACGCTGGTGGCCAACAACTGTTTTTATGAAAACCCGGCCGGGGCGTACCGCAACTTCAGCGGCGTGCCGCACACCGATATCGACGAACTCAACGCGCACGTGCGCGGATGCGTCGGCAACATCGGCGCCGACCCCAAGCTGGTGTCGGCCACGGACTTTCACCTGCGCCCCGAGTCACCGTGCATCGATGCCGGATCGACCTCGGCGCCGCTCACGGCCGATTTCGACGGCGTCGGCCGCCCATTGGACGGCAACGGCGACGGCCGGTTCGGGCCCGACATCGGCATGTATGAATTCTTCGGCGTTCGAATTCTAAACCCCGCCGCCGGCGCAACGTGGCTGCCGGGCCAGACGGTCGAGGTCGCATGGCAATCCATTGAACAATGGGCGGGGACGAAGGTGCGCTTCGAGCTGTGGCGCGGCGACCAGCGCGTCGCGGTGCTTGGCGAAGCCACCGGCTCCGGCGGCACCGTCAAACTTGCAATCCCATCGACGCTTGCCGGCGGAACCGATTACCGCCTGCGCGCGATCAGCGTCAGCAACCCGGCCATGGTCGGCGAAAACCCCGCGCCGATCACGATCTACCGCAAAACCGCCGCGATGAATTGGGAATCATACCATTGAGTGATTGAAGGCGTCAGCCCTGGGGAATGCGGATTTTTTCATTTTTCCGAGTTCCGGCAGGGGCGCGGAGATGTTGGGGCGATCGCAAACCAGGGGACCCGTTATTTTTTCACGACCAGCACCATGCCGCATTGGGGGCATTTGCCGGGCTTGTCGCTTGTGACTTCCGGGTGCATCGGGCAGACATAGATCACCGCGGCGGCGGGACTTCCGGGCGGGGTCGGCCGCGGGCCGGTGAGCGGCCCGTAAGTCGGCGCCGCGACCGGCGAGGCCGCGGTGGCCGGGGCCTGGCCGCCGCCCGCCGGTGCGCCCGGCTGCCGGCCCTTGCCGCAACCCGCAAGGGATCCGACCATCATCGCCGCGAACACAAAATTCCATGTCGATCTCATCGTTCGGCCTCCGTTTCGATGACACGGTTGCATTGGACGCGGAGTGGGGCGGATTCGACGAGCGAACCGCCCCCACTCATCTCGCGCGACAAACGGGCTACTTGGCGGGAGTCGTCGCCGAAGTGGAAGCCGTCGCCGAAGCGGGCGTCGCGGCCGGCATTTCGTCGGTGGGGGGCTCCGGCTCCTGCACCGCGGTCTTTGTCGGCGCGGGCGTCTGCTGGCCTTGGCCGCATCCGAGGGTCAGGCCGACTGCGAAAGTGGCCACAATCACGAGGCTGAGTAAGCGCTTCATCTTTTTTCCTCCAAGATTTAATCCAGACGGCTTGATTTTGCCGATATGGAATCAAGGAGTCAACACTCCGTAAGGGCGGCCTCGAGAAATCAAGCCGTTCCGGCGCCCGCCGGATAATCGATGGCAAGAAAACGCCTGTTTATGTTATTAAAATAAGAAAGGTCCCCTGACCCGCTTCGCGAGAAGTATCACAAAGAGAAATCAAATGAACAACGAACCAACCCAACCCGAAAACCGGCGCGAGCCGGTGCGCATCACCGACCTGGTGCTGCGCGACGCCCATCAATCCCTGTTGGCCACCCGCATGAAGACCGAGGACATGCTGCCGATCTGCGAGGCCCTGGACAAGGTCGGCTACTGGTCGCTCGAGGTGTGGGGCGGCGCCACGTTCGACTCCTGCCTGCGCTTCCTCGGCGAGGACCCGTGGGAACGGCTGCGCAAGATCAAGGCCGCGCTGCCCAAGACCAAGCTGCAGATGCTGTTCCGCGGCCAGAACATTTTGGGATACCGCCATTACGCCGACGACGTTGTGCGCCGGTTCGTCGATAAGTCCGTTGAATACGGCATGGACGTGTTCCGCGTGTTTGACGCGCTGAACGACCCGCGCAACCTCGAGACGGCCGTCAGCCAGGTCATCAAGGACGGGGCGCACGCGCAGGGCGCGATCTGCTACACGATTTCGCCGGTGCACACGATCGAGCGCTTCGTCGAGCTCGGGCGCCAGCTCGAGTCGATGGGCTGCCACTCGATCTGCATCAAGGACATGGCCGCGCTGATGACGCCCGTGCCGGCCGCCGAGCTCGTGCGCGCGCTCAAGGCCGCCGTCAAGATCCCGGTCCACGTTCACACGCACTCCACCACCGGCGTCGCGCCGATGGTCCTCATCAAGGTCATCGAAGCCGGCGCCGACGGCGTCGATACCGCGATCAGTTCAATGTCGGGCGGCTCCGGCCACGTCGCCACCGAGGCGCTCGTCGAGACGTTCCGCGGGACGCCATACGACACCGGCCTCGACCAGAACAAGCTCATCCCGGTCGCCGATTACTTCCGCAAGGTGCGCGTCAAATACAAGGACTTCGAGACGAGCTTCAGCGGCTCCGACCCGCGCATCTTCATCAGCCAGATCCCGGGCGGCATGATCTCCAACCTCGAGAGCCAGCTCAAGCAGATGGGGTGCCTCGAGCGCATCGACGACGTGCTGGCCGAGGTCCCGAAGGTCCGCGCCGAGATGGGCTACATCCCGCTCGTCACGCCGACCAGCCAGATCGTCGGCACGCAGGCGGCGATGAACGTGATCCTCGGCGAGCGCTACAAGAGCGTGCCGCAGGAAAGCAAGGACGTGTTCAAGGGCATGTATGGCAAGACGCCCGCGCCGGTCGATGCGGAGATCCAGAAAAAGGTCCTCGCCGGCGAGGAGCCGATCACGTGCCGCCCGGCCGACCTGATCCCCAACGAGTGGGACAAGATCAAGGCCGAGGTCGAGGGCAAGGCGCGCAACGACGACGACGTGCTGTCCTACGCACTGTTCCCGAAGGTGTGGCTCAAGTTCTACGAGGACAAGCTGAATCCCAATCGCAAGCCCGCCGAGAAGGCGGTGGCCAAACCCGCCGCGGCGCAGCTTCAGCCGGCCGCGCCGGTCCCGGCCCCGGCCCCGGCCGATGGCGGCTACAGGATGACGCTCAACATCAACGGCCAGAAGTTCGATGCGTCGGTGACCGTGCTCGAGCCCTGATTCATGACAAAACGGTCATAGGTCCTATAGGTCGCATAAGTCCTATAGGACCTATTCTTTTGTCGTTTTTTGCGTGATATTCCGGCCGATACGGTATTAAATGTCTATGCCCCGGTGATTGCCGGGCAATGTGCTGGCAATCCACAACTTAGGTTAATTCACCGGTTACTTCATCAATCCCTGGCCGAGGCCCGATATATTAAGGATGGAAATGAGCCGCTACCGCATTCTGGTTGTTGACGACGACGAAGACCTTCGCCGGGTGCTCAAGATGACGCTGAGCAGCCGTTACGAAGTCGTTGAGGCATGTGATGGGCTGGACGCCCTCAGCAAGCTCGATACATACGAGCCCGATTTTGCCATCATCGATATTTTGATGCCGCTGATGGACGGTTTTCAGCTGTGCGAGGCGATCCGCCGCCACAAGAGCTTCAAGATGATCCAGGTGATGTTCCTGTCGGGCCACGGCACGAAGGAAAACATCAAGAAGGGTTACGCCGCCGGCGCTAACCTGTTCATGACGAAGCCGGTCGATCCCGAGCGCCTGTTGCGCAACGTGGATTTCACGATCCAGCACGAGCTGCCGCCGCTGCGCAACAAGAAATACACGCTCGATCAGATCGCGCGGATGGAAGCCGAAAAGGGCAGCGCCGGCGCCGCTCCCGCGCCGCAACCCGAGCCCGAACCGGCTCCGGCGCCCCGGCGGCCGGCTCCCGCGCCGCGCGCCGCGGCTCCGGCGCCCCAGCCCGCGCCGATGCCCGATTTGAAAGTGCCGCGCCTTCTCATCGTCGATGACGACGAGGAGATGCTCGAGATGCTCAAGATCGCCCTGCGCGACAACTACGAGGTGACGACCGCCACCGACGGCATGGAGGCGATCCAGCGCATCGTCGAATACGAACCCGACGTGTTGCTGCTCGACATCATGCTGCCGAAGATGAACGGGTATCAGCTCCTGCAGTCGCTTCGGCGCAACATCAGCTACAAGGCCCTGCCGGTCATCGTGATTTCGGCCAAGTCGTCGCAGCGCGACCAGGACTACGCGTTGCGCCTCGGCGCCAATCACTTCCTGCCCAAGC
>JAJFUE010000070.1 GCA_021372575.1 bacterium | reverse complement strand
CGCCCCTGCCGGGGCTCGTTTTAAAAATCAACATTGTATACCCAGGGCTTGCGCCCTGGGCTAACTTGTTTCGCCCCTGCCGGGGCTGGGTTGATATTGAACTTGTCGCCATCTACCCATACGCAAGAGGGATTAGTTTTTCTTGTATTTCTTGATGATCGCGAGCGCCTCGGCGACCTTGTTTGAGATGCCGCCCCAGTCCTTGCTCTTGAGGAAGTCCTTGGTGACGAGGTTCGAGCCCATGCCGACGCACGCGACGCCGGCGCTGAACCACGCCTTGAGCGATTCCTCGGTCGAATCGACGCCGCCGGTCGGCATGATCAGCGACCACGGGCACGGCCCGAGCACGGCCTTGACGAACGCCGGTCCGCCGACTTCGGCGCCCGGGAAGATCTTGACGATTTCGCAGCCGAGTTCCTCGGCCTGGCCGATCTCGCTGACGCTGCCGCAGCCGGGGCTGTACGGGACCTTGCGGCGGTTGCAGACCTTCGCGCATTCTGCGTTGAGCAGCGGGCCGACGACGAAGTTGGCGCCGAGGTTGATGTAAAGGCCGGCGGTGACCGGGTCGCACACGGAGCCGACGCCGAGGATCAGCTCGGGCAGTTCCGCGCGGCAGTAGCGGTCGAGCTGGGAGAAGACCTCGAAGGCATGGTCGCCGCGGTTGGTGAACTCGAGCAGGCGCGCGCCGCCGTCATAAACCGCCTGGGCGACGCTCTTGGCGACTTCGACGTCGTCGTTGTAGAAAACCGGGACAAGTCCGGTTTCGAGCATTGTCTTCAGAACCGTAAGTCTCTTGAATCTGGCCATTGTGTGTGTTGCTCCCACAGAAAATGAAAATCACACCTATAAGCCATTTTGGGGAGCATAAAGTCAAGAAAAGTCAGTAGGTTGCTTCGGCCGGAAGCGACATCTCCATCGTGCTCGTGCTCGTAATCGTAATCGAAAGCCGTCCGCCCGCCTTTCCCTCGCTTACGCTCGGGCTACTGCATGATAGGCCCTCATCGCCGCGATCACCGCCGCGCGATGATCGACGATCGGTTTCGCATACGTCTCTGTTCCGTATTCTTGCACCCATTGCCGCACATACTTCTCATCCGGGTCGAATTTCTTCGCCTGAATGATCGGATTGAAAATGCGGAAGAACGGGGCGGCGTCGGCGCCGCAACCGGCGACCCATTGCCAGCCGAGCGTGTTGTTGGCCAGGTCGGCATCGACGAGGGTTTGCCAGAAATGGCGCGCGCCGGCCTGCCACGGGATCATCAAGTCCTTGACGAGAAACGACGCGGCGATCATGCGGACGCGGTTGTGCATCCAGCCGGTCGCGCGAAGCTGCCGCATCCCCGCGTCCACAAGCGGATACCCCGTGCGCCCGTCCTTCCACGCCTCGAACTTCTTCTGGTCCATCTTCCATGCAAATTGTTTGAATTCAGGCCGCAGCGGCTCGGTCGGCGTGTGCGGGAAATGAAACAGTAAATGATGCGCGAATTCGCGCCACGCGAGCTGGCGCAGAAAGGTAGGTCGGCTCTCTGAGCCGACTCCGGGCTCCCGAGTCGGCTCGAAGAGCCGACCTACCACTTGCTGTGGACTGATTTCGCCGAAATGCAGGTGAGGCGAGAGGCGCGACGTCGCATCCAGATCCGGGCGGTCGTGGCCCTCGTGATAGTTCTCGAGTTTTTTCGAAACGAATTTTTTTAAAACCGCATGAGCCGAAGCTTCGCCCGGCTTCCAATATTTTTCGTATGCCCCTGCATATCCCGAATCGATCCCGAGTTCATCTGGGAGGCCCGGGCAAACTGAAGTTTGAACTCCGAACCGAAATTCCGGCCTCGACGGCGACTGGTGAATATCGCGCATCGAGTTCGCAAGAGCCTTCCAGAACGGCGTGAACACGCGATACGGTCCGCCCGTGCGCGTCCTCAGCTGATCGGGTTCGACGAGCAGCGCCGCGTTGAACGTCTTGACTTCAACGCCGCGCTGCCTCAGCGCGTCTTCAACCTTCTTGTCGCGCGCGATCGCCGCCGGCTCATAAAGCCGGTTCCAATAAACCGCCCGCGCATTCGTCTCTTTAATTAAATGAAGCAGCGCGTCCAGGCTCGGCCCGCGCCGAAAAACCAGCCCCGAACCCTTCCGTTTCAAATCACCCTCGAGCGCCTCGAGCGATCGCCTCAGCCACCACCGCGAAGCCGCGCCCGGCGGCCACGGCTCATCCTCATCCGGCGCCCAGATAAAGACCGGCAAAACCGGAGCCTTCAGCGTAACCGCCGCCGCAAGCGCTGGGTTATCCGCCAGCCGCAAATCCCGCCGAAACCAGACGATGACGGGTCTCTGATCCATATATCCTCGCTAGTCGCCGTAATACAAAGTCAGCACCTTGAAATTATTGATTTGGCCGCCCACGTATGGGTATTTTCCGACAATGCCTTTCACCCATTCAATATTCTGGTTGTGCAGATAGGCGAAAGCCGACAGGCCAGGGGCCGTGGCCGATTTAAGCAAGCCATATTCGCGGTAAATGCCGGGAGCGGAAAGGCCATAGTACGCATTGAAAAATATGTCTTCCCATCCCGAAACCGACCACGTTGCCGTTCCCGCCGGGTTGTCGCCGTCAATCCAGAACGACCAGTTGTATTCGGGCCACATGGTGTCGGTGTCCTCGTCGCAAGACGACCACAACCCCAGCAGCGCGCCCGAACCGCTTGCGACATTCAGGAATGTTCTCGTTCCCGACATGCTTCCGGCTGAAAATGACGACCTGAATTTCCAGTTCTGATACTGGCCGGTGGGCCGGGGCCCAACCTCATAGTCCGCCCACGTGTAATTTGTCGTGATCGGCGCGCCGATATTGTCCGTCATTTGAATGATGATCCCGTTGACAAAGGGGATCGGCATCTTGAACTGGAGCGAGGGATAACCGCCGTTGCCGGTCACGCCCAGATTGATAAATTCAGTGTTGTAATTAAAGGCGGACGTCATGCTGGAATCGTGGTCGCGACAAAACAAGAGGGCGATGGGAATATCGGCGCACAGGCATGACTGATTAATATTGCTGAAATCCGTGACGTCTCCGGCGCCGACATAAATTCTGATGCGAACGTTGTCCGTCAACTCGTTGTATCGCCCCGAGGGCAGCGGCCCCCCCATGAAGTACGTAGTGAAGAACTCGCGCACCACGCCCGTGGTTCCGGCCCCCAAATAAAGAATGGTTCCATTGGCATTGGCCGTGTCGCGCGCAACAGAATGCGGTTTCCCCACCCGGGGATAGGCGGTCATGAACTTCTTGGCGCTATCGATGCTATACACGCGGCCCGACGTGCTCGAGACGTTGCCGGCCGTCGCGACGTTGGCATTCGCATCAACCTGGAATTGGTCTGTGCCGCCAACCTTCAGCAGCGCCGGCGACGTCGTGCCCCCGGCGCCCGCGTTTCCGGTCGCCGCCTTTATCGTCACGGGAGCCGAACGGATAGCCGATCCCGCAAGAACCACGATTAGGGCCAAAGCAATCATCCTTGCCGTCATGACGGGTTAACCTCGCCATTTGATTTGCGCGCGAAATGCTCGTGACCGTTTCTATTCTTGCCCGTTACTATGCGAATCCTGCGCCGCGTGATCCTCTGGTTGTTTGCGGCCGCCGCAAGCGCCGAATTATCCCCCCGCGGCAAATCCCGCCGAAACCAGACAATCACCGGCAATTGAGTCATGCTTCAAAACGAGCACAACTTCGTCACCGATACATTGCCCAGCTCGCGGCCGCGTTGCGCAGCGGGTATTCGTAGGCGCCCATGTCGTTGCCGTCGAAGCGCGGTTTGCCGAGAATGTCGGTCGGCGGCGTCGGGCTGGGCGTTCCTTTATTGATGCACGGCGATAGGGGCTTGAGCTGCAATCCGTCATCGTCCGTGCGCCACAACCCATCCGCCCCGGCCGGATTCGCCGCGTTGACAAACATCGGATCGATATCGATATTGCCGCCGCCGTCGATGCCGAGCGTCGATTTCCACGACGCGCCGCTGCCGCCGCATTCCGGAATATCGCAGTAGCTGAACTCGGCCTTCGAGGACCACGAATAGACCGAGTTGTCCCAGAATATCGAGTTGACGATGGTCGTGCTGGCCGTGCCGGCGATGCTGATCGCGGCTCCGGGCAGTATGTAGGCGACGGTTCGATTGTGCGCGAACGTGCAGTTGACGATCATGGACGAACCCCGCTCGTCGATAGCGCCGCCGCAGGCATAACCGTATTGTGCTTCGTTCACGGCGGAATTGTCATAGAACACGCAGTTGATGATTTTCGGGGCGGCATCCTCCCGGTTTGAAATTGCCCCGCCAGACACGTAACCGCGGTCATACATGCCGCGTGCGGAGTTTTGCGTGAAAACACAATTGAGGATGGACGGCGCCGAGCTGCTGTTAAAGATCGCGCCGCCGCACGCAGGCGCATTGATGTTGAAGGCCTGGTTGTTTTCAAAAGCACAGTTGATGATGATCGGCGAGGCGGAAACGTTCAACATGCCGCCCCCCGCGTGACCGTTTGGGCCATCCTGCGCGCTGTAGCCGCCGCTGATCGTGAATCCGTCGAGCATTCCCCGGTTGCCGCCGATCACGACGTGCACGGAGTTGTCCAACGCGGCGCTCGTCCCGATGTCGCCGCTCAAGATCGACGGGTGCCGTTTCCAGTCGCGCGCCGGCGACGTCTCGGTCCCGGTGAACCCGCCGTGCATCTCGACGTCCTCCGGCATGACGAACGAAACGGCCGTATCGGTTGTGCCGGTCGGCTTGTAGGTTCCTGCCGCGACCCAGATCTGGTTGCCGGGCCTCGCGGCTGCAATCGCCGACTGCAGGTCCGGATACGCCGTGGCCCACGACGCGCCGAGGTTGGCGGTATCGGACGTCGCGCTTGAGTCGGCCCTCACGTAAATGATTTTCGGATTGGACTGCACAATCCCGCTCACCGAAACCGTGAAACTCGGCGAACGCGGATCGTTCGTCGCGAAACTCAGCGCCGACGCAAACGAGTCGGCCGAGGCGGTGGGCAGGGATACGACGATCATCGTGCTGGCGCCCTCGGGAATTGTCGAAGCCGGCGCGTTTGTGATCTGGAACGGCGGCGCGATTGCCGGCGTCCCGATTGTCAGCGGGACTTTGCCCGTGTTTTTCAGCGTGAGCTTGGCGGTCGCCGCCGACGCGCCGGCGACGGTGCTGCGCAGGAGAACCGAGCCGCCATTGCCGATTCGCATCTGGTTGATATCCAAGACCTCCATGATCGGCGTCGCGATCGTCGCCGCCACATGGAACTGGAACCACGGGTATTGCGCGTCATTCGAGTTGAACGAAAGATACTGGGCCAGCGAACCGGTCGTCTGCGTCGAGACGGAAACGACAAACGGCGAGCTGGCCCCGGGCGCGATCCTCGCCGCCGGCGGAGTCACGATCTGGAACGGCGCCGCGATTTTCGTATTGCTGGTGTAGAGGTCCGAGGTCCCGAGATTTTTGATCGTGAGCGTTTTCGTCGGCGCAGGCGCGCCCTTCATGAACGTTCCCATTGAGACCCATGAATCGTAGGTGACCGTCGTCGCGCCGTCATACACGACCGCCCGCGCATACGGCAGCACGGTCGGGTTTTCATACGCGCCGACGTCGGGGATATAGCCGGCGCGCGCGTGTCCGAGGATATCGATCGGAATGCCGGCAAACATCCCGGCATTGATGCACGCCGAGCCGTTGTTGATGCGCAGCCCGTCGTCGTCGGTGATCCAGGTGCCGTCCGGGCCCTCGGGATGATCCATGTCAACAAACTTGGGGTCGGCCGAGAAATTGCCGTTCGCATCCGGATAAGGTTCCCCGCCGTTGCAACCCTGAATGTCGCAGTGCCTGAAATAAGAGTAGTCGGCGACCTGCGGCCACGTCGTCGCGCTGTTGTCCCAGACGATGCAGTTGTAAGCCTTGATGAGAGGCGAGATCCCTCCGAGTTTAACGGCCTTATTTTTGGCGATGGTGCAGTGGGTCGGGAACGAGGCGACCGACCCCCCTCCGGTTTGTGCGGAGTTATACATCAACACGCAGTCGTCGAGTTCCGAATTCCAATCCCCGCCGCCGGTTTCCGCGTTGTTGCTTGTGATGACGCAACGGTATGCAAAGCAGTTCGATGTGCCGCCGCCGTATTGCGCGGTATTGCTCGTGATGATGCAACGCTCCAGCGCGCCGCGATACGAACCGCCACCGTAATATTTCGCCCGGTTATTGATGAACTTGCAGTTGATCGCGAATTGCAGGTTCTGGCTGAATGTCGCAAAACCGCCGCCGAAGGTCGCTGCGTTATCGATGAATTTGCAATTTTCGATCATGATTTCACCCAGGACACCGCCGCCATAGTTGTTTCTGCCGCTGGCGGTCCCATCGTCGGCATTCCCGCCCGTGATCGTAAAGCCATCCAGAACACCATTCTCGCTTATAACCACATGATAGGAATGGGTTGTGCCGAGGTCGCCGCTGAGGATCGTCTCGTGCGCCGTCCAGTCGCGCTGCTCCCGCAACGTTTCCATTCCCGCAAAACCGCCGTAAACCGCGATGTCCGGCCCAATCTCGAATGAAATTCTGCGGTCAGTTCCGGTTGTCGGCTGATAAGTTCCCGCCGCGACCCAGATTTCTTGATCTGATTCCGCCGAGCGCAACGCGAGTTGCAGGTCGGTGAAGGCGTTGGCCCACGACGTGCCGTCGTTCGTTCCGCGGGCATCATGCTTGACGTAAATCACGGTTCCCGGTTCGGACGCCGGCGTCAGGTTTTCGTAGGCTCCCATGTCCGGGCGGTCCACCCACGCATGGCCGAGAATATCGTGATTCAAGGCCGTGTCGGTCGTGCCGGCGTTGACGCACAACGAGCTGTTTTGCAACCGAAGCCCGTCGTCGTCGGTGATCCAGATCGCGTCGGCGCCGGCCGGATGGGCCGCATCGACGAATCGCGGATCGGCGTCGATGTTGCCGCCCCCATCGACGCCAACCGATTTATCCCACCCCGCGCCGCTTCCGCCGCAGCCTTGAATGTTGCAATTATAATAGGTTTGGTAACCATACACCTGCGAGCCGGTTGTGGCAGTGTTGTTCCATACAATCAGGTTGTCCGGCGTATCGTCAGGTTGAAGGTATGCGATCCCCCCGCCGATTTCGGCCCTGTTATTCATGATGGTGCAATTGGAGGCATAGCCGACGGACAAGCCGCCGCCCGTCTGGGCCGAATTGCTCGTGATGACGCACGCCGAAGCCGACGAGAAGCAAAGTGCCCCGCCGCGTCCGGTGGCCGTGTTGCCCTCGAAGACGCACTGCTTAGCATCCCCGCCGAACATTCCCCCGCCCCAATGGCCGGCCGTGTTGCCCTTATAAATGCAGCCCGTTGCCGAGCCCTCATACGATCCCCCGCCCTCCCGCGATGCCGAGTTGTTCAAGTATGTGCACGATTGGGCGATAACCGACGAACTTCCCCCGCCGTCGCCCCCCGAGTTCTCGCTGAATACGCAATGAATCGCCGTCCCCTCAAACATCCCGCCGCTGCCGGCGCCCTGGTTGCGAGTGATTTTGCAGTTTGCTGCAACCGCGTTCTGGCGGGCGCTGATTCCCCCTGCGTCGAGAATCATGGGCGAGTTCCCGCCCGTGACGGTGAAGCCATCGATCGTGCCATCCTGCAGGCTCACCACGGTATATGAATTGTCTTCTGTGCCGCTCGTGCCAATGTCGCCGCTCAGGATTGTCTCATTGGCGGTCCAATCACGCTGTTCGCGCGCGGTCTCGGTGCCGGCAAAACCGCCGTAGATACCGATCGGTAGCGAAATACTGAATGAATCACCCCTGCCCCCCCACTTGTTGGGCTTGTAGGTTCCCTTCGCAACCCAGATTTCGTCGCCGGTCTTGGCGTATCGCAATCCGAGTTGCAGGTCGGGGTAGGCGTTGGCCCACGACATGCCGTCGTTCGTGCCGCGCGCGTCGTGCTTGACGTAAATGATCTTTGCCTGCCCGGCCGGAATGGTTGCCAGCATGAACGCAGCGGCCAGACACACGATTCGCCCGATCGCGACGCTGAGTGAGTTCATGATCCGCCTCCGGCCAGAGATGGACAACCGATTCATGGGTGCGGGTTCAAAGGTGCGGCAACAAATGATAATGTAAATGTTTACCCTGATTGTAAAAGTGTCAACCTCTTAAAGCCCCGGGGCGGGTGTTTTGAATTCGTATTCGAGCGGGGCATTTGTTAATATCTGACGGCGCGCGTGCGTGAACCGCGCGGGTGGATCCGGTGTTCGGGAGCGTGGAACGTTGCAACTCATTCATAACTTCATCTTCTGGTATCTCGGGCTTGGGACGAAGATCGGCTGGCCGCTGTTCGTGTTCATCGGCATGACGCTCGAGAGCACGTTTTTCCCGCTGCCGAGCGAGTTTGTCGTGCCGCCGGCCGGATTCGATTCAAAATCGCTCTTCGCGGTCGTGATGATTATCCTGTGCGGCACGGGCGGCAGCGTCGCCGGCGGCCTGATCAATTACGGGCTGGCGTGCTACCTGGGCCGGCCGTTCTTTGAAAAATACGGCAAATACCTGCTCGTCAACGCCAAGCGGCTCGAGCAGATGGACCGCTTCTGGGCGCGTTACGGCGAGGCCAGCACGTTCATCGGCCGGGTTGTTCCCGGCGTGCGGCACCTGATTTCGCTGCCGGCCGGCATGGCGCGCATGAGCCTGAGCAAATTCATTTTTTACACGGGGATCGGCTCAGGGATGTGGGTCACCGTGCTGGCGCTCATCGGCTGGTATTTCCACGTGATGTTCCCCACGATGACGCTCGCCGATTTCGACGCGTGGAGCCGCGAGCAGCTCAAGAGCGACATGATGCCTTGGCTGGGCGCCGCGATCGCCGCGATGATCGCGTGTTATGTCGGCTGGGTTGTGTGGCGGAGGAAACGCGCGGCGACTGAGATACAGTAGCCCGAGCGTGAGCGAGGAACAAGCAGCCGAATAAGTTTCGATTACGATTACGATTACGAGCACGAGCACGAAAGAACCGCGCCCTGCTCGTGAGTTTTTATTCCATCTCGGCGAACTTTGTCCCCTGCATGTCGGCTTCGAGGATGAAGCCCTGCACCGTGAAGCTTGCGCCGATGGTTTCCTGCATCATCGCGTCGAGGACGGAGTTGGCGCGGTCCTCGTGGCACACCGCGGCCACGGTCGGGCCCGAGCCGCTGACGAACACCGTCGCCGCGCCGGCTTCGAGCGCCGCGCGTTTCATGCGGCGGTAACGCTTGATCTGGCTGGCGCGCGCATCCTCGTGAAGGCGGTCGCCGAGCGCGCGCCTCAGCATCTGCGCGTCGCCGCCGATCAGCGAGTCGAGCACCAGCGGCACGCGGCCGATGTTATACACCGCGTCCTGAAGCGTGACCTTGGACGGCAGCAGCGTGCGCATCTTCTTGGTCGAAAGCGAATAATCCGGAACGATCACCACGTAACGCCACGACGGCGCCGGCTCATAGACGTGAACGAGCGGGCCGTCGGCGTCAATGGCGGTCACGGTCAGGCCGCCCAGCAGCGCGGGCGTCACGTTGTCGGGGTGGCCCTCGGCCTCGATCAGGACTTCAACCAGCGATTCGATGGCGAGCGGCGAGCCGAGGTAGTAATTGGCCGCGAGGGCCCCGGCGACGCACGCGGTCGCCGACGAACCGAGTCCCGATCCCAGCGGCACGTTGCCGTCGATGACGACTTCAACGGCGGGAAGTTCGAGCCCGCCGGCGCGTTTGGCGACGCGCTCCATGGTCTTGAAGAAGAAATTGCCGTCGCCGTTGAGCCCCACGCACGTGCCGCGGCCTTCGATGCGGTTGGGGCCGTCCGTCAGCGGCCGGACGGTGAAATCGTTGTAAAGGCTCAGCGCCAGTCCGACGCAATCGAACCCCGGCCCCAGATTGCTCGTCGAAGCCGGAACCCGTATCAGCAGCCGCGTATTGCTTACCATCGTTCAACTCCAATTCGCGAAATTCTCGAGCATCTTGAGGCCGCGCTTCTGGCTTTTTTCGGGGTGGAACTGCGTGGCGAAAACATTGCCGTGAGTCAGCACCGAGGCGAACTCGATGCCGTACGTCGTCAGGCCGGCGGCGCACGAGGCGGCCTCCGGCGCGGGATCGACGTAGTACGAATGCACAAAATAAAAGTAATCGTTGTCGGGAACGCCCGCGAACAACGGTGACGGCCGCCCCTGCCGCACCGTGTTCCAGCCCATGTGCGGCACCTTCAGGCCGGGCTCGAAGCGGCGCACGCGGCCGGGGATAAGCCCGAGCCCCGCGACGCCCGGCGCCTCCTCGCTGTCGTCGAACAGGAGCTGCATGCCGAGGCAGATGCCGATCAGAGGCCTGTCCGAGCCGGCGTAGGCGCGGATGGGCGCGATCAGGCCGCGCCTGCCCAGTTCGGCCATGGCATCGCCGAACGCGCCGACGCCGGGCAGGATCAGCCGTTCGGCCGCCGCGATGCGCTCCGGATCGGACGTGATCTCGCTCGCGAGGCCGAGGTGCTCGAGCGCCTTGGCCACGCTTCGCAAGTTGCCCATGCCGTAGTCGATGATGGTGATCATCCCAATGCTCCCCGCAAGCAAACATCAATCGACCATCTTATAATTTCGCGCGCGCCGGTTCAAAATAATATTGAGAGTGCATTCGCGGAAACCTAAAGTAAAAGCATCTTAAGGATGTTATTCATGGAAATCGCGAAAACACATTTCGCGGAGGGCCGTCGCCTGTGGCCCGCGATCGGCGTGGCGCTGGCGGGGTATGCGTGCGGCGGCGCGCTGGCGTGGCATGCCGGTTTCCATATGATCGTCACGAACGACACGCTCGGCCATTGCCTCGAGGCCCAGTACCTGCGCGACCGGCTCCTCGAATCCCTTCTTTATCTCCATGCGCAGCCGCCGCTTCTGAACCTCGTTCTGGGACTGGCGCTCAAGCTCGAGGCGGCCGGCGGGCCGGCCATCCGGGACTCGCTGTTTTACCTGCATGCCGTGCTGGGCGCGCTGGCCGCCGCCGGCGTCGGCGCCATCGCCTCGCTCCTCATCCGGCCGCGGGTCTATTTATACGCATGTATTCTGCTGTTCACGTTCCACCCGGTTTTTTACACGTACACGTTCACGTTTTTCTACACGATCCACGAGCTGGTGCTACTGCTGTGGGGCGCGTTTTTCGCTGTGCGGTTCTGGCGGCATCGCGGGACGCTCGATTTTGCCGCCGCCGGCCTGCTCGCGGTGGCGCTCGTCTATACGCGCAGCCTGTTTCACCCGGCATGGGCGCTCGGTTTCATCGGCATCCTGTTCGTGTGGTCGCGCAAGGATCGGGACCCGGCCGCAAGTGGCCGGCGGCAGCGCGCCGCCGTGACGGCTGTTCTTGTGGCAATACTGTTCGCGTGGCCGTTGAAAAACCGGATCCTGTTCGGCACATTCAGCTACTCGAGCTGGATCGGCTACAATCTCGCGCACAATTACGTGGATGGTTTCGATCGCTTCTTTCCCGATCCGCGCGGGTTTTACGTGCAGGAAAAACTCGACGACAGAATCCCCGTCATCTGGACCACCGGCCACGTGGAGGCCGCGGTCGCGCCCAGGCCCGAGCCGCTCGAGATCGGGTATTGGGTCGGCCATCCGGACGTGAGCGCCGCAAGGCCGGTGCGCGTCAGGATGGTCATCGACGGCAAGCTGAGAATCGATGACGCGGTCACCAGCCGCGGTTTCCGGAGGCACCGGCTCCGGCTCGACCCCGGCCTCGAGGAATCCCGCATCCAAATCGACATCGATCCCGTGTGGTCCAATCACGAGCCCCGGGAACTCGGAATCGCGTTGCTGAATCTGCGCTGGGTCACGACGACGGGCACCGTCCAGACCGAGTATGTCGCGCCGGCCGTGATTGACTATCAGGTTCCGCCGCATCTGCGCCACGTGCCGGTGATCGTTGATCCAATGAAGACCCCAATATCGTTCAATCATAATCATTACTCGGTCTTTGACATCACCCGGCGCGGGAAGGAGATGACGGCGCAGGCGCTGAAGCGCGATCCGTGGTTGTTCCTCGAGCGGCTCAAGCTCAATTATCTCTATTTCACGAGATACACGGGGCTGCATTACGCGGGTTGTTATTATGTCTATGAGGGGACGTTCATGTATCGCTGGCTCGAACTCTGGCAGGGCGTCCTGCTGCAGGATTATCGGCCGGCTCCGCTGCTGGCCGCGAACCTGCGCAGCTTCTGGCCGCCGTCGGGTTTCATGTTCACGTTCCCGCTGATTGTCGCGCTGGCCGCCGTCAAATCCCGGTCGCGGTGGTGGCGCAGGCCGATCGACGCACGGCTCGCGGCGCTGATGCTGTATTCGATTTTGTGGGTGTTCGTGATCGCGCTGTTGATCGACGGCGTCGAGAGCAATCGCATGAGGTTCTCGACGATGCCGTTCCTGCTTATTCTGTTCTTCTGGCTGCTGCCGGCGCCGCGGCGACGCGTCGGAGCGCCTCGACAAGCTGCTCGTCGGTGTCAAACAGCAGCGATCCCCCGATGAGCTGCTCGGCCATGCCGCCGGTGTTGGCGGCGATCGCCGGCCGGCCCAGCAGGCGCGCCCTTGCTGCGACCCCCGAGCTCCAGATTTCGCGGTACGGGATCACGACGTAATCGGCGGCCACCATCCACATGTCGAACAGCTCGTCGGACAGATAGGTTTCGTTCACTTCGCAGCGCGGATCGGAGTCGGCCAGCTCGTGGAGGCGCCCGGCGTATTGGTGCGCGACGTCCCAGTCCGTGCGCACGGAGCCGACGATTTTGTATTGCAACGGGGCGTCCGGGATGGCCCGCATGGCCTCGATCACGCGGTCGAAGCCCTTGTGCGGCTGGATGAACCCGACGGAGACAAGCAGGAGCGCGGCGGGATCGAGCCCAAGCCTGCTCCGCGCCGCGCCGCGGTCGAGCTCGCAGCGCGCGACCATGAATTTTTCGTGCGGCCAGACTTCAAACTGTTTGCGCACCGGGGAGAGCCGGTAATAGCGCGCGAAGGCGTCGCGCTCGGCCGAGCTGTGGAAAACGACGCGCCCCGCCCAGCGCCACCACCAGCGGTCAAGCCTCGCGCGCAAACCGGGGCGGGCCGCCTCGTTCACCTTGTATTCGGTTTCGTGGATCAGGAAATTGACGCGCCGGCCGAGCAGCGCCATGAGCATGGTGAACGCGAGGCTCGTCATCCAGCGCAGCCATGCGCTGCCGGAGCGGTAATAGAAATTGGGCGTGAAGTGAATCCAGATTTGGCGGTAGGCCCAGCCCGGCCGCAGCAGCCGCAGCGGCAGCAGGCCGTCATCGAACGGGCCGCGCATGTCGCCGCCGCCGTCGGGCGGGGAGAACACATCGACGCGCTCGCCCCTGCGGCGAAACCATTCGGCCTGCTGCTCGGCGTATTTGCCGATGCCGCACGCCATCGGCGGGTATGAGGACACGATCAGGACGCTCATGGGTGATCGAACGAACCAGGGGGTCAGGCGGTCGCGAGCTTCTCGACCTGCTCCGTCGCCCCATTAATATACACATCTTCGGCCGCGGGGCTGTAGGGAACTTTATTCATCATTCATCATTCATGTCTCATCTCTTCGACCATCGCCATCGCCTGGTTCACGAGCACATCCTCGGCTTCGAGGCTGTAAGGGATGTTCCTGGAGTTGTGGAACACCTCGTAGCCGCCTTCGACGATCTGCGCGGCGGTCGGGACGTAGCCGTTGCTCGGGCCGTTGCACGCGGTGACGAGCACCTGGTTGCCGCGCAACTGGTCCTTGATTCTCAACCCGATCCCCGACGTCGGCTCCCCGCTGATCCCGACGTGGACGAACTTGTCGCCGATGCGCGTCACGATCATCTCGGCCTTCTGCGTGATCTTGTAGCTGCCGTCGGCGTTGACCGAGTCGCGCAGGATCTCGGCGAGCCGCATCCAGCGCCGCTCCGGGTCGCGCATGTAGCCGGTCCACTCCGGCCGGCCGGCGTTTTCGTTCGTCCAGTCGCCGGTGGCGAACGTCGTCGGTCCCCAGTCGGGCTTTTTCTTGTCGGGCTTGACGTTCGAGAGCATCGGCAGCTGATATGTCGTAAAGCCGGTGTGGATCTCGCCCGAGACCGGCTCCATCGGCGCGCGCAGCCTTTCGATCACGGCCGCGGCGAGCTTGCGCCCGAATCCCGCCGGGCGCGCTGGGTCCGGCGCATCGACCTCGATGAGCGAGCTGCGGAAGATCAGCGGATTGTTCGGGTCGGGGCAGTCGGGCCTCGTGTCGCCTTCGCACCCCTGCAGGAACAGCGCCGTCGCGCCGGGGATTTCCTTTTCGATCGCCTCCATCGCGAAGCCGACGTAATCGCCGCCGAACCGGTATCCGCCCATCGTGATCGGGTGGCAGCCGTAGTTGAACGCGACCGCGATCGGCTTGCCCTGCATATCGACCGCCTTGAGGACGATCACCTCGTGGTCGTGCGGCCCGTAGCGGTTGATGACCTGCCAGATGTAGTTGCCCTGCATGTCCATGCTGCGGCGATTCACGGCAAAGTCGCAATGTGTGCGGCCGAAATACAGCCTGCCTTCGCGCGCGCTTTTCAGCGCGCGGCCGACGACATCGACGACCTTCTCGACCAGTTGGTTGTTGTATTCGGGATCCTTCAGCGCCGGCCCGCAGTGGTTGTGCGCCGCGTTCATGACGAACTGGTCGGGCTCGAGCCCGTATTTTTCGCGCAGGACGTTGCGCAGCCTCGCCGCCATGCCGTTGGTCTGCGACATGCCGTCCCACTCGACGATGTCGGCGGCCAGGAACAGGACCGGGCGCCTGCCGTCGTCGATCGTGAGCGCCTTGACGTGAAGCGGCTGATACGTGCCGACCGACTTTTTGTTGCGCGTGCCGTAGCCGGACATGTTCATGCTTTTGGTCGGCGTGATATCGGCCGCGGCCGCGCCGATGCGGAACGTGGGCTCGCCCGGCTTGGCGGGCGGCTCGATCCCGGCCGGTTTCGGCTCGCTCTTTTTGAAACTTATCTTGTCGAAGAAACCCGCCGCGAGGATCGACGCCATCGATCCGACCAGAAATCCGCGCCGCGAAGTCTCCGTGCCGATTTCGTTTTCAGAATCCCGTTTTTCCATGAACGCCCCTCCCCGGGTCATTACACAGCCAAACGCAATACCGGCGGCCGGCTTATTGATACGAAAATTTTTGAAACGAATCGTTCGGGTTTTCCCGAAGAAAATTGCATTGGATTTCGTTTGTTCCGAGCACCGGCCGGGGCTTGGTTTTCACCCCATGATTCGATAGCTAATCGCATGTTTTGCGAACCAATTTCCTCAATGCTTCTGCGAGTTTCCCGGAGATGATCGGCCAGTCGTATTCGGTTTCGGCGAGATTGCGGGCGTTTTTGCCCAATTCCGCGCGGCGCTCGGGCGAGGCGATGAGCTCCTCGAGCGCCAGTTCGAAGCAGTCGTCGTCGGCAAGCGCCCAATGCTCGCGGTCGCGGCCGTTGATCCCGCGCGCGCCGGTCGGAGTCGTCACGATCGCCAGCCCGGCGGCCATGTAGTCGAGCATCTTGATGTTCGTTCCCGAGCCGTGCCGCATTGGGTTGACGCCGATGTCGGCGGCCGCGTAAATCGCCGGCAGCGCTTCGTGATCGACGAATCCGAAAATGTGCACGTTCCCGGGTGGCTTGCGGCCCGGATGGCGCTCCTGCCACGCCGGGCCCACGCCGCCGACAATCCCGATCGTGAGGCCCGGGAAACGCTCCGCGAGCACGTCGATCAGCAGGTCGGCCGCCTCGTTATTGGGCCCATACTGGCTCGCGACGAACACGGCGAGCGGACGTTCCGGCAGGTTCAATTCTATTTTGAGCGATGCCTTGTCTTCGGCGTTGCCGGGCCGGATCCGTTTGCAATCGACGCCGTTGGGGATGACGATCGCGCGGCCGTTGCCAAGCCCGTAGCGGGTGCCGAACTGCCCGGCGTCTTCCGCGCTGCACGCGAGCGTCAGGTCGGTCGCCGTGACCGCGAGCCGCTCGGTTTTTTCAACAACATGCGCCAGGTAGCGCCCGGCGAGCGTCCGCCGCAGCATCGGCCCTTTCACCGCCGCCTCGCAGTTGTGCGAGTCATAGACGCGCGGCATGCCGTCGCGCGCCGGCAGGAACGGCATCACCCACGGGTGCGAGCAGATCAGGATGTCGGCCGCCGGCGCAAGCTCCGCGGCCAGTTCCCTGTAGCGCGGCGAGGCTATGCCGAGCAGCAGCGGGATCGTGACATCGACCGTCGCGTCGCCGCACGTCAGCCGCCGCCACATTTCGTGCAGCTTGAAGTGCATCGCCGTGAGCGGCATCACGATCTCGCGGAAGTTGGGCGCAAGCCACTGGTCGCGGAACTCGGGGCCGGGGTAGTCATGCGCGCCCAAATAGGTCGTCGTGAAATCGGCCGGCAGGTGCCGGTAAAGTTCGTACATGCGCAGCCGGCCGCCGCCGACCGGCGGGTCGATCATCTGGTTGTCGGTGACGAGCAGATTGATTTTAGTGCTGAGTCCTGAGTGCTGAGAAGACGAGGGTGCGACCGGGCGATTCAAGGATCGGGTTTTTTCGGCGGCGCCGAGCAGCGCGTCAACCAGCCGGTCCCACGTGACCTCGGCCGCCGACGCAAGACACGCGGCGCCCATGTCCTCGAGCTTCTGTTTATTTTTCGCGCACCACTCGAAGCGCCGCGCCAGGGCATCCGGCGTCGGTTCCTCGATGAAACCGGTCACGTCCTGCTTGACGATCTCGGCCGGCTCGCCCGAATCGATTGTCGTGATGACCGGCTTGGCCGCGGCGAACGACTCGATCGTGATGAGGCCGAAATCCTCGTTGATCGGCGGGAAGACGTGCGCGATCGAGCGCGCGTAAAGATCGCGCAGCTTGTCTTCGTCAACGAGGCCCATGAACTCGATGCGCGGATCGCCGGCTGCAATCTCGCGCAGTTGCGCCTCCGCCGGGCCGGCGCC
>JAJFUE010000064.1 GCA_021372575.1 bacterium | reverse complement strand
GAGGTCGAAGTGGTCCTCGTCGAGCACCTGGCGCGCGTGGACGATGTCGAGGTTGTCGTCAGTGCTCTTACGCCATGGCATTTCGATAAGGAGTTCGACGTAGGTGCGCGTGAGCTGGTAGTCGGGCGCGGCGGGCGGCATGCGCTCGAGGCGCGAGAGCTCGCGGCGGGCCTCCTCGCGCGCGTCGTCGGGCAGGTCGGCCTCGTCGAGCCGCTTGCGCAGCTCCTTACTCTCGGCGTGCTCGATGTCCTCCTCGCCGAGCTCCTGCTGGATGGCCTGCATCTGCTGGCGCAGGACGTATTCGCGCTGCTGCTTGGTCATTTCGGTCTGCGCCTGGCTCGTGATCTGCTGGCGCAGCTCGGCGACCTGGCGTTCGTGCGTGAGGTAGCCGTGCATGAGGCGCATGGCATCGATGCGGGTATTGGCGGCAAGCAGGGCCTGCTCTTTTTCCAGGTCGAGCGCGAGGAGCGAGGCCAGAAGATAGACCTGCTGAAGCGGCTCGGGGATTTCCTCGTCCAGGCGCATGATCGCGGCGCGGGCCTGCGGGTTGACGATCTCGAAGATGCGGCCGGCTTCCTCGATGACGGCCTGCTGAAGGGCCTCGACCTCGGTGCCGCTGTCCTCGGGCGGGGGGAGCGGGCGGTAACTCGCCTGGATGAACGGCTGCTCCTGCTCGGCTGAGATGGTCGCGACGCGGTCGAGCCCCTGCACGATGATCTGGAGGCGGTCGTCGTGGCGCTCGAGCTTCTTGATCACCGCGCGCGTGCCGATGTGGAACAGGTCGCCGAACCCGGGCTCGGCCAGGTCGGGATCCTTTTGCGAGATGGCGAGGAGCGACTTGTCCTCGCGGGCGAGGGCCGACTCGACGGCGCTCAGCGACTGCTGGCGGCCGATCGCGAGCGGCATCATCAGGCCGGGATACAGAACGGTGTTTTTCAACGGCAGAACGGGCAGGCTTGGGGTTTCCTCTTTCATGGGCAAGGCCTTTCGGGGGTGACGATGATCATCAGCATGCCGTCGCGGTACTCGCTGCGGATGTTGAGGTCCTCGAGCTGGCAGGGCAGGCGGACGGTGCGCTCGAAGCGGTTGTAGGCGATTTCCATCGACCACGCGCGCTGTTCCTCGAGGATTGTCCAGTCGCGGCGGACGCCGCTGACGGTCAGGTTTCTGCCTTTGGCGAGGATTTGAATGTCTTCGGGGCGCACGCCGGCCAGGTCGAACTTGATCAGCCAGCCTTCGCGGCCGGTATAGACATCGACCGCGGGCTGCCAGCTCGTGCGTTGAAACCCGGTCGAGCGGATCGAGAACGAATGGATGAGCGGCTCGTCGCGTTTCATCGGTGCATCCTTTGTTCAACGGGCTGATTATCTCATCCGAAAGCCCCACGGGAAAATCGGGGAATCCCCGATTTTTAAACGATGAACGATGAATGATGATCGCGGAAATGCGAGCGCAGGCCGATGGATTTCTGTTTCTGAGGGATGGGTGAATCAGGTATAAATGATGCAAAGGGTGTGACATGCGTCACAGGATATGGGTGGTCGGGCCGCCATCCGGTTGATTGATCGTAATTAACTGGAGGCGCCCCATGACCATGCCTGCACCGGAACACACGCCTGTAGCCGGATGCCTGACCCGCCTATACTGGATGGTGGGCGGCGTCATCATCCTGATCTTCCTGGGCTACTCGATCGTTGCCCAGGGCTCCCCATCGATTTATGACGCGATGTATTGGATCGTCGTCCTGAGCCTCGTGCTGGTTCGATTTGCGGACATCCAATTTATGCACGGCCAGACCGCGGAGGGAAAGCCCGCGACGATGAGTGATTGGCGGCGCTATGTGCTGGGGCTCGCTTCCGGAGCCTTGGGCGTGTGGTTGGTCCTTCATGGCATCAATTTCATGATATAGCCGATGGTCAATATTGCATGACGCCGCATGGATCAGGTGAATGCGTATGCCCTTTGCAGGAAAGAGTCTTGTCGTATTGTTTTTGTCCGTCGTGACGGCGCACGCCGCTGAATCCGGCGCCGTTCCGGATCCGGCCGCCACGCCTTCGCTGGTGTGGGCCATTCCCTTTCTTTTGCTGCTCGCGGCCATTGCCTTGTTGCCGCAAATCAGGCACAGTGCCCGCTGGTGGGAACACAATCGCAACCGGCTGCTCGTGTCCCTGTCGCTGTCGGCCGTGATCTGCCTCTATTACCTGTTTCGCAGCCACGGCATGTATGGGTCGGAGCCCGGCATCGCGGCCGTTCTCAGCCTTCTTCGCCATGCCATTCTCGGTGATTACTTTCCGTTCATCGTGTTGTTGTTCAGTTTGTTCGCGATCAGCGGCGGCATCCGGCTGACGGGCGATATCCCCGCGCATCCGATGACCAACACGTTGTTTTTATTGTTGGGTTCCATTCTGGCCAACCTGATTGGGACCACGGGCGCGTCCATGCTGCTGATCCGGCCGCTGCTGCAGATCAACAGCGAGCGCAAGCATGTGACCCATACCGTCGTCTTCTTTATTTTCCTGGTCAGCAATATCGGGGGCTGCCTGTTGCCCATCGGCGATCCGCCCCTGTTCCTGGGGTATTTGCGTGGGGTGCCTTTTTTTTGGACGATGTCCCTGTTCGCCGAGTGGGCGGTCTGCGTGTTGCTGGTGCTGGCCGTGTATTGGTTGATCGACCACCGCGCCTGGCGCCGGGAAAGCCGGAACGACATAAGCCGCGATGAGCGCGCGCGCGAACCGATCCGCTTGGCGGGGGGCGCCAACTTCGTTCTTCTGGCAATCCTTGTCCTGGTGATGGCGTTGTTCGTGCCCGGTCAGGCCATACCCGGCACCCGCGTGATCGTTCCAAATATTTATTTGCGCGAATGGATCCAATTGGCGCTTGTGGGGGTGTCGTTCTGGATGACGCCGAAAACCGTCCGGGAGGCAAACCGCTTTCATTTGGGACCGATCAAGGAAGTCGCGTGCATCTTTTTCGGGATCTTCATTACGGTTCAGGTGCCGCTCGAGATACTCAAGATCAAGGGGCCGAGCCTTGGCCTGGAGACGCCGCTGCAATATTTCTGGGCCACCGGCATTCTATCCAGCATCCTGGACAACGCTCCGACATATCTGGTTTTCTTCGAAACCGGCGGCTCGCTGCCGCCTTCGGGAACGATGCTTGGGAACCTGCACACCGCGACGGCGGCAATCTCTGTTCCAATCCTGCAGGCCATTTCGTGCGGCGCGGTGTTCATGGGCGCGCTGACCTACATCGGGAACGGGCCCAATTTCATGGTCCGGAGTATGGCGGAGGAAGCCGGCATCAGGATGCCGTCCTTCCTGGGCTACCTGGGTTACAGCGCAATCGTTTTAACGCCGGTTTTTGTGGTGATCTCGTTCCTGTTCTTCATCTGAAGCATTTGCCGATCGGCGATCGACTCGGGTAAACTGCCGCGCATGGAAAACGCAGCCGGTGGAGCGAGCGCATGATCAGCGACGAAGAACTCATGGAACAGTGCGACCTGGAGACGTTCCGGTCGAGCGGGCCGGGCGGGCAGAACGTCAACCGGCGGGAGACGGCCGTGCGACTGCGGCACCGGCCGACGGGGATCGTCGTGACCTGCCAGGAGGAGCGCTCGCAGTGGCGCAATCGGCTGATTGCGCTCGAGCGCCTGCGCGAGGAGATTGAAAAACGCAAGCGCCGCCGCAAGCCGAGAAAAGCCACGAAGATGTCGAGGGGCGCCAAGGAACGGATTTTAAAAAGGAAGAAAGAGACGTCGGAGAAGAAGAAGCTGCGGAAGAAAATATCGGCCGATTAGGTAATAGGTCTTATAGGTCTGATAGGACTAATAGGACTGATCGGAAATATGCAAAAGTTCTGTCGCCTCTTGAGTGCGGGCTTTTCTCAGCGTAGATTGCCCGCGTTTCAGTTTCATGCCTGACTCGAAAAAAATACGGGCTCAACTTTTTATTCGTGCCGGGCGATAAGAAGGATGAGACGGAAAGCGCCCCGCGCAATTCCGGCATGCACGGAGGTTGAGGGAATGGCACTGAACGCGCAAGTCATGGACGACATCAGCAGTTTCCGGTCATCGACCGACGCAGCCGCCGCACGGCCGCCGAAGGTTACCTTCAGTCAGGAACGCTATGAGATGGCCGACCTGCTCAAGGTCTGCATCGAGCAGAAGGCCTCGGACCTGCACCTTGCGGTGGGTCGTCCGCCGGTCCTGCGCATCAACGGGGCGCTGCGGGACCTGAGCGGCCCGAACCTGAATCCGCCCGAATGCCGCCGGTTGATTTACGGAATCCTGAACGACATGCAGAAGCAGAAATTCGAGCAGAACAAGGAACTCGATTTTTCGCTGTCGATCACGAACATGGGGCGGTTCCGCGCGAACATCCATTTGCAGCGCGGCACGGTGGCGGCGGCGTTCCGCATGATCGATTCCAAGATCCGCTCGTTCGAGGATCTGAACCTGCCGGCGCGTGTGATGGAGCATCTGTCGCGGCGGCCGAACGGGTTCGTGCTGATCACAGGGCCGACGGGGTCGGGCAAATCGACCTCGCTGGCGTCGATGATCGACCTGATCAACCGCGAGCGCGACTGCCACATCATCACGGTCGAGGACCCGATCGAATACCTGCACCCGCACAAGCGCGCGCTCATCGAGCAGCGCGAGATCAACGAGGATACATTCAGTTTCACGAACGCCCTGAAATACGCGCTGCGCCAGGACCCGGACGTGCTGATGATCGGCGAGATGCGCGACCTGGACACGATCAGCGCGGCGCTGACGGCGGCCGAAACCGGCCACCTGGTGTTCTCGACGCTGCACACGGTGAGCGCGGTGGCGACGATGGACCGCGTCATCGACGTGTTCCCGCCGCACCAGCAGGAACAGGTGCGCATCCAGCTCGCCGGCGTGATCGAGGGCGTCATTTGCCAGAAGCTGTTGCCATCGACCCGGCGCGGCCGCGAGATTGCGTATGAAGTCATGATCGCCACCGACGCCATCCGCAACCAGGTCCGCGAGGGCAACACGCACATGATCCAGGGGACGATCGAGTCCGGCGGCAAGTGGAACATGGTCACGATGGACCGCTCGATCATGGACCTGTATCGCGCGGGGAGAATTTCGCGCGAGACGGCGCTGCTGGCCTGCAACAAGCCCGAGGAAATGCGGCGGCAGATCGGCGGGTAAAACAGCGGGTCACGAAAATCCTGACGCGGCGGAGCCGCAACTAAAATTCCGGATAAACACGAAATACACGAAAATAAGCACGAAAAATCACGAAATGCAGGATTTTTGTCGCAGAGACGCAGAGCGGGGCAGAGAACCAGAGAACTTCGAGAATCTTGCCAGAAAAACAAGATTCTGACGGATATGGAAAAGGTGTCATGAGGCTGCGAGCGCGGCCTCATTTTTAATTATGAGCCATTCATGCAAAAACGCAAAAGAGCAAAAGCCGCAAAAGAAAATCGCTCAATATGAAGCGATTCTCTGAGTTTGTGAATTTGTCTTTTTGATCTTCAAGAATTAAAATGATTTCAGCGCAAGCTTGGGTTCAGGAGAAGAGAGCAACATGAAAACAATCGTTCGGTATCTGACACTGGTCGCCATCATTGGCGGTTTGCTGGGCGGCACGGGGTGCGTCATCGCGGAGGACCACGGGCACCGGCATGGCGATCACGATCGGTATGAGCACCGTGACGGCGATCACGATCGCGATTGGCATGATCGCGACCATTACGACAGGCATGACAGATATGACCGCGATCATCGAGACGGGCGCGACCATCGCGATTGACCGCCACAGCATGGATGGCTGAAATGGACCGCGGATTGTTCGGGGTGGACCGGCAATCCGCTTTTTTTTTAAACTTTTTGTCTGATCGGACACTTATGTGACGAGGCCAGGCGATGGAAGACCAGGGCACACCCGGCAAAACACCCAAACGGACCAGATCGATCCTGATCAAACTGGCGATCGGGCTGGCGATCTTCATTGGGATTTTCATCCTGAGCATTGTGTGTTCGGGCGTGGTCGCCACGTTCGTGGTTCCGGTCGTGACGCCGGAACTGGTCGAGCGCGTCAAGGCGGAGAAGTCGAACCCGGAGGCCAAACTTGCCGGTCCGCGTGTGACCGCCGCAAAAGATCATCGGACGAGCGACCCCATGCGGGCGATTGTGGTCGCCGGCATTCGCCGTGAGAGTTCCGAGGCGTTTTTGCCGAAACTGGAAGGCTTGACGCCGCCGCAGCAGCAGGAGCGCGATCGCGTGAACGAGGTGTATCGGCGAATCATCGACGGACTGGCCGAGTGCGCGCTGTGGGACGGCATGAGTTTCAAGGATCGGGAGCGAAAACTTTCCGAACTCTTCAGGCTTCAGCAATCCAATGGTGACCTGGTGACGCACCAGTTCAATGTCGAGCAGAACCTGCGATTTAAGCGAATCAACGAAAAATACAAGGGCAACTACAATTCCAGCGAATGCGACGTCGCCATCAAGGAAGCGCATGAAGCCGGGGTTCGGATACTCGAGACGTATAATGCCATCATCCCCGTCATTGACGACATGCTGCTGGAGAACGCCGTCCGCAACGAGCAGTGGTTTGCCGCCGCGAAGTATGCGGACTCGGTGCCCGAAATGATTTATTACTACCGTCGGTCGGACCTGCCGGAATTTCAGAAATTCGCGTTCATCACGACGCGCACGATCGAGCGGGGCTACACGGGTTTTGGGAACAGGCACCCGTCGTTGCGGAAGTACATGCCGAACCGGTGATCCCGGCCCGTTCGGTATCGGCGCCAAGCCCGAGGAGAGGTGTTTGATTTCGAATGTGTTTGAATATGAGGTGGTGGGGAAGAAGTAGGCGGGGTGGGGCCTATAGGTCTTATAGGTCTCATAGGTCTTATAGGTCCTGTGGGTCTTGTGCGTCTTGTGCGTCTTCCAGGGTCGGGGATGATTCAAGGGACACCAACAACTGCTTTGCGGCCCATTTCAATTGCCATTGGATGGCATATCGATTAACAATCGGTTAGCTATCGCTTGATGCGGAAATGGGTGGGGAATTGAACAATCAACAAGACAAACACATCGAATCGGTGACGTTGGTGTTGCCGGCTTACAACGAGTCGGCGGCGATCGGCAAGCTTGTGAATCGCGCGGCCGGGGTGCTGGGCGGGCTTCGGCCCGAGTGGCATATCATCGTCGTCGATGACGGATCGGCCGACGACACGGCCGCGCAGGTCGAGGCAATCGCCGCGCGGGAGCCGCGGGTGCGGGCCGTCAAGCACGGCGTCAACAAGGGGCTCGGGACGGCGCTCGTCACCGGGATGATGTCGGCGATCGAGACGGATCCGTCGGCGCAACACCTGGTCGTGTTCATGGACGCGGACCTGACGCACCCGCCCGAGACGATCGCCGAGATGATCAAGGCCGCCGAGGACGGCGCGGACCTCGTGATTGCGTCGCGGTTCCAGCCCGGCAGCGAGCAGCACGGCGTGCCGCCGTTCAGGATGCTGATGAGCTGGGGCGCGCGGCACATGTTCCGGCAACTCTTAAGGCTGCCCGGAGTTCATGATTACACGTGCGGGTTCCGCGGGTTCAGGGCGTCGCTCATCGAGGCGGGGCTCGAGCGGTTCGGCAAGCACGGGCTGGTGACGCGGAAGGGATTTGCCTGCACGGACGAGTTGCTTGTGCACCTGTCGATGCTCGGGCCGAAGATCCAGGAAGTGCCGTTTATCTTGAGATACGATTTGAAGCCGAGCCCGAGCAAGATGAAGCTCGGCGCGACGATCATGGAGACGCTCAAGGTGATGATGGAGCATCGGAGAAGGCTGAGGGAAGCCAAGAAGAACGATGAATGATGAATGATGAATGATGAAAGTTTCGATTACGATTACGATTACGAGCACGAGCACGAACGGAGGGTGGTTCTTGACGCGGCGGATTTTGACAGACACAATGGGACGTGCGAGCCTTTTGGCCGCCGAGGAGCAAGCATGAAGACCCGTCCGCGTGTTCAGAGCCAGTATTACACGTTCGCCGAAGACCCGGCAGACCGATTCGTATTGGAAGACGGGACCCAATTCGGGCCGATTACGCTGGCTTACGAAACCTACGGCAAGCTGAACGCCGCGGGCACGAACGCGATCCTGCTGTTCCACGCGCTGTCGGGGAGCCATCACGCGGCGGGTTACAACCCGAACGTGAAGGACGCCGAACGGCTGTGGCAGGAAGAGAACCACCTCGGGTGGTGGGACGACTTCATCGGCCCCGGCCGCGCGCTCGACACCGATCAGTTTTTTGTCATTTGCATCAACTACCTCGGCGGTTGCTACGGCTCGACCGGCCCGGGCACGACCGATCCCGAGACGGGAAAACCGTATGGGAAGAAATTCCCGGTGGTATCGGTGAGCGACGTGGTGAACAGCCAGTTGCGGTTGCTCGATCACCTCGGCATCCAGACGCTGCTGGCGGTGATCGGCGGCTCGCTGGGCGGGATGATGGCGATGGATTTCGCGACGCGCTTCCCGAAGCGGACGCGGTGCGTGATCCCGATCGCGTCGGGGGTGCGCGCGACGACGCTGCAGAAGCTGTGCAACTTTGAGCAGATCTTTGCGATCCAGAACGACCCGAACTTCCACGGCGGCGATTATTACGGAGAGGCCCCGCCGAAGAAGGGCCTCATGCTGGCGCGGATGATTTCGCACAAGTATTTCGTGCACCTGCTGGTCATGGAAGACCGCGCGCGCGGCGAGATCGTGCAGGAGGCCGACGACCTCAACGGCTACAGGCTGCGCCACCAGATCGAAAGCTACATTCTGCACCAGGGCCGCAAGTTCGTGAAGCGGTTCGACGCGAACACATACCTGCGCATCATCGAGATGTGGCAGCATTTCGACCTCAAGGCGCGCTGTGGCAACAGCGTGGTTTCGGCGTTGACGCCGTGCCGGAATCACCGGTGGCTGCTGTTCTCGATCGACTCGGACGTGTGCTTCTGGCCCGAGGAACAGGCCGAAATCGCGGAGGCGCTCGAGGCGCTCGGCGCGACGTATCAATACATCACCGTCCACTCGCTCAAGGGGCACGACAGCTTCCTGCTGGAGCCGGAACTGTTTACGCCGCACATCAACTTCACGATCAAGGAAGTCTGGAACAGCCTGAATGCGCCGGTGGCCGAACCGGCGCCGAGCCGCGATCCGATTTACGACTGAAAAATTGTGGGATAGTTACGGGTGTGATGGGACCCATGGGACCTATGGGACCAATGGGAATGATGGGGCAATAGGATCGATTACGAGCACGAGCACGAGCACGAAGCTGGGGGAAGTTAACATGCAGAAGATGGTTCCGAGGACGCCGGGGGGCGAGGAATACGATGACGTGACCGCGCTGTGCAACCGGGTGTTTCGGCCGGACGGGTGGGCGGACATGCGCGCGCAATACCCGCTCGTGCTGCGGCGCGACAATATCGAACAGCTGAGAATTCTAAGCGAAAACGGCAAGCCGGTTTCGCTCGTGTGCATGGTCGAGGGGAACGCGGCGCTGCTCGGGTGCGCCGTGAGGATCGCGCTGATCGGGCTCGTCTGCACGGGCCAGGAATGCCAGGGCCGCGGGCTCGCGGGGGTGCTGATGGACGACGCGGTCGAGCGCGCGACGGCGATGGGCTACGGGATGATGCTGATTTCGGGCGGGCGCACGCTTTACACGCGGCGCGGCTCGCATTACGTCGGCGACTTCGTGAAGTATGAGGCCGATCCGGCGAGGCTGCCGTGCGCGGACGGATTGACGATTTCGCAGATGACGCCGGAGCGCGCGGGCGACGCGTGGCCACTGCTCGAGGCCGAGCCGATCCGGTTCCGGCGCACGCCGGAAGATTACGCGAAGCTGCTCGCGACGGACTGGGTCGTCGGGTATCCGGGCTCGACGTGGCTCGTGGAGCGGACGGGGCGCGCGGTGGCGGTCTTCTCGATCAATCACAAGCGGCTGACGGACTCGTCGAAAATCGAGGCGTTCGGCGTGCGCGAGATGGGCGGCTCGCGGCAGGCGGCGCTGGCAGCGGTCGGCGAACTGGCGCGCCGGTTCGGAACCAAACAGGTCGAGTGGGACGGCTGCGGGCGCGATGCGGCGCTGGCCGACGCCTTCGCGGCGATTGGCGTGAAGCCGGACCGCGCGGCGCATTACGGGACGGTCAAGCTGCTCAGCGTCGAGCGGCTGATGAATGAATTCAAGCCGCTGCTTTGCGAGCGGCTCGGCGAGAAAACCGCGGCGGCGCTCACGATCACGAGCCAGATCGACGGCGGCACGGTCCGGAGGGTGGCGTTCGAGCTGGGCAACGAGCGGCTCATGGTTGAAGGCGAAGTCGAGGTGCTGGCGGCGCTGTTCGGCGCGCCGGAGATCGATCCGCTGGCGGCGGCGCCGGAGAAACTGGGCAAAGTGCTGAGGCTGGCGTTGCCGCTGCCGCTGCCGCTGTATGGATTGAATTACGTGTAAAAGAAAACAAAATACAAATACAGTTCACGAAAGACACGAAACATACTCACGAAATTCACGAAAATGAACCAGCCATGACAGGCTCGGAAAGCAAAAGCATATCAAAAACATTTTCGTGTATTTCGAGGCATTTTTTCGTGAGTTACGTGAATTGCCTTTAAGGATTTTATTTTGACTGCCACGAGCTCGTTTTTCATATCGCAGGGGTTGATCTGGGGGCCGCTGGTCCTCGGGCACCGCGTGCGCAAGCTGGGGTGGATCGAGGACAAAGTCTCGCGGCCGCTGCACGTGCTCAACATGGCGGTCCTCGCGCCGATCACGCTGGCGCTCGGGATCTGGCCGCTCAATCGTACGCTGCCGGACTGGTACTTGTCGCCGCTGCTGATGGGCCTGCTGGTCGGGGCCTCGACGGCGTTTGCGGTGTGGCTGAGCCCGCGGCTGACGCGCGACCGCGGCGCGGCGGGGAGCCTCATGCTCCTCATCCCGATGAACAATATTTCGTACACGCTGGCGGGGTTCCTCACGCTGCTGCTGCTGCCGCTGGCCGCGTACCCGTATAACGCGATCATGATGTATCCGTACTTGATCGCGACGTTCGGCGTGTGGATGCC
>JAJFUE010000045.1 GCA_021372575.1 bacterium | reverse complement strand
CCCAAACGCCCCAAACCCAAAAACCGCTCCCGCTAAAAGTGGTAGGTCGGGTCTCCGACCCGACGCTTCTCCCATAACTCCCATAACCCCCATAACTCCCATGAGTCCCATGAGTCCCATGAGTCCCATGAGTCCCATGAGTCCCATGAATCCCATGAGTCCCATAGGACCCATAGGTCCCATAAGACCCAAAATCTTCTCCCCCCCGCCCGCCGTGCCCCCCCACGGCGCGTTTCGCCATGCCTTGCGGTATCAATCGCGAATTGACTGATGCAAAAAAAACGGCCGGGCGCACACTGAACGCCCGGCCGTCGTCTTGGGGTGGGAGGGAGGCTCACATACCTTTCGGCTTTCTGAGCCGTTCAAACAAATAAGACGCACGGGGGGCGGTTTTGTTTCGAAAAAAAATGTAAAAAATTTGTAAGCCGCGCAACGAGATGGGTGCATCGGTACAAGTTCATTAAAAACAGTCCTCTGTGAAAATCGGCAATTGAAGCCAGATCCTGGTTATTTCACCTTCGCGGCGCGGATCGTATCGACCAGTTCCCTGAGGCCCAGAGACTTCGAGACGTAGGACTCGGCGCCGACCTCGATCATGGCTTGCGCGAGGTCTTCCTCCTCGAACATCGACAGGCCGATGACGCGGACGGCCGGCCATTCGCGCTTGATCTGGCGTGTCGCCTCGATGCCGTCCATGATCGGCATCGAGACGTCCATGATGATCACGTCGGGCTGGGATGATTGCACAATGTCAAGGGCCTGGCGGCCGTCTTCGGCCTCGCCGACGACCGCGATGTCGGGCTCGTTCAACAGGATCGCGGCCAGCCCCTGCCGCATGACCGGGTGATCATCCACGATCATGACGCGCAGCGGTTGGCGGCCGTCGGGCGTCGTCATCGGCGGGGGCGGTTCCACCACGCGCTCGGCCGGGGGCGCCGGCCTGAAATCGACCGGCACCGGTTCCACGCCCGGCTCGATCGGTACCTCCAGCGTGAAGCGGCTTCCCTGGCCGGGCGCACTGTCGATCATGAGCCGGCCGCCGAGCAGGTTGGCGCGCTCGTGAATGCTGAACAGGCCGAAGCCGCTCGTCCCCCAGTTGGACGGGACGCCCTCCTGCACGACGAAACCCTTGCCCCGGTCGGAGACGGTCATGCGCACGTGGCCATCGGTCTGTTCGACGATGACCTGGGCGTCGCTCACGGAGGCGTGCTTGACGACGTTGAACAGCATCTCCTGCGCGGCGCGGAACAGGAACACCTTGAGCGTCTCGGTGATTTCGGCCCGGATCTCGGCGCGCATGCTGACGTTCAGGCCATACTTGGTCTTCACCTGTCGGCACAGCCAGTCCAGCGTGGCGATGAGGCCCTGCTGGCGCAGGAGCGGCGGCGAAAGATCGTGGGCCAGTCCGCGCGACTTGCCGATCGTCTCGTCGATCATGTTGGTGACCTGCGCGACGAGGTCGGCGATCGTGGCGGGGTCGGAGACGCGCGCCGGGATGAGGCTCAGGTGCAGCTTGGCGCCGACGAGCAGTTGTTGCAGGTCGTCGTGCAGGATGTCGGCAAGGCGGCGGCGCTCGCGCTCCTCGGCCTCGGTCAGCTCCTGCGCGAGGGCGCGCAACTGGTCGGCGCGGCGCTCGAGGTCGGCGTTGAGCCGGTCCAGTTGGTGGGTGCGCTCGGCGATGCGCTTTTCGAGGGTCTGGTTGAGCTCGACCAACTCGGCCTGGCTCTTGCGCAGGTCCTTCTCGACCTGCACGCGGACCATGGCCACGGTCACCTGGTCGGTGATGGCTTTGATGAGCGAAACGTCCGCCTCGCTCAGGGCGTCGCGCGTACGCGTGCCGAAGGAGAGCGTGCCGATGACCTTGCCGGCAGGGCCGAGCATCGGGAAGCAGGCGTAGGCGTTGAGCCCGAAGCCGCGGATGCGCCCGGTGCGCGGGTCGGTGGAGGCCTGGACATGGTCGAGGACGATCTGGACGCCGTCGCGCGCCACGGTGCCGCTGATGGTGGTCCCATAGACAAGCCACTCGTCCGTGTGGGCATCCTCGTCGGAGATGCCGGCATACGCGTTCATATGGAGGCGGTCGGAGGCCTCGTCGAGCATGAAATTGAAAAACACGTCGCAATCGAGTTGCTCCATCACGCGGCGGCAGAGCGCGGGGATGACTTCCTGCGGGTGGGATGCCTGGAGCAGGCGGTTGGCGCTGTCGGCCAGCAGCGCGAAGCGGGACAGGTTGGCCTTGAGGTCGGCCTCGGCGTGGCGGCGCGCCTCGCGGAGGCGGAGGGTCTGGATGCCGTGGGCGAGGTCGTCGGCCAGGCGCAGCAGCAGGTTGACCTCCTCGTCGGCAAACGAATCGGGCACGCGCGAGTAGATCGACAGGACGCCGAGGGTTTTGCCTTCGGCGTTCAGGGGCATGACGGCGGCCGAGGCGTAGCCGCGGCTCAGCGCCCGCTCGCGCCACGGTCCGAACGTGGGGTCGGTCTCGATGTTGCGGCAGATATAGGGCCGGCCGGAGCGGATGGCGGTACCGGTCGGGCCGTGGCCGCGCTCGTTGTCGCCCCACGAGATGTTCAATTGGTCGATGTATTCGCGGTCGAAGCCGGAGAAGGCCATCGGCCGGACGGTCTTGGCCTCGTCCTCAAGGGCGTAACCGACCCAGACGAGGGCGTGGCCGCACTGCTCGGTCACGATCCGGCAGACTTCGGCGACGTAGCCGGCCTCGTCGGTGGCGCGCATCATGGCGCTGTCGCTGTGGCTGAGGGCGTTGAGCGTGCGGTTGAGCCTGCGCAGCTCGGCCTCGCGGACGGTGCGCTCGGTGACGTCGCGGAACAGGACGGTGAGGTTGTCGGCGCCGGGATAGGCGTGCACTTCGAGGACGCGGTTCTTGAGGATCTTGGACGGCTCGACGAAGTGCACGGGTTCGCCGGTTTCCATCGCCTGCTTAAAGGTGCGCTCGAACGGGCTGCCGATCATTTCGGGGAAGATTTCGAACAGCGGGCGCCCGATAACGGCCTCGCGCGTCTTGCCGTAGAAGACGAGCGTCGCCTCATTGATATGGATGATGCGCCAGTTGCGATCGACGGCGAAGAAGCCATCGGCGATGCTGTCGAGGATCATCGCCTGGCGGCGCTGGAGATCGGCCAGTTCCTCCTCGGCCTGCTTGCGCTGGCTGATGTCCATGATGTGGACGACGTGGCCCTGGACGCGGCCCGCGGGGTCACGGTCGGGCACGATGATCACCTGGCCCCAGGGCTTGCCGTCAGCATAATCCAGTCGATGCTCGGAGATTACGGTTTCGCCGGCATACACCCGCTTGAGTTCCTGCTCGATACGCGGCCAGGCGGCCGCGCCCATGACCTCGCGGACGTGGTGGCCGACGATCTGGTCGGCCGGCTTGCCGACCATCTTTTCGAAGCCCTTGTTGACGCGCCGGAAACACATGTCGGGGCCGGCGTAGGCGATCAGGGCCGGGACGGAGTCCATCACCAGGCGGATTTCGTTTTCGCTTTCGCGCAGCGCTTCCTGGGCGCGGCGTTTTTCGGTCACGTCATGGAACACCAGCACCACGCCGGCGACGTTTCCCTTGCCGTCGCGGATCGGCGCGGCGCTGTCCTCGATCGGGATCCGGCTGCCGTCGCGCCGGATCAGCACGGTGTTGGCGGCGATGTTGACGACGGTGTTTTGTGCGAGGGCGGCGCCGACGGCGTCGGGGCCGGCCTGGTTCGTCTGTTCGTCGATGATCTGGAAGACCTGCGACAGCGGCCGGCCGAGGGCTTCGTTGGTTGGCCAGCCCGTCAGCTCGGCGGCGACGGGGTTGAAGAAGGTGATCGTGTCGGCGCGATCGACGGCGATGACGGCGTCGCCGATGCTGGCGAGCGTCACGCTGAGCCATTCGCGGTTGCGGCGCAATTCCTCCTCGGCCTGCTTGCGTTCGGTGACGTCGGTGCAGATGCCGGTCATGCGGATCGGGCGGCCGTCATCGTCATAGTTGGCCTCGCCCATCGCGTTGATCCAACGCACCTCGCCGCCGGGCAGAACGATCCGGTATTCGCTGGCCAATGCGGCATGGTCTTTGATGGCCTGCTCGATGCGGGCCTCGGCGGCGCCGAGGTCGTCGGGATGGACCGCGGCCCGCCATGTTTCGAACGAAGCCTCGGCGGAATGCGGATCAAGTCCCAGAAGCGCGAACATTTTGTCGGACCATTCGAGCTTGCCGGTGACGATGTTCCAATCCCATGCGCCGGCTCCGGCGGCGCGATACGCAAGCTCGAGCCGGCCAAGCGCCAATTGGAGATCCAGTTCGGCCTGCTTGCGCTTCGTGGTCTCGTAAAGCGAGAAGATCAGGCCGATGACATGGCCGGCCGGATCCTTGACCGGATTCAGGGTCCAGTCCCAGTAGGTGAGGCCGCGCTCGGGCTGGTCGGGGAACTCGAACGGATCGTCATGACCGGAGGCGGACTCGCCGGTATCGCGGACGCGTTCGAAAATGGCCTTCAATTCCGGGCCCGGGTAGAGCGCAAAGATATTGATGCCGGCCATCTGTTCCGGGGTGTAACCGCAACCGCGGGCGTAGGTTTCGTTGACGCGCACGAAGTTGAAATCGCGGTCGAGATAAACCAGGTGGGAGCTTTTGGCGCCGTTCATGACGGTCTGCAGGGTGTCGCGCTCGATTTCGAGGTCGCGCTTGGTCCTGGCGAGGCTCGAGCTTTCGATGAGATCCCATTGGAGCTGTTTGCGAACGAGTGCGAACTGGTGGTTGCGCATGACCTCGAGGACCTCGATCGGATCGAGGCGCTCGATGCAATAGGCGCACAGGGCGAGCATCGGGTGGCCGGCGGCGGTTGTGTTCACCCGTTGCTCGTATTCGCTGAAGGCATCCCAGTCGATTTTTCCGATCCACGTGGCGTCGCCGGTGATGCGCACGCCGTCGAAGCCGCGTTGGCGGGCGACTTCGATTGCGTGGAGGGATTTCTCGAGGGCGGCGTCGGGCCGAAAGTCACCGTCCTGAAGGTACCAATCGGCGTGGGAAAGGATTTCGAGCCGGCCGGATTTGAGATCATGGTCGATACGGGGGACGGCGCGGGCGAGTTCGGTTTTAGCCTCGCGGACCGCAAGCTCCGGCCCCGCGATCCAGATGCAGTATTCATTCGCATCCAGGCCGGCCTTGAGGTAGGGGATGATGATGTCGAGCAGTTCGCGCCGGTCCCGGTAAAACAGGCAGAAATGAGTTCCCCAGGGAGCTTCGCCAACGATGTTGATGCCGGTGTTGCGCATATCGGAAGCCCTTCGCGTCCTTGCGCCGGGGAGACTCCGAATCGAAAATCAATGCCGGCGCAAGGGCACGCACATGAATCGGCATAAGAATATTTTGCCCTCAGCAAAGGGGTGTACGCCATTATATTTTGTTCAGAAATGACGAGTTGTGAATAAAAAGGGAGGCCGGCGGGACGCCGGCCCGGCATGGGGCCTAGATGTTCGGGCGCAAGTAGCGGACGAGGTAGAAGCAGAGGGCGGCCACGAGGGCGGAGAACGGAATCGTGATGATCCACGCCCATACGATGCGCTGCGCGACGCCCCACTTGATGCCGGAGAGCTTGGTCGTGGCGCCGACGCCGATGATGGAACCGGTGATCGTGTGCGTCGTCGAGACCGGGATGCCGAGATGCGTCGCCATGAACAGCGTGAGCGCGCCGCCGGTCTCGGCGCAGAAGCCGCCGACGGGTTTGAGCTTCGTGATCTTCATGCCCATGGTCTTGACGATGCGCCAGCCGCCGAAGGCGGTGCCGATCGCCATGGCCGTCTGGCACGCCATGATGATCGACAGCGTGCGCCAGTCCTTGAACGAAAGCTGGACGTCGCTGTTGAAGACGCCGGCGGCGATGAGCAGGGCCACGATGACGCCCATCGTTTTTTGCGCGTCGTTGCCGCCGTGGCCGAGCGAATACAGCGCCGCCGACACGAGCTGGCCTTTGCGGAAGAAATGGTCAATGTCGTACGGGCGCCAGCGCCGGAAGATCCAGTAGATCGCCATCATGATGCAGAAGCCGATGACGAGGCCGATCAGCGGGGCGAGCGGGATGAACGCGACCGTCGGCAGAACCTTGGTCTTCCACTTGATGATGTCAATGCCCTTGTAGGCGAGGCCGGCGCCGACGAGGCCGCCGATCAGCGCGTGCGAGGAGCTCGTGGGCAGGCCCCAGATCCACGTGAGCAGGTCCCACACGACGGCCCCGATCAGGCCCGACAGCACGACGTAAACAAACGCCGGGCCGGGATGGATATCGAGGATTTCTGAGATCGTCTTGGCGACCTGGACTTTATGAAAGATGAGAATGGCGATGAAATTGAAGAACGCGGCCCACAGGACCGCGATGCGCGGCGACAGGACGCGCGTCGAGACGACGGTGGCGATGGAATTGGCCGCGTCATGGAAGCCGTTGATGACGTCAAAGGCGAGCGCGATGGCGATGGTCGCAATGACGACGTACCAGGTGAAAGGATCAATCATGGTTTCGGGGCCTCGGTCGCGTTTGCCTGTGGCAATTCCAATGATGTTGTCAGGCTATTTTCTCCCGGGGTTCAATCCGGCGGAACTTATATTTTCGGGTGCAGGTAGCGGACGATCCAGAAACAGATTGCGGCGACGAGCGCGGAGAACGGGATCGTGATGAACCACGCCCACACGATGCGCTGGGCGACGCCCCACTTGATTCCCGAAAGCCGGTTCGTCGCGCCGACGCCGATGATCGAGCCCGTGATGACGTGCGTCGTGGAGACCGGGATGCCGAAGTGCGTGGCGAAGAAGAGCGTGAGCGCGCCGCCGGTTTCGGCGCAGACGCCGTTGACCGGCTTGAGCTTCGTGATCTTCATGCCCATGGTCTTGACGATGCGCCAGCCGCCGAACGCGGTCCCGACGGCCATCGCCGTCTGGCACGACAGGATGATCCACAGCGTTTTCGGGTCGCTGAACTTGAGGTCCGGGGCCTTCTGGAACACGCCCGCGCCGAGGAGCAGGGCCACGATGACGCCCATTGTTTTCTGCGCGTCGTTGCCGCCGTGGCCGAGCGAATACATGGAGGCCGAGAAGAGCTGGACTTTGCGGAACACCTTGTCGATGTCCATCGGGCGCCAGCGCCGGAACAGCCAGATCACGATCATCATGATGCAGAAGCCCATCAACATCCCGATAAGGGGGGCGACGAAGATGAACGACATGGTCGGCAGGACCTTTGTCTTCCACTGGATGGCGTGGATGCCGTTGTAGGCGAGGCCGGCGCCGACCATCCCGCCGATCAGCGCGTGCGAGGAGCTGGTGGGCAGGCCCCAGATCCACGTCAGGAGGTCCCACACGATGGCGCCGATGAGACCGGAGAGCACGACGAAAACGAACGCCGAGTTGCCCGGCTCGATGATGACGATGTCGGCGATGGTTTTCGCGACCTGGGTTCTGTGGAAGACGAAGATCGCGACGAAGTTGAAGAACGCGGCCCACAGCACCGCGATGCGCGGCGAGAGGACGCGCGTCGAGACGACGGTCGCGATCGAGTTGGCCGCGTCATGGAAGCCGTTGATCACGTCAAAGGCAAGCGCGATGACGATGGTCCCGATGACAACACACCAGGTTGCATGGTCAATCATGATTTAGGAGGCCTCGATTACGATGCCCTGGATGACGCTCGCGACCGATTCGCAGCGGTCGGTGGCCTTCTCCAGGCGCTCGTAAATTTCCTTCCATTTCATGACGAGAATCGGCTTCTCTTCCTCTTTGAACAGGCGCACGAGGGCGAGTCGCAGGATCGTGTCGCCCTCGTTCTCCATCTTGTAGATCTCGACGCAGTGGTCCTTGATTTCCTCGGCGTTTTTCATGTCGCGCAGGCCGTGGAGCGCTTTTTCCATCGCCGACGTGGCGCGCACGAGAACCTCGGCGAGCTCCTTGGCCTCGGGGCGCATCTGGGCGAGCTCGTAGAGGACGATGCGCGAGGCGGTGGAATCGACCGAGTCGATGACGTCGTCGATGCGGTTGGCCAGCAGGTGGATGTCGGCGCGGTCGAAGGGGGTGATGAACGTTTTGTGGAGGGCGTCGGCGCAGTGGTGATGGACGCGGTCGGCCTGCTTCTCGAGCTCGCGGATGCGCATGGCGTGGGCCTGGATGTCGGCGCCCTCGGTGGTCATCGCGAGCAATTCCTTGCAGGCTTCGTTGCTCAGGGCGCCGAGCTTTTCGAAGTAGTCGAAGAAGCCGGCTTCGCGCGGAAGGAATCGGCTGAAAATGCCCATGGTGGTTCACCCGCTCAGCAAACGTTCGGCGAGAAATCGCCGGTAAGATTTGAAAGGAATTTGAGGAAACAGTCAAGGGTGATGAGCGGCGGGGGTTCGGTGCGCGCGGATCACGGCCTGATGCTCGGCGAACGTGCGGCTGAAGATGTGGCGCTTGTCGCCGGCGTAGAAATAGAACAGGAAATCGTTGGCGGCCGGGTGCAGCACGGCCTCCAGCGCCGACTGGCTGGGGTTGGAGATCGGGCCGGGCGGCAGCCCCATGCGCTTATAGGTATTGTACGGGTGATCGACTTCGAGGTCGGCGTGCCGCAGCGGCTCGTCCCAGTTCTTGTTGAGGGCGTAATAGACCGTCGCGTCGCACTGGAGCCTCATCCCCTTGTGCATGCGGTTCAGATACACCGACGCCATGAGTGGCATTTCGTCCGGCACGCGCGCCTCGCGCTCGATCATCGACGCCAGCGTCACAGCCTGCAGCAGCGTCAGGTCGCGCGCGCGGGGGTCGCGCTGATCGGGCCGGGAGGCCTGCCACTGTCGCCGGAACCGGTCGAGCATCCGCGCGAGGATCGACTCGGGGCGCGAGCCATCCTCGAGCTGATACGTTTCGGGGAAGCAAAAGCCCTCGGCGCGCGGCAGTTCGACGCCAAGGACCGACGCCGGAATGGGCTGCGACGCCAGGTCGGCCCAGATCCGTTCGTCGGCGATCCAGCCCTGCTCTTTCAATCGGTGGCCGATCTGGGCGACGGTCCAGCCTTCGGGGATGGTCAGTGTGCGCTCGAAGGCGCCGTGGCTGAGCCGGGCGAGCAGGTCGGCCGGGCTGATCGGCGTCGCGATCGCATAGCGCCCGGCTTGAATTTTGGAGTGCAGTTTGTGGATGCGGAGCCATGCAAGGAAGAGCAGGTCGTTGTCGATGAGGCCGGCCTGCTTGAGTTGGGCGCCGATGGCGCGCGTGTGCATGCCGCGGGCGAGCGTGAGGTTCACGGATGCCTTCTGTCCGAATGGTGCCTTGGCCCAGTCTTCGATCCAGACATACGAACCGGCCACGGCGCCGGCGAGAACGAACAAAAGGGCAAACAGGATGGTCAGCGCCCGGCGCAGCCAGTGCCGGCGCGCGCGCACAACTGGCGAATTATCGGGCGATTCAGTGGATGTGGTCTCAGGCGCATCGCTCATGAATAGAATTTAGAATGAGAAATGAGAAATGAGAAATGAGAAATTTTAACCCGAGCGCTGAAGCGCGGTGAAATTCTAACCTAGGCGCCATCTATTTCGGTAGCTGTCACCAGCGCTGTTTAAAGTTTTTGTTTCTTTTTTTTAATTCGTGACAGCTACCGCATTTGGTCAAGAATCGCCTTGGCCTCGCGCGTTGCCTGAACCGCGTCGGCTGGGGGCAGGTTGCTGTCTTTTGGGATCAGCTCCAGCGTGCGTTGGGCGGCGGCTTTGACGCGGCGGTCGGACGGGCCCCAGGCTTGCGCGCCTTCGAGCATTGCGAGGCGCCAGAGCTGGGCCGGATTGTCGCGCGGGAGCGGGGAGCGATAGAACGAATCCCACAGCGTTTCGGCGGCGGCCTGATGCTGGCCGAGCTGCGCGTGCGCCTCGCCGATCAAGAGCAGAACCGGCGCCGGAAACGGATGCCACGAGACGATCGGGCGGGCGCCGGCAAGTTCCTTCCAGCGCTGAAGCCGCTCGAGTGCGACGAGCCGCGTGAAGGCTGCCTGGGGCTGCCACGGATACCACGCCAGCGCCGCGTTCGCCGCATCGAGGCGGTCCGACGGGCGGGCCTCCGAGAGCGCGCGAATGGCGGTGGCCGAGGCCGCGACGTCGCACACCTGCGCCGCGAGTGCCAGGATGCCAGCCAGGATCGTGATCAGAAGCAGCCGTTGCATGGGTTTGATCGATTACGACTACGATTACGAGCACGACGACTTCCCACGTATTTTCGTAATAGCACGAGCACGATCGCCGATTCTTCTGCTATCGCTGCATCGGCGGGATCGAACTCGACGGAATGTTGCTCGGCGTGCCGAAGTTCTGGCGGCCGACCGGCTGACTGGTCAGCCGTGCGATGCGGTCGCGGCAATCCTGAAGGCGAACCATGAGGACCGAGCGCGGGTTCGAGGTCAGCGTCGGGTCGATGCGGATCGCCTCCTCGTAGGTTTGGATCGCGAGGTTGTAATAGCGGATGGCCTCCTGGCGCGGGCTGCTCAGGTACGGGATGTTCTGGTGCTGGGTGTAGAAGATCTGGTTGAACGCGACGTCGGCCTGGCGCTTGAACTCGTTGGCGTCATCGACAAGCCGGGCGGCGCGGTCGGCGGCCGCCTGCTGGATCTGCTGCATCTGGGCCTGCGCGACATTGAGCAGCGTCGTGATGCGGCGCGAGACGTTTTCCGAGTTCGGGAAATCGGAGCGCACCTGCTGGGCCAGGGTGCTGGCGAGTTGGTAATTGCCGCGCTTGAACTGCGCCTCGGCGTCGGCCATGCGGCGCTCGGCGTAGCGGTCGAGGCCGGCCTGCGCCTCCTTGCGGTATTTCGCGACGCCGAAGAGGAGCTTGTATTGGGTGATCGCTTCCTTGTCGAGGCCGTTTTTCTCGGCCCACTGGGCCAGCGCCAGGCGGGCGTCGTTGTCACCCTGCTTGAGCTCGTTGGAGCGTTTCAGGTACTCGTAGTAAATGATGCCGCCCGGGTCGGTGTTCGGGTCGATCGTCATCAGCATCTTGTAGTAATTGATCGCCTCGTCGTACTTCTTTTCCTTGGCGTATTGCAGGTGCAGGCGGTCAAGCGACTGGATGAGGTGGTCTTCGAGCTTGGAGCCGCGATACTGCTCGCCGTTTTCCTTGTAAAGCTCGAGGTAGTGATGGGAGGCGTCCTCGTATTTTCCGAGCGAGTAATAAAGCTCGGCTAGGGTCTGCCGCAGGTTTTTGTCGCCGGGGTTGTTCTGGACCATCTGCTCATAGATCCGGGCGACCTGGTCCTTCTTGCCGGGGTCCTTTTCCCAGATGCGCAGGAGTTTTTCGATGGCGCGGCCGTTCTGCGGGTTGGCGGCGATGGCGAGCTGATATTTTTCCTCGGCGACGGTCGGGTGGAACTTGTCCTCCTCGGCCAGGGCCCAGTTGTAATAGAGGCTGCTGATCAATTCCTTGATGGCGCGGCGCTGGTCGGGGGTGGGGACGAGCTTGCTGGCCTCGGAAAGCATTTGTTCGGCTTCTTCGAATTTCTGGGCGTCGGTCAGCGAGCGGGCCTTCTTGGCGAGGTCGTCGATCTTGACGATGGCCTGTTCGCGGGTGGCCTTGCGGTGCTCGTCGAGCTTGAGCTGGGCGTCATCGAGGGCCTGCTGGGCTTCCTTGTTTTGCGGGTCGGCGGCGAGGGCCTGCTGGAAGGCGTTGATCGAGGCCGGGATGTTGCCGCGCGTGAGCAGGTCGCGGCCGATGTGGACGTAGCCCTGCGACTTCGGCTCCGTCTTCATTTCCTTGATGCGGCTGCGCTGGATCGTGATCGAGCCCAGGGCGGTTTGAATCACGATCCGGTTATCGGTCTCGGGGTTTTGCGTGACGATCCCCTTGATGGTGCGGTTGTCGGTGGTCGTGATGACGTCGGCGCGGACGGCCGGGCTGATCAGAAGCCACGTGGCCGCGCAGATGGTCGCGATCGCGAACGGTCGAATTTGGGCGCGCATCGGTAGTGTTACTCCATGGTTTTAGCTTGTCGATGGCTCGAGACGGCGGCCCATGCCGCTCCAAGGGAATGTTATTCAACCCACACCCAATATTCTAGTCCGTTGCTTGAAAATCTGTCAATGCAACGGCAAACGGTCGCCGACCGCGGGACTGCCGATCGATCGTCATGGAAGAGCAAGCTGAAGCTTGAACTCCTGACTGAAATTCCGGCCTCGCGAGCGGATCAAAACTCCATCCTCTTCCATCGTTTCAATCCGATGGCCATCGGAACGATGATCATGAACAATTGCAGCACGGCCCAGGCCGGGATCGACGCGATCAACACGAGGCGCATGGTGCCGCTGTCGATCGATTGGGGGACGAGGAACGCGTGCACCCACGGGGTCTCCAGGGCCAGCGTCGTGCCGATGTAAATGAGGCTGAGGATCGCGGTGAGCGTGCCGCCGACGCCGTTTGCGATGCGTGAAGGGTTGTCTTCGTTGAAGTTGGGCATCGACGCGCCGAGTCCCACCGCGAGCGCGCTCAGGCCGAGCGAGACGGCAAGGACGGTGAGCATCGACAGGCCGTAGATGAAATACTCGGCCTTGAGCATCCACGCCGAAAGGAGCGCGAGCGGCAGCGTCACCGCCAGCGACGCCAGCCAGCTGAAGATGAATTTCACCCACACGAGCCGCGTGCGCGGGACCGGCGCCAAGCCGATCACCCACTGCTGGCGGCCCTCGAGGCTCAGCATCGGATACACGAACCGCGTCGTGAGGATCGACAGGACGAAGCTCGTCGCGCCGATGTTGAACATCGAGATGATCGACTGCCAGAACGGGATGAGCTTCCTGAATTCGCCGACGCCGGACGCCGAGCGCAGGTTGGCCATATAGATGAAGAGCAGGCCGCACAGGATCATGAGCTGGCCCCACTGGCCGGGGTCGCGCCAGAATATGGTGAGGTCCTTCGTGACCATGGCGCGCACCGAGCGTGGCAGCCAGAACAGGATTCTGTCGAACAGGACGTAAAGCCCGCCCGCCCGGCGGCGGCGTGCCGACCCCGACGTGCGCGCGTTGCACCAGCCGTGGTAGTAAAGCGGCCCGGCCAGCCAGTCGCAGACGACGAGGCCCATCGCGGCGGTGCTCCACAGCGCCGACGCCCACAGCGCTGCGACGTGGTGGTTGTGGGCCTCGGCGGCGAGCAGGCCGCGGCCAAGCCAGCTGCTCGGCAGGATCGGGATGTCGCCGATGCCGAGGAAGCGCATGACCTGCCCGAGTTCGCTCGGCTGACCCGTGCCGTAGCGAAGGATGTGCGCGAGGCCGTAGAAGCGCTGCAGGAGCGCCGCGCCGACGAGACCGACGAGAGCCAGCACGATCGCCAGGCGCAGCATGCGCCGCGGCGGGAACCATGCCGTGATGACCAGGGTCAGGACCGAGCCGATCGAGGCCGGGATGATGAGGAACGGCACGATCAGCATGACGACCCATGCATAGTATTGCCATTCGTAAATTTCGCGCGAGCGGCCCATGGACAAAAAGAGCGGGAACGACAGGATCACGAAGGCCCACGAGCTATAGACGATCGATTCGACGAGCTTGGCGAAGAACAGGTAGCGGTGCCGGATCGGCTGGCTCATCAGGAACTCGACTTCGCGCGAGATATAGGTCGTCGTGAGCATGATGATGAGGTTCGAGAAGATGAGCATGGAGAAGAACGCGAGGAGCACCATGCGGACGAGGCGGTCCATGAGCGGGCGGCCGAAGACGTCCTGCTTCATGAGGAAGTTGAAGATGATCGTGAAGACGGTCGTGCCGCCGCCGACGAGCATGATAAGGACGAGCATGCCGATGGCGAAATGCACCCACAGATGGCGGCGCAGGCCGAGGATCAGGTTGTTGGCCTGGCGCCACTTGAGGCGCGCGAAGAGGCTCAGGAACGCGGCGAAACTCACCACAGGCCTTCCGGATTGGATTCGTCTTCTTCCGTCAGCAACAGGAACAGCTCCTCAAGGTTGCCTTCGCGCGCGAGGTTATGGCGCAGCTCGTCGATCGTGCCGAGGAAGAGGAGCTTGCCTTTGTGGATGACGCCGATGCGGTCGGCGAGCTCCTCGGCGACGCTCAGCGTGTGTGTCGAAAGGAAGATCGTGCGGCCGGAGTCGGCCTCGGCGCGCAGCAGCTTCTTGATCGTGCGCACCGATTGCGGGTCGAGGCCGACCATCGGCTCATCGACGACCAGCACCGAGGGCTCGTGCATGAGCGCCGTCGCGAATACCAGTTTCTGGCGCATGCCGTGGGAGTAGTTTTCGATGAACTGATCGATGGCCGGCGTGAGCCGGAACAGCTCGAAGTAGTGGTCCAGGAGGCGCTTTTGTTTGGCGCGGTCGATGCCGAACAGGTCGCCGATGAACGTGAAGTAATCGCGGCCGGAGAGTTTTTCGTAGAGGTAGGGGCGGTCGGGGATGTAACCGATGCGGGCCTTGGCGCGGGTGGGCTCGGATTGGATGTCGAAGCCGGCGATCACGGCCGTGCCCGAGGTCGGCTGCAGCAGCCCGGTGAGCATCTTGATCGTGGTGGTCTTTCCCGCGCCGTTGGGGCCGAGGAAACAGAAGCACTCGCCGGCGGCGATCGAAAGATCGAGATCGATCACCGCATGCTTGCCGTCGAAATTTTTATTGAGCTTGGTGGTTTGGATCACAGGCGTCCCCAAATCGTGCTCGTGCTCGTGCTCGTAATCGTAATCGAAACCGATCCGACCGCGCACAAGCATCACGATGCTGAATTTACGCCCGGAAAGCAACAGCGAACCAAATTCACCACGCAAAAACGCAAAAAGGCAAAACACGCGAAAGGGAGGGAAGGGCGGGTCTTCGACCGCGGTTTGTGTTTAGAGTGATTGACAAAAGTTTTCCGGCAATGCGCCAATCGAGATGGTTCCAAGTTTGGCGAATCGATGATTAGTTCGATTACGAGCACGAGCACGAGCACGAACGGACAACTATCGGCAAGTGCTCTAGCGCCGAGATGTAATGCAAGCGCTGAAAGCGCGAAATAGAATAGCCTGGGGCGGAGCGAAGCGCAGCCCCAGGACGCGGGCGAGAAAATATCCGAGCGCTGAAGGCGCGAGAGAAAATTTCTTTCGCTCTTTCAGAGCTCATGGATGTGAGCGTTCGACACCTGGGGCTGCGCTTCGCTCCGCCCCAGGCTATTTTCTTCAGCGCCTTCAGCGCAAAATTCAACCACCCACACAAAATCGCAAAAATGCAAGACGCGCAAAAAGGTAATGCAGTTTTTTTGAGATTTTCGTCAGGCCCGATCATATACTTTGCGCAGTGATGTTTGAAATGAGATCCCTTTTGCGGGTTTGGTATTTTTGCGCCTTTTGCATGATGAATGATCGGAGGCATGCCGTGGACGATCACCGAATCAAATCCGCAGCCCGCAAGCCGGCGACGACGGGTTTCTTTTGGCTTATGCTGTTCATTGTCTTCGTGGCCGTTCCGTTTGTGGGATACCTGATCATGCCGATCTCTCCGCTGGGGGAGAGCGCGACCCGGTCGAAAGTCTCCCGCGTACAATCGGATCTGCGGGCGCTTTCGCTGGCAATTGAGACTTATTATGTCGAACACCGGGCATACCCTGCGTGGGCGGTCGGCAATGACGGCGAGAATCATCTGCTCTCGGAGAGGAATCCGTCGTACGGCGTGCCGACGTTCATGATCCGGTCGGCGGAGCGCCCGAAGCTCGCGACGCTCACGACGCCGGTCGCTTACATGCCCGCCTACCCGCAGGACCAGTTCCCGCCGGATTGGCAGTACCGGATCAGGACGGCATACGCGTATCGGGTCGGCGGCAAATATGGCGAGGGATTCATTCTTTACAGCCCGGGGCCGGATCTGGTTTACGACATCGTGCCCGAGGAAGATTACGATCCGGCGCAACGGGCTCCGAGCGTGTCGTTGATCAACAAAACCTACGACCCCACGAACGGCATCAAGAGCCGCGGAGATATTTACAGGGTGAAGCAGTAGAAACGTGTATCCATCGCGCATAAAAGCCAAAGGGCAATTGAACCGCGCTTTCAGCGCTGTGTGCTCTGTTGGGAATCCGGGTCCTGGGGCTTCGCTTCGCTGCGCCCCAGGCTGGGATGAATTCGCGCCGTTGGCGCTTTGGTTTTCGGCAAAATACGATTTCGAACACCTTGCGTGGACACGGAGACAGCGGGAAACCGTTGAAACGGTTTCCCGTGTGAGGGCGCGTAATCCCCACGATGAATCGCGGGGTTGTGAGGATGGGTGTGCGACGGTCGGGCGGGGTAAGGTGGTTGAGAGTTTGACCGGCTCAAAAATTGGGGCAGCAGGTCAGCAGGTCGCTTCGGGCCGAAGCGGCTTACTGACAATTCAAAAAAGAGTCGGCTCGGAGAGCCGACC
>JAJFUE010000015.1 GCA_021372575.1 bacterium | reverse complement strand
GACGAAGGCGACACGATGGGCTTCCGCGGCCCATACGGCAACAGCTACCCGACCGAGGCGTGGGAAGGCAAGGACCTGATCTTCATCGGCGGCGGGATCGCGATGCCGCCGATCCGCTGCGCGATCTGGTATGCCCTCGAGAACCGCGAGAAGTTCGGCAACATCACGATCGTCTATGGCGCGCGGACGGTGGGCGACCTGGTCTTTGTTGATGAGCTCGACGAGTGGGCCTCGCGCGAACGCGTGCGCGTCGTCCGCACGGTCGATCCCGGCGGTGAGACAGCCGACTGGAAGGGCGAAATCGGGTTCGTGCCGACCGTGGCTGGAAATGCCAGCCTCGACGGCAGCAACGCCGCCGCACTCGTGGTCGGCCCGCCGATCATGATCAAGTTCACGCTGCCCGTCCTCGACAAGCTCGGCATGGCCGCCGGCGACATCTACACCAGCCTTGAGAACCGCATGAAGTGCGGCGTGGGCAAGTGCGGCCGCTGCAACGCCGGCCCGGTCTATGTTTGCAAGGACGGCCCGGTCTTCACGCTCGAGCAGCTCAAGAGCCTTCCGCTGGATTATTAGTCTCTGGTGAGTTTTCATTTTTCTCTCGAGTCTTTTCATCGCCGCATGGCTCGCGGGACGTCACGTCCGGCGGATGCGGACGCTGTAAGGAGACTCGAGAAAATACTGTCTCAGCTAGATAATGGAAGATTCATCGTAAAAGTGGTCATGGAATCAACCAACTCGTCGAGGATCAGCTTGCCGCGGTGGGCGGCGACGATTTCGCGGGAAAGGCTGAGGCCCAGACCGACGCCGTCGATGCGGCGGGCGCGCGATTTGTCGGCCCGATGAAAGCGATTGAAAATCCGGTCGCGTTCCTCGGGCGGAATGGGGTCGCCGGTGTTGGCGATCGTAAAGCGCACGCTGGATTCGTCGCGGTCGAGCCGCAGCAGGATCGTGCCGTCCGGTCGGTTGTATTTGATCGCGTTGGAAGCGAGGTTCTGAAGAACCTGCCGGATCAAGTCGGCATCGGCGTTCACGAAAGCCTCGCGCGGCAGATCTTTTTTGATCGTGAGTTGCGGCGCCAGGATGGCCGCGTCGTCCGCCATCTCTTCAATCAGCTCGACAAGGTTGATCCGCTCGAGGTTGAGCGTGAGCTGGCCGGCGTCGGCGCGGGAAAGGAGCAGGAGTTTCTGCGTGATCGCCTTGAGCCGCAGCGTCTCGCTCATGAGATCGCCGAGCAGGTGCTGCTGGGCGGAGTCGGGCGGGGCATCGCGGAGCGCCTGCTCGAGTTCGCCTTGCAGGATCGTGAGCGGCGTCTTCAGTTCGTGCGCCGCATCGGCGCTGAAACGGGTCGCCTGCTGAAAACTCTCCTGCAGGCGATCGAGCATCCCGTTGAGGACCGTGATGAGCTCAACGAATTCATCGTCGGCCGTTTCAATCGGAATACGCCGGTCGAGGCCGCGGGCGGAGATGGTCTTTGCCGTTGCGGTCACTTGCCGCACCGGCCTGAGCGCACGCCGCGAGACCAACCACCCGGCCATGGCGATCAACAGCAACGCGATCGGCATCGACGTCAGAAACGCCAACCTCATGCGGCGCATTTCCACAAGAAACCCATCCAGATCGACGCCTAGCGCCATCGTGACGTGCTCGTTGGCCATGACGCCCAGCCGCCATGTATGGCCGGGCATCGAGACATCGCGGAACCGACCCGGCACTTCAAACCGGGATGTATTCATTGGATCGGGGCGGCGGCGGGGCGACGGGACGGGTTGAATGTTCAGCTCGCCGGGCGATGAAATCTGTTTCGGATCAATGTCGGCAGGCCAATTGCCCGATTGATAAACAATCCTTCCCTCGCGATCTTTCACGAGAAGGATCACCGGTTCCGGCTTGCCTTGCCGGCCGAACACGAGCCCCATGTCCTGCTCGAAACGCTGCCATTCGCGGATGACGCGAATCTTCGAAAGCTGCTGCTGGCCCCAGCTTCTGAGCTCGACGTCGATGCGATCGATTCCCATGCGGTAGAACAGAATCCACGCCAGAACGCCGAACGCGCACAGGGCGATCCCTGAAAAAAGCAACGAAACAAGCGCGATCTTGAATTGGAATGAACGGCCGCGCATTCATCATTCATCTTTCATCATTCATCACTGATCTTGTAGCCCATCCCGCGCACGGTCTCGATGAGCGGCGACTGGCGGCCTTCATCGGAGAGTTTCTTGCGCAGGCGCTGGACGTTTACATCGACGAGGTTCGTGCCGGGGTCGAAATAATAGCCCCACACGTGCTCGAGAACCTGGCTTCGGCTCAGCACGCGGCCCGGCGAGCGCATCAGGTATTCGAGCAGGTTGAACTCGCGCGCGGTCAGGTCGATTTTGCGCCCGCCGCGCTGCACCTCGCGCGTCAGCAGGTTCACCGTGAGATCGGCGATCTGAAGCATGCTCTGGGCCGCGCCGCCCGCGCGCCGAATGAGCGCATGGATGCGCGCGATCAACTCCTCGATGTAAAACGGCTTGGTGAGATAGTCGTCCGCGCCGAGATTGAGGCCCTGCAGCCGCTCGTCAAGCGTCGTGCGCGCGGTGAGGATGATCACCGGGACGGCGTTTTTGGCCTTGCGCAGATTGTCGAGAATGCTCAGCCCATCGCGGCCGGGAAGCATAATGTCGAGCACGATCACGTCGTATGGCTGCGTCGTCGCAAGGTGGTATCCGTCGTCGCCGTCGTTGCTCACGTCCACGCAAAAACCCGCCGACTCCAATCCTTTCCTGATGAAGCCCGCGATATGTTGTTCGTCTTCGACAACCAGAATCTTCATAAGGCGAATATAGCCGAAACGGCCGGATAATTACCAATCGAACGTCATTACAATATTGTCATGCCCGGCGGCGTATTGCTGTAATTGAGCCCACGACATAATTGATTCGGAAAGGGGCCGCCGGTGAGAAAATTACGGATAAATATCTTGATGCTCGCGGCGATCGTGTTGATCGCATCAGTCGCGATGCCGGCCGGCGCACAACAACCGAAACGCGGTAATCAGGCCGGACGCGAAGCGAAGCGCGAACAAAAGCTCCAGAAGCAACAACAGAAGCGCACACGACAGAAAGCGAATCCCGAAGGCAGCCAAAAGCGTGGCCGTCCGAACCGGGCGGCTCCGCTGCCGGCTGAAGTCGCCGCGCATTCCTCGCCGTCAGTCGTCCTCGGGCGGCCGACGAACCACTCGGTCACGGCCAATATTCTTTCATTCGATGCGCGCGAAGGCATGATCGAGTTCGGCGCGGCGAGCGGCAAATACGACCGCAAGACTAATGTATTTTTGCTTGCCGCGGGCGTCCCGACCGACGTGCTTCTGGATCGTCTGCCGGCGGACCAGCATGTCTATTACCGGATTCTCACGCGCAAGCCGGGCGAGACTGCCTTTGCCGCTGGAGCGGAATTCAGCTTCCACACGCAGCGCGCGCCGGGACATGAGTTCACGTTTGAGATTCAGGGGGACTCGCATCCCGAGCGGCCACAGATGTTCGACGGCGCGCTTTATGCGAAAACGCTGCGCGCGGCAGCCGCGGACAAGCCCGATTTCTACATGACGATCGGGGACGATTTCAGCATCGACACGCTGCCGGCCGTGACCCCGGCGGCGGTTAATACAATCTATTTGAACCAACGCCTTTACCTGGGCCTGCTTGCGCAATCCACGCCGCTTTTTCTAGTGAATGGCAACCACGAGCAGGCCGCCAAATATAATCTGAACGGCACTTCCTCGAGCGCGGGCGTGATTATCCAGACGACGCGCAATCGCTTCTTTCCGCAGCCGGCCCCCGACGTCTTTTACAGCGGGGACTCGACGCCCGCCCCGTTCATCGGGCCGCTGCGCGACTACTATGCCTGGACATGGGGCGACGCGCTCTTCGTCGTCATCGACTTCTACTGGCACACGCCGACGCCCGTCGATAACGAACTCGGCACGCGCAACAAGCAGCGGCGCGACATGTGGGCGATCACGCTCGGCGACGAGCAATACCGCTGGCTCAAACAGACGCTCGAAGGGAGCAAAGCCAAATACAAGTTCGTCTTCACGCACCACGTGCTCGGGACCGGACGCGGCGGCGCCGAAGAGGCCGGGCTGGGCGAGTGGGGCGGCTTCGACAAAAAGGGCGGCGCTGAATTCGCGCAGCGGCGGCCGGGCTGGGCGATGCCGATCCAGCAGCTCATGGCGAAAAATGGCGTGACGATTTTCTTCCAGGGCCACGACCACATCTTCGCGCGCCAGCAGCTGGACGGCGTGGTTTACCAGACGCTCCCCTTGCCCGCCGACCCCAAAGCCACGCTATACAACGCCGACGCGTTTGCCGGCGACAAGCTTCCCGGCCCCGGCCGCGTGCGGGTGACGGTCGCGCCGGAAAAAGTGAGCGTCGATTACGTCCGCACCGAAACCGGCCAAATCGCGTTTCATTATGACGTTTTGCCAAAATCCAACGGGAGAAACTGACATGAAATCCAGGATGATCCTTGTTCTCGTTGCCCTACTCATGGCGACGAACGTTTTTGCGCAGCAGGAACGGCAGCCGCCGCCGCGCCAGCAGCGCCCGCCGCGAGAGCGCGCACAGGGACGTAAAGGTCCGAACGGCTACTCGATCGAGCAGGCGATCTCCGACAACGCGCAGCTGCACACAATCGCGTTCAACGGACTGGCGTTCCTCAACGGCGACTTCGGCGCGGCGACGTTCATCCCGCCGGGCAAGGTGTGCGATTTCTTCGGCTTCCAGTACATGCGCGACATCGACGTCGCCCAGACCGGCCACAACCCGATGTTCCTGAACCGCGTCGCGGCCAACGTGCTCTACACGCTCAACGATCAGCAGCGCGCCGCGTTCGAGCGAATGGCGCGCAAGCAGGCGCTCGAGTTGCGGCAGCTCGCGATCATGCGCATGCCGCTCATCAAGGCGTTCTACCGGCAGGCGAACAACGAGATTCCGGCCGGCAGCCAGGGCCTCAACGAAAAAGCGGTCGCCGAATACGTCGGCAAGATCTTCGCCTTCGACGCCGCGCTGAGCTACGACCGCGCGAAGATGTATGGCGATCTCGTCATATCGCTCACGCCCGATCAGAAGGCGTATCTGGCCAAAATGAAATTCGGCGATTTCAGCTCATGGCCGAATGTCGATATGGAACCCTACAAGCTGCCGCGCGGGACCGAGAAGCTTGTGAATGTCGCGTACATGACGTATGCGAGCGAGTTCTTCAGCTGGTATGCGGGCTCGGTCGAGGCCGACACCTACTTCTGCCCCGAGCGGCACGGCACGTATTTCGGCGGCTTTTACATGAAGGACATGCCGGCCATGGGCAAGCGCGACTACAACATCAGCACATCGCTGACCGGCGACAGCGGCGCCGCATTCCTCGACTTGCTCACGCCGGTGCAACGCGCGCAGGTGACGGGAATCATCGAGAACCAGCGCGCCGACATCAGCAAGACGGTCAACGTGCGCCGCGCGATCTCGACCGAGCTGCGTAAATTTCTCAAGGGCGAAACACCTGAGCGCGTGAAGGTGATTGAGCTCGGTCGGCAGTACGGCCGGCTCGACGGCGAAATGTCGTGGATGTATGCGACGGCGTTTGCCGGCGTGAACCGCACGCTGAGCGCCGACCAGCGCCAGTCGATGATGAAGCTGAGGAATCTGAGTGGTTATCAGAGCGCCCCGGCGTATATTTATTCGGACCCGATGCAGTCGCTGCCGACGCTGCCGAACACAGATTCGTTCTTCGCCGAGCCCGTAAAAAAGCAGTGATGGCCCATGACGGGTTGCAGCACACATACTCGAGTATGAAGATGAAACAGACATTCCATTTTATGCTCGTTTGCCTCGCAATGGCGGTTTTTGCCGCGCCGGTGTTTGCTCAGAACCGGCGCGGCGGAAATCGGCAGCCGCAACGTAAAGCGGGCCAAACCACATCGACATTCCAAACCACGGTCCCCGCGCATCCTTACGACATCATGCTGGCCCGGCCCGAGCGCGATTCGATCTGTTTGCAAATCACGGCGAACAGTGGGCTGAATGGGTGGATCACATTCGGGACGGACCCGAAAAAATTGGATCAGAAGACCGAGTCGAAGGCTGTAAACCCCGGCGGTCAATTCCAATTTCAATTACAGAATCTCAAACCAGATACGAAGTATTGGTATACGTTCCAATTTTTTAGAATTCTGCCCGGTATTCCGCCCGACATACTTGAGTCCGAAACTCATGCCTTCCACACGCAGCGGTCGCCCGGCCAATCGTTCACGTTCACCATCACGGCCGACTCGCACCTCGACGAAAAAACCGACACGCGTCTTTATGCGCAAACGTTGAAAAACGCCGTCGCCGACGCGCCCGATTTCCACATCGACCTCGGCGACACGTTCATGACCGAGAAACACCCGAGCCGCGAGTCGGCGGCGCGGCAGTACGTCGCGCAGCGTTATTACTTCGGCCTGATCGGGCGGTCGGCACCGGTGTTCTTGGTGCTCGGCAACCACGACGGCGAAAGTGCGCGCGATTACGACGGAACGCTATCGAGCCTTGGCGCGTGGTCGAACCTCATGCGCACAAAATACTTTCCGAATCCCGAACCTGATGCGTTTTACACGGGCAACACGGGAGGGCTTCCGTCCGGCGGCAAACTCGAGGATTACTACGCGTGGACGTGGGGGGACGCACTGTTCGTCGTGCTCGACCCGTACTGGTTCAGCTCGCGGCCGCGCGGCCGCGATGACGGCTGGAGTCGCTCGCTCGGCGAAACACAGTATCGCTGGCTTGAAAAAACGCTTTCGCAATCCAATGCGAAATTCAAGTTCGTGTTCATCCATAATCTGGTCGGCGGCCTGACGAATGATGCGCGCGGCGGCGTCGAGATCGCCCCGTATTACGAATGGGGCAGCCACGATCCGGACGGCAAGGACACCTTCGCGCTCCACCGCCCCGGTTGGTCGATGCCGATCCATCAGCTATTGGTTAAGAACCACGTCTCGATCGTCTTCCACGGCCACGATCACCTGTTCGCGAAGCAGGACTTGGGCGGCATCGTCTATCAGGAAGTGCCGCAGCCGGGGTTCAATGGCAGATGGAATCCCGAGCGCGCGACCGAGGCCGGCTATACGCACGGGACGATCCTCGGCGGCTCCGGGCACATGAGAGTCGATGTGTCCGCGGCGAAAACCAGCGCCGCTTACATCGGCGCGGTTCTCCCCGAGAACGAAGCGCCAGGTTGTCCAAATCGGCGCACGATCTTCGAATACGTCCTATCAAATTGATCAGTACCAATCTCGGTGGCATGACAAATTTGTAATCCCCCGCGATGCCTTCCTGTTACGTGACTCGATTTATATTTGTATCTGTTGTCCGCGCCGAGCGTTTTGTTTTTACGCCACTCGTGAACACAGGAGACCTCCCCATGCAACTCGTCCGTTTCATTGCCAGCCTGATCGTGATGATTCTGCCGACTTGGGCGCTTGCCTATGACGCGCTGACGCGGCCGACGGAGTTGCAGTATTGGGACCAATCGCGGGCATTCAACGGCTACACGTTCTTTGGGGTCTCGGGGACGACTTACCTGATCGACATGCAGGGGCGCGTCGTGCACACGTGGCCGATCGGGACGAATCCCCACCTGCTCGACAACGGCCACGTGCTCGACGCATCCAAGGACGACCCGAGCGGGTTCGGCGGCTTCACCGAGGTCGATTGGGACGGCAACACCTCGTGGCAATACACCGAGGCCCGCTCGACTTACCACCCGCATCACGACTTCACGCGCATCTATAACCCCAAGCTCGGCGCCTACACGACACTTTACATCGCAAACAAGGACCTGACGTATGCGCAACTCGTCGCGGCCGGCGCGGACCCGGCGCGCACGCCTTCGACCGGAGCGCAGATGGACGCGGTCGTCGAAGTCGATATGAGCGGAAACATCGTCTGGGAGTGGTGCTTCTTCGACCACACAGTGCAAAACTACGATTCATCGAAAGCCAATTACGTCGGCACCGGCAAGACGATCGCCGATTACCCGGGCAAGCTCGACATCAATCTCACCGGCCACAATCTGAAGGACGACTGGCTGCATTGCAATTCGCTCGATTACAACCAGTCGCTCGACCAGATCGTCATCAATTCGGTGCAGGGCGAGTTTTACGTCATCGATCACGGCAACACGTTCACGGCCGGAAATCCAACGGCCAGCATCGCGGCCGCCGCAACGAGCGCGGGCGATTTCCTGTATCGGTTCGGCGATCCCGCGCGTTATGCGCAGGGCACGACGCCCGCGATCCTGGAAGACTGGACGCAGTCGACGCACGGCACGAAGCAACTCGGCGGCGCGCATCACATTTCGTGGATCGGCGCGGGACTGAGCGGCGCCGGGCACTTCATGATCTTCAACAACGCGCAGTATCTGTCCGAGCACACGCCGCAATCCGAGGTCTTCGAGATCAATCCTTATCTCAATTCGAGCGGCGTAAATACGGGTAATTATGTGAATCCGCCCGATGCGGGATACAACACGATCACTTTCCCCGCCGTGACCGACAAGACGCCGAAGCAGCAATCGAAACAGATCGTGTGGAATTATCGGTCGAAGAACAGCTCGACGCTGTTCTCCACGATCGGCTGCAGCGGGCAGCGGCTGCCGAACGGCAACACGCTCGTCTGCGCGGATACATACGGATACATCTCCGAGGTCACATCGGACAGCCAGGTCGTGTGGGAATACATCGTTCCGGTGGCAAAGAGCGGGATCGTGCAGCAGACCGGCGACAAGCTGCCAATGGTGATTTCGATTTTCAGGGCGTATCGCTACGGCGCGAGCCATCCGGCGTTTTCGGGGCGTTCGCTCACGCCGGGAAACACGATCGCCGGCCGCAGCACGGTTTCTAATCCATACGCCGGCCAGTCGTATCAGGCCCTGCAGCGCGAAACCGAAGTTCAGTATTACGACTCGGTCAATTCGGCGAACGGCTATACGCTCTTTGGGGCGCAGAACAAAACCTACCTGATCGACATGCAGGGCCGGGTCGTGAACACGTGGGCGATGGGCGCCAACCCGCGCCTGCTTGAGAACGGGCACCTGCTCGACGCGGTCACAAGCGGCACGTCCTACACGGGCTTCCGTGAGCTCGACTGGAACGGGAACACCGCCTGGCAATACACCGAAACGCGCTCCGGCTATCACCCGCACGGCGATTTCGCACGCATTTATGATCCCAAGCTGGGCGCGTGGGCGACGATTTATATCGCCGCGAAGGATTTGACGAATGCGCAGTGCATCGCCGCCGGGTGCGATCCGGCCGACGCGCCTTACATCGGCGCGCAGGCCGACTGCATCGTGGAAATCGACATGAACGGCAACGTGATCTGGGAATGGTGTTTCTTCGATCACGGCATTCAGAACGTGGACTCATCGAAAAGCAATTACGTCGGCTCGGGCAAAACCATTTCCGATTATCCCGGCAGACTAAACCTGAACCTGCCCGGCCGTCCGATCCGCAGCCAGTGGCCGAGTTGCAACTCGCTCGATTATAACCAGTCGCTCGATCAGATCGTCGTCAACTCGGAGCAAGGCGAATTTTATATTGTCAATCATGGCAGCACGTTCATCGCGGGGAATCCGGCGGCCAGCATCGCCGCCGCGGCCTCGAGCGCGGGCGATTTCCTGTATCGGTTCGGCGACCCGGCGAGGTATTTGCAAGGCAGCGCGCCGTCGGTCACCACCAACTGGGAAAACACGACGAACGGCAACAAGCAGATCGGCGCGAGCAACAACGCGCACTGGATCGCTTCGGGCCTTACCGGGGCCGGCCACCTGATGGTCTTCAGCAATAACCAATTTCTCTTCCAGCGCACGCCGCAGTCGTATGTGTTTGAGATCAACCCGTATCTGAACTCAAGCGGGACCGACACCGGCGCTTACGTCAATCCGCCGAGCGCCGGCTATAGCACGTGGACGTTCGACAAGGATACGATGAAGGCCAATCAGTTGCTGTCGAGGCAGGTCGTCTGGAAATACGGCACGCTGAGCAACCTGACGCTGTTCAGCCAGTTCGGATCGAGCGCCGAGCGGCTTTCGAACGGCAACACGCTGATCTGCGCCGCGACGACGGGCTACATGCTGGAGGTCACCAGCAACAGCCAGGTCGTGTGGGAATATATCAACCCGGTGACGGCGAGCGGCGTGGTGGGCGCGATCGGCGACTGCGTGCCGATGACGAACGCGGTGTGGCGCGCGCATCGCTACCCGGCCAGTTTCGCGGGATTCATGGGCAAGGACATGACGCCGGTGCGGACGATTACCGCCGAGGCGGCAAGCGCCTGGAGCATGACCGCGCTCCCCGACACCGGCCAGACGGCGAGCTTCACGGGCACGTTCGGCGAGGATGCCGACTACACAATCAACCCGCCCTCATACACCGACAACGGCAATGGCACGATCACCGACAACGTCACCGGGCTCATGTGGCAAAAGGCCGATGGCGGCGAGATGACTTTCGATGCGGCGACCACCTACTCGCTCAGCTTAGTCCTCGGCGGCCACGACGACTGGCGGCTGCCGACCGCGCATGAACTGTTCAGCATCATGAAGCAGGGAACGATCAACCCGGCGATGGATTCGGTCTTCACCGCGAGCGCGGCCGAGTATTGGTGGTCACGCGACACGCTGGCGAGTGACGCGACGCGCGTGTGGTCGGCCAACGCCGGCGGCGGGATCGGTCCGCACCCGAAGAGCGAAACGATCAGCGCGGGTGGATCGAAGCGGTTCCATGTGCGTTGCGTGCGTGGAGCAACCGCGCCCGTATATTCAGGCCCGATTCATCATTTCAAGGATAACGGCGACGGGACGGTGACCGACCTCGACACGAACCTGATGTGGCAGAAGGGCGAGTCGCCGGCGACGAAGACATGGGAAAACGCGCTGTCGTATGCCGAAGGCCTCACGCTTGCCGGCCGCGGCGATTGGCGGCTGCCGAACGTGAAGGAACTGCAATCGCTCAACGACGAGACGCTCACCGAGCCGTCGATCGACACGGCGTTCTTCCCCGGCGCACAGGTCGATGAATACTGGTCGTCGACAAGCATGGTAAACAATTCGACGCTGGCGTGGACCGCGGATCTTCAATACGGGATCGTGAGCTACAACGATAAGACGACCGCGCTGCCGGTGCGGTGCGTGAGGGATGTTTCGGCGACAACGACGACGGCGTTCGTGCCGTCGTTCGCGGTGATTCCGGGCGGATCGTTCTCGATGGGCGATCACCAGGGCTTCGTCGATCCGCTGCACCCGACGGACGAACTGCCGCTGCATGCCGTCACGATCAGCGCGTTTTACCTGTGCAAAACCGACGTCACGTGCCGCGAGTATTGCGACTACCTCAACGCGGCGCTCGCGCAGGGGCTCATCGAAGTGCGCTCGAATTATATTTACGGAGTCGGCGGCAGCGAGATATACAGCGACACTTATGCCGCCGACCCGGCAAGCCGCATCAATTGGGACGGCTCCACATTCGCGGTGCGCGACGGCCGCGACCTGCACCCGATCACCGGCATCCGCTGGCTCGGCGCGGCGGCTTATTGCAACTGGCTGAGCGCCCGCGACGGCTACGAGCCGGTGTACACGCTCTCGACCGGCGCGTTCGATCTCACGAAAACCGGCTACCGCCTGCCGACCGAAGCCGAGTGGGAATACGCCGGCCGCGGCGGGCTTTACAATCCTTACTGCATGTTCCCGTGGGGCGCCGACTTGAATTCCAGCGGCACGCTCGCCAACTGGCCGGGCTCGGGCGACCCGTATGAAACCGGCGCGGATCCGCACACCACGCCAGTCGGTTTCTATAACGGCGAACTGCACGCGAAGGCCGATTTTGGCTGGCCCGGCGCGCAAACCGTGTATCAGACGAAAGACGGCGCAAACGCCTACGGCCTCTATGACATGTCCGGCAACGTGTGGCAGTGGATCAACGACTGGTATGGCAGGGACTATTATCAGTATTGCGTGGATCACTCGGTCACGACGAATCCGCCCGGCCCGACAAGCGGCGACGCGATGCCCGATGGTAAGGCCTATCACGGCATGCGCGGCGGCCAGTGGTATAACGGCCAGGATATGTACGGGATGGGGCGCGTCTCGAATCGCGACCCGGGCTACTACCGCGGCCCCGGCGACCCCAACGGCCCGTGGTTCCACGTCGGCTTCCGCGTCGCTCGCGGCGGCGCGCCATCGTCGGGCTCACTGCCGCCGGCGATTTCCGGAACCACGCGCACGCCGAGTGCCCCGACACCGGCCGATGCGGTCTGGGTCAACGCCACGATTACGGATGACATCTCGGTCGCGAACGCGAACCTCACGTACTGGACCGGTTCCGGAACGGAAACGACATCCGAAACAGCGGTCTTCTCGGAAACGATGTGCGTGACAGCGGTGAAGCCGTGGACAGGCTTGGGCGCCGATAATGCCTGGACCGTGACCGGCAACTACATCGAGCAGCGAACCGGCTCGAATTACGGCAGCGGCAACGCATGCGGCGCGCAGTTCCATATCGGCACGTCCGACCTGACCGCTTCGATGATCGCGACGACCAGCGGCATCAACGCGGCCGGCACGGCGGGCTACGTCGAATTCTGGGTGCAAACGAACGGCCTTGATTCGACCGACGGCTGGACGTTCCAGATCGACTCGGGGAGCGGTTTTCAGACGCGGCTCAGCGAACTGACCGGCACGAGCCATGCCTGGCAAAAGTTCCATTACGACCTCGCGAGCAATGAGCTTGTCAGCGGCATCAAGCTGCGCTTCCAGTTCCGCGGCGGCAACGCCGACGAACGCATCGACCTGGACCAGATCACGGTCAAGGTCACGACCGGCAGCGGCGGCGGTTCGACCGCGACCGTCCCGATGTATGACGATGGCGCGCACGGCGACGGCGCGGCGGGCGATCACGTCTATGGCGCGCAAATTCCGGCGTTCGCCACCGGAACGACAGTCCATTACTACATCACGGCGGCCGACGGCCAATCCAACCAGACAGTCGATCCCGCCGCCGCGCCGACAACGACGTATTCGTATACGGTGTCGTCTTCCTCGACAACGCGAACCGTCGGCTTGTTCACAAACCTTTCGGGCGCGTTTGCCGGCTACACGCTCCTCGCTCCGATGCATTACACGCGCACCTACCTGATCGACAACAATGGTCAATACGTGCACACGTGGGACAGCGCCTACGAGCCCGGACGCACGGCGTACCTGATGCCCAACGGCCACCTCTTCCGCGAATGCATGATCAAGCAGGGTGGTCCATCGACCGGCGGCGGCGAAGGCGGACGCATCGAGGAATACGACTGGGACGGCAACCTTGTGTGGGAATACGACTGCTACTCGAGCACCTACATCGCGCACCACGATTTCAAGGTGCTGCCCAACGGGAATGTGATTCTGCTCGTGGCGGAGAAGAAAACGTATGCGGAGTGCATCGCGGCCGGGTTTAATCCCGCGATCCTCGACACGCAGATCTCGACGAGCGGTTACATGCTTCCCGATTACGTCGTCGAGATTCAGCCGGTGCGGCCGTCGGGCGGCACGGTCGTCTGGCAGTGGCACGTGTGGGATCACCTGATTCAGGATTTTGATTCCTCGAAAAACAACTACGGCGTTGTGGCGAATCATCCCGAGCTGATCGACGCCAACGGGACCGGCCAGAAAATCCCGCAGTTCTGGAACCACATGAACACGATCAGCTACAACGCGGGGCTCGACCAGATCATGATGAGCGCTCGCGGCAACAGCGAGGCGTGGGTGATCGATCACCAGACATCGACCACCGTCGCCGCGGGCCACACCGGCGGCCGCTACAACAAAGGCGGCGACCTGCTTTACCGCTGGGGCAATCCACAGCAATACGGGATGGGAACGTCAAGCAACCAGATGCTGTTTCAGCAGCACGACACCGAATGGATCCCGGACGGCCGGCCCGGCGCCGGCGACATACTGATCTTCAACAACGGCATCGGACGCGGATACTCGACCATTGACGAAATCACGCCGCCGGTCGATGGTTCAGGCAACTACTCGCGCACGGCGGGGACCGCGTTCGGTCCATCGACGCTCACATGGACCTACAAGGCCCCGAACCCGAGCGACTTTTATTCGGCAGAAATATCCGGCGCGCAGCGGCTTCCGAACGGCAACACGCTCATTTGCGAGGGGCTCAAGGGGAACCTGTTCGAGGTCACGTCGGCCGGCGCGATCGTGTGGCGCTACGTGTGCCCGGTCACCGACTCCGGCCCGATGACGCAGGGCGACGCGATCCCCGCCGACCCGCGCGGCGGGTTCATGAACGCGGTCTTCCAGGCCGACCGTTACGGCCTCGACTACGCCGCCTTCATCGGCCGCGACCTGACGCCCAGGGGCAACATCGAGATCGGCACCGTTACAACGAAAAACGCTGCAACAAACTGGGCGGCATACCAATAGAGTATGACCCGGGAAACAGCCGGAAAGAAAAATGAAAGAATATCAGGAACCGTCCTCTGACGCCCCGAATAATACCCTTTGCATGTTCTCACATGGCTATTTACGGGTCTTGCTGATGCAGAATTCCTATTATCTTCCCGAAGCGATCCCGGCAAGGCTAGCGATTGCCGCCCGAGGTGCGGTCGGCCAGTTTTTGCATGTCCTTGACCAGTCCTGCACCGTCCGGCCGAAATCGTAGCGCGAGGCGCAACGGCGGCCACCCGCATGTTTATGGAGCCAAACTCAAGGCCGGCCTGGCTGGGTAGTCACGAAGACTGCCAGCCTGAATTCCTGTTCATTTGATTTCGCGACAATGGCATGGCCGGATGGCCGTAACGCGCACTCCAAACCGAAATAATCGGTATCGTGAGGATCATGCAAAAAGAACGTTTACAGTAGTCAGGACCGGTGATTAGTATTCTCTCAATGTCCACAATGAGGAAGCGGATCATGAAACAGACTCTCATCCTGATGGCAAGTCTGATGCTGCTCGGCGCTTCGTCGTGCGCTTCGACTCGCGCTTCGGCGTCGGCGGCGGCCCAAAAGGCGACCATCGTCGTCAACCTCGGCTCGTTCGCGACGCCGCAAAAAGCGCTCGACGCCCGCACCGACGTCGAGTGGAGCGTCCACGAGGGCCCCGATACGATCATCTGCACAGAGGCGCTCGCGGCGCTCGAACTGCAGCAATACCTGGCAAAAATGAACGGGTCGGACATATCCGCCTTCCCCATCGTCGATGACGATCAAAAGGTCAGCGGGCCGATGATCCTCGTCGGCAATCCGGGGAGCAACAAGAAGGTCGCCGCGCTCGCCGACAAGCTGGGTCTCGAGAAAAAGTCTTCCGGCCCCGACCAGTCGTACCGCATCCTGGGCAGCCCCGAGGACAACGCCCTCGTTCTGGCCGGCGCCGACCGGACCGGGACGCTTTATGCCGCGTACCGCTACCTCGATCTCAACGGCGTGCGCTGGTTCGCCCCCGGCGAGGCCAACGAGGAAGTCCCGCAGGTCAAATTCGAAATCAAGAAAATGGATTTGAAGGAGCAGCCCGGCTACACGACGCGCGGATTCTACGCGTGGGAAGACCGCGGCACGCCGGCGTTCATCGAGTGGATGGGCCGCAACCGCATGAACTTCTGGACGGTCGAGCAGAGCGATCCGACCAACTGCAAAATGCGCGGCATCCTGCTGACCGCCGGCCAGCACGCGCTGCAAACGCAGTTCCTCAACCCCAACATGACCTACCCGTATTACGTCCCGCAATTCCCGGCAAGCGCGGGCCGGCCGGCCGATCCGTACAAGCCCGGCAAGTACCAGGGCAACCTCAACGACGACGATGCAATCAGCTACAGCGAAGTCCACCCCGAGTGGTACGGCATGCGCAACGGCAAGCGCCAGTTCGATTTCAACACCGACTGGGGCACGAACATCTGCGACTCGAATGATGACGCCGTCCACGAACTGATGAAAAACATCGTCGATGCGCTGATCAACACCAAGTGGCAGTACGCCGACAGCATCAACATGTGGATGTTCGACGGCGCCGACCGCTGGTGCCGCTGCGACAAGTGCAAGGCGCTCGGGTCGCTCACCGACCGGAATTTCCGGATTGTTTACGCCCTGCAGAAGGAGCTCGAAAAGGCCAAGGCCGAGGGGCGTCTCAAGCGCGACGTCATGATCGGCTTCCTGGCTTACGACGAGCTCATCGAGCCGCCCACCAAGCCGCTGCCGGCCGATTTCGATTTCCAGCACATGTGGGCGACCTACTTCCCGATCCTGCGCTGCTACGTGCACCGCTTTGATGATCCCAAGTGCACGGAGCTGAACCGGGAATACTTCAAGCAGTACCAGGGCTGGATCGGCCCGGACCGCAAGTTCACCGGCCCGCTGTTCATCGGCGAATACTACAACGTCTCGCGCTTCCATCACCTGCCGATCGTGTTCGATGAAATCCAGCGCGCCGACATCCCGTACTTCTACAAGACCGGGGCGCGCGCGTTCCATTACATGCACGTGCCGGTCGCCAACTGGGGCACGCGCTCGCTGACGCAGTGGCAGCTGTCGCGCATGCTCTGGAATCCGGACATCGACGTCGATGCGCTGCTGAACGACTATTACACCGGCCGTTATGGCCCCGCGGCCGACCAGATGCGCAAGGTGTACGCGTCGCTGCGCACGGCCCTTTCCAACTGCCACGAAGTGCGCATGCCGATGATGGACACGCTCAACGCCGGCAAGGGCAATCTCTTCGAGCACAAGCACATGCAATACGTGCCCAACCATCCCGCCGACGGCATGAATGACGGACCCGCCTGGCCCGAGATGCTCGCCGCCCTCAAGCAGGCGCGCGTCGAGATGGACAAGGCCAAGACGATCCAGGTGCCCGACCGCATCAAGAGCCGCCTCGCCGAGGACGACGCGCTGATCGTCTATGCCCAGAACCAGATGGGCCTGTATGACTGCGCCGTGAGGGCGACCATGGCTCTTGAGAAGGGCGACAAGGCCACCGCGAAGCAGGCTTACGAGGAGTCGCTGCCGATTCAGGCCGCCCTCAAGGCCGACACGAAGTCGTCGAAATACGGCTCGTCGCACACGAACCGGCCCGACGGCCTCCAAGCCTCGCGCATCACGGGGGCGCTGGCCAGAATTGAGAAAGCGGTAAAGTAAAAAGCCCGTCAAAAGGCTGCATGACGAGGGCCCGCACCCTGCGCGCACGCCGCGCTCGAGGATGCCGGGCGGGAATAATCGGCATGGCCCATGCCGTCGATCACCGTCGCGCGGACCCTTATCGATAAAGTTCCCAGTTGCGCCTGACCGCGGACCGGGGCCGGTCGTCGTCGATGATCGTCAGCGTGTGTTGAACGATGCCGCCCGGCGCGCCGTTGTCGGCGCTGGTCAACGTCAACTGCACCGTCTCGTCGGGCTCGAACAGGGCGTCGTTGAGAATCGTCACAACGATCGACCGGGTTGTCGCCCCGGACTCGAAGGTGACCGCATTGCCCGTCGGCAGGCTGAAATCGATGCCGCCGCCGGCGGCCGTGCCGCTGACGGCGTAATGAGCCGTGACGGTGCTCGTGTCGCCCGGCCGCCGGGTCAGATGCAGCGTAACCGTCGCGATCCCGTCGTCTTCCGCCACCGTGCTTTGTCCGGTCGCGAAGCTCACGATCGCCCGCGAGGTTTGCTGGTCGTCGTCGTAGATGATCAGCGTGTGCTGGGACGGCGAGCCGATTGTCGCATTGGCGGAGCTGTTGATCGTGAAAACAAGCCCCTTGTCGGCCTCGGCCAGCGCGTCGTCAATGAGATGGATCGGGATTCGCTTGACGGTTTCCAGCGGCGCGAACGTGACCACGCCCGGCGGCGTGTCGTAATCGACGCCGCCGCCCTGGGCCGTGCCGCCGGCCGAGTAATAGACGTCCACCGGCTGGTACGCCGCATGCGACAGCTGCAGCGTGATCGTCGTCCAGCCCGCATTTTCGTTCGCGGTCGAGAAGAAGTCGGAAAAAACGACAACCGGCGTATCGTTGTCGTCGATCGTCAGCGTGTGCTGGGACGGCGTTCCGATCACGCCGCCGGCCGCGCCGGTGAGCGTCAGCACGACCGTCTCGGCCGGCTCGATCTCGCCGTCGTCGATGATCGGCAGGTCGATGTAGCGGGTGGTTTCGGTGGGATTGAAAACGACGGTTCCGCCCGGCGTTGTGAAGTCAACCCCGCCTCCCTGGGCCGTGCCGCCCGTCGAGTACGTGACCGTGACGGTGCGGTTGGTTCGCGCCGAAAGCGTCACCGCGACGCGCGCCGTTCCCCCGCCTTCCCCGACCGACGACGCGGCCGATGAGAATCCCACAATCGGTGGATCGTTGTCCTGGATCACGAGCGTGTGCTGGGTCGTCCCGAGCGGCGTCGCGTTGACGGCGCCGGTCAGCGTCAGGACGATCGTTTCATCGAGTTCCACGGCCGTGTCATCAATGATATGCACCGGGATTGACTTCTGGGTTTCGTTGGGGGCGAATGTCGCGATCCCCGAAAGGCTGTCGAAATCCACGCCCGAGCCGGTGGCGTTGCCGCCGACCGAGTATTGCACGGTCACCGATTTGCTGATCGGATCCGAGAGCGCGAGCGTGCAGTTTACCGTCCCCGAGCTTTCCTGCGCGGTGGCTGTCGGAGCCAGGAAACTGACGGCCGGACAATCGTCATCGACGATGGTCAGGGTGTGGACGGACCGGTCGCCGAGGTTGGCGTTGGTCGCCCCCGTCAGCGTCAGGACGACCGTTTCGTCGGGCTCGATGGCGGTGTCTTCCAGGATCGTCAGGTCGATCTGGCGCTCGATCTGGCCCGCGTTGAACGTCACGCTGCCCGCCGGGGCCACGTAATCGGAGCCGGCCGTGGCCGTGCCGCCGACCTGGTATTGAACCGTCACCGGCACGCTGCTCGATTGCGACATCGTCAGCGACAGGCGCGCGACGCCCCCATTTTCGTTGGCCATCGAGCTCGAGACGGCGAATTGAACGAGCGGCAGCGTCCCGCCCGTCGTGATGCCGTAGAACGGCGGCGTCCATTGCGTGGCGCTGTTGTCCGCCTCGACCACATCGACGACGTAGAAATAAAGCTGGCCGGATGCCAGCCCCGTGTCCGTGTATGCGGGCGTGGGCACGGGGGATGCGTTGACGCGTGTGAAGGTGCCGGCCATTCCCGACATGCTGCGCAGGACATTGTAGCCGATCGCCGTCGGCGAGCGCCCCGCCTCGCTCCAGTTCAGGCTCATCCGGGTCGAGCCGAGCGCCGTGGCGATGCCGTTGTTGGCCGACCCGCCGCCCGACGTATCGACAATGAATGGGTGAGAGACGTCGTCGGGCAGGACAAAACCGTTGGCGGCGCGCGGCCCGGTAACCCGCAGCGTGTGCGTGCCGTTGATCGTATCCGACTGGACGGCGAACACCCCCTGCCACGTCGTCGGATTGATCCAGCCCGGATGCGGCTCGACGATGTAGGTCGCGTAAGGCAATGTCCGACCGAACGTCACGGATGGGTTGACGGCCGTGTTCATGGGGCGGTTGTAGGTCAGGGTGAACGTCGTCTGACCGACGCCGACGGCGCTCTTGGTATTGGGCGTCACGGACAGCAGGAACGCCGGGGCGTTGGTGCTTCCGGGTGGCGCCGCCAGATGGCCGCCGTAATTGGCCTCGGTCAGGGTATAGTCGTCCCAGAAATCGCGGATGCGCGAAATATTGAAATTCGTCCCCCACGGGTGCGCGTCCATGACCGGCGTGGTCACCGGCCCCCAGTAATTGCCGGTCAGGTTGACCACCGGCAGCGCCGTACTGAGCCGCGTGTCGCAATAATCGAATCCGCTGCCGTTGTCGTCCAGGTAGCAACCGTGCATCTGGCCGGTATTGGAGACATTGAACACGCCGTGCGACAGGTTGCCTACGATATAAGAGCCGCTGATGCCGGCCGGCGTGTCGATCCCCTGGCCCTTGTTGCCCGCCACCACGCTATCGACCACGGTTCCGCCATCGACGCCGTCGCCCAGGTTTTCGGCGATATAACAGCGCGTGGCCGTGCCGGTCAGGCTCAGCCCCGTGCCATTGCCATAGACAACGCAATCGGTGAAGCTGCCGCTTCCCTGGACGCCCGCGCCGCCGTTGGCCTCGGCGCGGCATCCGGCGACCGCGCCGCCGGC
>JAJFUE010000208.1 GCA_021372575.1 bacterium | reverse complement strand
TCCGCCTGAAGGCGGGACTACGAACTTTAGTCTCATCTGTTCCCTCCGTTGCCTCCTGTTCAATCTGTCTGGGGTTTCTTTCACAATTTCTCGTTTCTCATTTTTCATTTATCATTTTATACTCCAATTTGGTTCATGCTGTTTAGCAGCGGACCGTGACAAACCATTCCATTGCCGGAAGCCATATCAACATGCTGACCGCCGCCGAGATTCGCAAACTTTACGTCCAGTTCTTCGTCGAACGCGACCATCGCCACGTTTCGAGCGCGCCGCTGGTGCCGCCGGACGACCCGACGCTGATGTTCACCTCGGCCGGCATGGTGCAATTCAAGGCTCTCTACTCCGGCCAGGTGCCGCTGCCCTACACGCGCGCCACCACCGTCCAGAAGTGCCTGCGCGCCGGCGGCAAGGGCTCCGACCTCGAGAACGTCGGCAAGACACTTCGCCACCACACGTTCTTCGAGATGCTCGGCAACTTCAGCTTCGGCGACTACTTCAAGCGCGAGGCCATCACGTGGGCCTGGGAGTTCTGCACCGGCAAGAAGTGGCTCGGCCTGCCCGCCGACCGCATCTGGCCGACCATTTACGGCAAGAAAAAGAACGGCGACATGATCGTCGATGAGGAGGCGCGCGAGATCTGGGCCAAGGAAACCGGCAACGTCAACCCGATCACGCTCCTCGACGAGAAGGAAAACTTCTGGGGTCCGGCCGGCGAGACCGGCGCCTGCGGCCCATGCAGCGAAATCAAGTTCTTCATCGGCACCGACGAGGAGCTGAAGTATTACCACGACCTCGCGAAAAAGGGCGACAAGGCCTCGCTCGCCGAGATCGCGCGCGACATCGTCGATAAGGGCGACCTGTTCCTCGAAATCTGGAACCTCGTCTTCCCGCAATACGACCAGCAGCTCGACGGCTCGCGCAAGCCGCTCAAGAACCGCGGCATCGACACCGGCATGGGCCTCGAGCGCACGACGACGTCCGTCCAGTTCATCCAGAGCGGCGGCAAGGTCATGACGCCCTACGAGAGCGACCTGCTCGCGCCGATGGTCGATGCCGTGAGCGAAATCACCGGCCTCCCATACCCCGCCGTCCATGCTGAAAAGAGCGTCCTGACGGCGCTCGAAGCCCGAGGCATGAAGCCCGCCGAGGTGCGTCTCGCGATGAACGCCATCGCCGACCATGCGCGCGCGCTGACGTTCACGCTCGCCGAGGGCCTCGTCCCCAGCAACGAAGGCCGCGGCTACGTCCTGCGCCGCATCCTGCGCCGCGCCGCGCGCTTCGGCAAGAAGCTCGGCCTGAGCGACCCGTTCATCTGGCGGCTCGTCAAGCCGGTGATCGACGTCATGGGCGAGGCCTACCCCGAGCTCCTCAAGCACCCCGACATCATCGAGAAAACGATCCGCCTCGAGGAAGAGCGCTTCAACCGCACGCTCAACCAGGGCAGCCAGCTCCTCGACGAGTTGCTCGCCGACATCGAGCCCGGCGGCACGCTCAAGGGCGACGATGCCTACCGCCTCTACGAGACCTACGGCTATCCGATCGACCTCACCGTCGAGACCGCCGAGGAACGCGGCATCAGCGTCGATGTCGAGGGTTACGACCTTGCGCTCGCCGAGGGCAAATCCCGCGCGCGCGCCTCGTGGAAAGGCGGCTCCGGCGAGGCGAAGTGGGCCGAGCTGCTCGCCGATCTCGGCAACAAAAGCAAGACGCAGTTTGTTGGCTACGACGTCACGGAAGACGAGGCCCGCGTCCTTGCGATCATTCGCGACGGCCAGCGCGTCGAGCGTCTCGAGCAGGGCCAGTCGGGCATCATCGTGCTCGACCGCACGCCGTTTTACGCCGAGTCCGGCGGCCAGATCGGCGACACCGGCCAGATCCTCGCGGTGATCGATCCCGAGAACCCGCCCGACCCGAACCTCAGCGCCGAAGACGCCCAAAGCAAGCTCGTCGGCGAGCCGCTCATGAACGTCGAGGACACGCAGAAAACCACCAACGGTTACACCATGCACTTCGGCGAGGCCATCGACGCGATCGAGGTCGGCCGGCACGTGTTCGCGCAGGTCGATGAGGCGCGCCGCCTCGCGACCGTCGCCAACCACTCGGCGACGCACCTCATGCAGGCCGCGCTCAAGAAGGTCGTCGGCGCCCACATCCCCCAGCAGGGCTCGTTCGTCGGCCCCGAGGGCCTGCGCTTCGACTTCACCAACCCCGAGCCCGCCACTGCCGCGCAGCTGCGCCGCGTCGAGGAACTCGTCAACGAAATGATCCGCAAAATCGCGCCCGTGCGCACGGCGGAGATGGACCTCGAGGAGGCGCGCCGCACGGGCGCCATCGCTCCGTTCGGCGAAAAATACGGCGCGCGCGTGCGCGTCATCACGATGGGCCAGGGCGACGAGGTCATCTCGCGCGAATTCTGCGGCGGCACGCACGCCAGGGCCACCGGCCAGATCGGCCTGTTCGTCATTACCGGCGAATCGTCGGTCGCCTCCGGCGTGCGCCGCATCGAGGCCCTCACCGGCGCCGCCGCCGTCGAGCGTGCCCTCAACGAGCGCGACATGCTCAACTCGCTTTCACGGCGCATGTCCGCCCCGGCCGACCAGGTCGAGGACCGTCTCGTTTCCATGCAGGACGAGCTCAAGCAACTGCGCCGCCAGGTCGAGGAAGTCCGCGCCGAAAAGGTCCGCGAGCAGGCCGCCTCCGCCGCCGGCGAGGCCCGCGTGATCGGCGACGTCAAGCTCGTCGTCCAGCGCATGGACGGCGCGGACCTGAACGCCCTCGCCCAGGCGTGGGACGCCACCCGCCAGAAGAGCGCCGAGAAAACGGTCGGCGTCTTCTGCTCCGTCCTCGACGACAAGGTCAACATGGTCGTCGGCGTGACGGCCGACATCGCGCCGGCGCGCCTCAAGGCCCCCGACATCATCCGCGAGGCCCTGGCCCCGCTCGGCGGCAAGGGCGGCGGCAAGCCCCAGATGGCGCGCGGCGGCGCGGCGAATCCGGACAAGCTCGACGCCGTGCTGGCCGCCCTGCCGGCCATCGTTGAGCGACAACTGAACAAATAAAGCCGTTGCGATTGCATTGGATTTCAACATAACGTTTTTTCTTGGTTATTATAATTTATATAGGTATAAATTGAATGGATCAAACGCAAACTGGTTACCCCGCACCAGTTGCCTAAGCCGGATGCGTCCGGTTTGACCTTGCTGAACAAAGGAGTCGGAATGATGAAGCGTTGGTTCACATACTTGTGCCTGGTTGCTTTCGTGGGCGCCTCGGCATTTGCCTGCAAGAAACAGGCTGCTCCGGTCACCGAGCCCGAGCCGGTTAGTGAGACGTCTCCTGCTCCGGCTGGCGCCACGGCTGCCACGCCTGCGGCTGCCACGGCGGCGACGACCGCGACGACGCCGGCCCAGTAATTCGTATTTCGCCCTGATGTAAGTTCCCGAAACAGGCGGATCCCGCAATGGGTTCCGCCTGTTCTTTTGTTTCCCCGTGATCTGCGTTCGTGATCGTTCCGGCACAACACATTCTTCATTCGTATCAAATCCCGTCACCGCACCCAGCCAGTTGTGTCATTTTGATTCTTTTGGTCGCCGTGTTCACCGTCCAAACCCCTTAATTCCCAGCTTTTCCTGGGTTTTTCCCCGTTTTTCGGTTTGGCATCCTCTATGCAATCCTCCAGTTATCGTCGAGGCCGGCGGAAAGCCCCCGCGAACCTCGGCCCTCGGGCCGCAAGAAGCCCGACGCACCCCGAGACAAGGAGGAAACGGATCATGGCATTCGCATGGGATCCTTTCCGCGAGATGGATATGCTTCATCGCGAGATCGACAGGCTGTTCAGTCAAACCTCGTGGCGTTCGCCGCTGAGCAAGGTATCGTTCCTCCCAGGCCTGGCCGCGCGCGCGTACCCGCTGCTGCGGCTCGATGACCGCGCCGACGAGATCGTCGTCGAGGCGCTGGCGCCCGGCATCGACCTTGACGCGCTCAAGGTATCGGTCATCAACCAGCAGCTGCGCATCGAGGGGAGCAAACCCGCGCCGAAAGACGTCGAGGCTGACGCCTATCACCGCAACGAGCGCTCGGCCGGCGCCTTCGTCCGCATCCTGTCGCTGCCCGCGCCGGTCAATCCCGACAAGATCACGGCCGACTACAAGAACGGCATCCTGACCATCAAGATGCCCAAGGCCGAGCACGCCAAGCCGCGCCGGATCACCGTCAACGTGGCGTGACGTCGGCATTGATGCAGTAGCCCGAGCGTGAGCGAGGGACACGCGAATCCTTAAAGTGAGGTATATCGAATATGGCTGAGAACACACTTCAAACCCCAAATAACCAGGCCGCAGAAACCCGCACCCCGCCGGTAACCCGCGACGAAAACCGCTATCAGTTTCCGCCGGTCGATATTTTCGAGACCAACGGCGACCTGACGGTCGTCGCGGACCTGCCCGGCGTCGAGAAGGACGGCCTGAACGTCCGCGTCGATGAAGACGGCGTCCTCACAATCGAGGGCCGCGTCCAGCACATCGACAAGAAGAGCAACGCGATCAACGAGTATGACCTGGTCGATTACTTCCGCCAGTTCCGCCTGAGCGAGGAGATCGACCGCGAGGGGATCTCGGCCGAGCTCAAGCACGGTGTCCTGACGCTGAAACTGCCCAAGGCCCAGGCCGCGAAGCCCCGTCAGATTGAGGTCAAAGTGGCCTGATCCGCGCCCCAAATCCGATTCAACGGGCCGGCCTCCCCGCCGGCCTGTTTTTTTTCTTTCAGCTTTCATCATTCCTCTTTCAGCTTTCATCTTTGAATCCATTTTTGGTAACTTTTTGCCAGCTTGCGATTGAATCAGCTTCTCGAGAAGGCGCTCATGCCCGGCTCGTTTGCCAAAGTCCTTTCGTTCGGCGTCTATGGCATCGATGCCTACCTCGTCACGATCGAGATCGACGTCTCGATCGGCCGCAATGACGCGGATTCCATTTTCCAGATCGTCGGCCTCCCCGAGGGCGCGGTGAAGGAAAGCCGCGAGCGTGTGCGCGCCGCGATCGGCAACGCCGGTTACTGGTTTCCCGGCGGCCGCGTGACGGCCAACCTCGCCCCGGCCGACATCAAAAAGGAAGGCGCGGCGTTCGATCTCGCGCTCGCGATGGGCGTCCTCGCGGCGAGCGGCTCGGTCGCCGGCGACCGCCTCGCCGAATACGCGATGGTCGGCGAGCTGGGCCCCAACGGCGAGCTGCGCCCCGTGCGCGGCGCGCTGCCGCTGGCGCTCGGCGCGAAGACCGCAAAGCTCAAGGGGCTCCTCGTTCCCGCGCACAACGCGCCCGAGGCCGCCGTCGTCGAGGGCATCGCGATCATCCCCGTCAACACGCTCGTCGTCGCCGTGCAGTTCCTGACCGGCGAGATCGACATCGCGCCGCACGTCGCGCC
>JAJFUE010000204.1 GCA_021372575.1 bacterium | reverse complement strand
TGCGCGAGGTTGACCCAGTGGTCGTGGCGTTTGAGGTGCGCGAGCTCGTGCATGAGCAGCAGCTCGACCTGCTCGGGGCTCAGGCCGTTTGCCAGGCTCAGCGGGATCAGGATCGCGGGGCGGACGATACCGACGACCGTCGGCGCACCGACGCGCTCGCACCACGCCAGCGCCGGCACGAAGGGCAAGCCAATCACGCGCGCCGCGCGGGAAAGCGAATCGACCAGGGCAAGGTCTTCGATCTTGAGTGATTTCCTGCGCAGCCGGACGCCGCCGCGCAGCGCGAACAGAAGATGCGCGATCATCGCCACCACGCCGACCGCATAGACCGTCACGAAATGCGGCGCATATTGGCGGAGCGTGAATTCGTTCGTTGCCGCCGGAGTCGCAACGGCGGGCGATGCGGCGGCTGCTGATGCGTTTGCCGCGCTCGGCAATGCAACCGGCGCGACGGCGTCGGCCTGCGCGGTCGCGCGCGTTTCGGGCCGAGTACTGGCCGGCGCGATCGAGTCAGGCCCCAGCCACCAAAACGTCGCCGCCGGGCAGAGCGCCACAATGCCGAGCGCCATCACAAACAGGCCGTATCGCGCCTGCGCCGACCGATGCCGCATCAGCCTGCCGGCGACCAGCGCCGCCGCGGCGATCGCCGCGCCCTGCCACAGCGAGTGCAACAGCGTCTCGCAAACTCTCACGCAGAATTCCGGCTCGGCGATCATGGCGTGCCGTCCTTTTCATTCAATCGGCGATGGATCTTATGGGTCTTATGGGTCCTATGGGTCCTATGGGTCCTATGAGTCTTGTGAGAATGGCTCGTCATTCCTCAATTTTTTTCAGGATCTCGCGCAATTGGTCGAGCTCGGCGGGATCGACTCCCTTGGTTTCGATCAGGTTGAGCATCACGGCGGCGGCCGAGCCGTCGAACGCGCGATCGACGAGGTCGGCCAGCATCTGGCGCTTCGTCGCGCGCTCCTTGACGCGCGCCTTATAACGGTAACCCTTGCCCTCTTTCGCGCGCGACAGATAGCCCTTGTCGGTCATGATGTTCATGATCGTGATGACGGACGAGTAGGCCAGCGTGCGCGCCGGCGCGAGCTCGTCGCGCACGTGCTGCACGACCGACGGCCCGTCGCGCCACAGGACCTTGAGGATCTCCAGTTCCAAATCCGTCGGATAGTTCGAAGCCGGCCTGACCATGGCAAATCCCCCATGATGTTACATCTAATGAATTAAAACATACATCCGGACCACCCCGGGCGTCAAGGCATATTTTAATTAATTAAATGGATGCGCGAATCGGAAGACGATTGATGCCATCCGTTTCTGCCGCGCCTTCAGCGCTTCCGGTGTTGATATGCGATCTTCTCCTGGGGCTGCGCTGCGCTTCGCCCCAGGCTGGGATGAAAAACGCCGTTGGCGCTCCGATCATAAATGAACCTAAACCGTGGGACCCAATCCTATCTCTGACCAACCCTGGACAAGGAAGGTTGCGACCGAAACAACCAGCACGATGACGAGATAATACAACCCGGCGCGATCCGACTCCCGCCATTTATTGAACGAGGTAGCGGCTTCGATCAGCGCGGTCAGATAGGTAAAAACCGCGACCACGAGCGCAATCCCCATTCTGCCGGATTTATCGTCGAAAGCAGCGGTCCCGTTCATCCAACAGAAATACCAGATATACCCGACACTGATCATGTTTAGGTAAAAAGGCGCTCGATAAACGAAATATTCCAGTGAAGGCTTTGGGGAAATCGCCGAGGCGATCTTTTTGAGGCTCTTCAACTCATTCACCCAATTTAATTTGAGAAGCCGAACCCACGACAATATTACTTCATGTTCCGCACCGGATCAAGTTGCCCCTTGGGTTTTGTCGGCGCTTCGCGAATTGTCATTTGAGGTTCTTCAACTGGTCGAACAGCGAGTTGAATTTCTGCGGTTTCTTCGGCTGCGGCGCGGGACCGCGCTGGCCGCCCTGGCCGGGCCGTTGCTGCGGACGCGGGCCGGTTGCATTCGCGTCGCGGCGTGGGGCTTCTCCCGGCGCGCTCTTCATCGACAGGCTGATGCGCTTGCGCGGCACATCGACCTCGAGTACCGTCACCATCACGCGCTGGTGCACCTTGACGACGTCGGCCGGGTCCTTCACGAACGTGTCGCTCAACTGGCTGATGTGCACGAGGCCGTCCTGGTGCACGCCAATATCGACAAACGCGCCGAACGCCGTGACGTTCGTCACGATCCCCGGCAGCTTCATGCCCGGCTTGAGGTCGCCGATTTCCTTGGCCTCGTCCGAGAACTGGAAGACCTCGAACTTGTCGCGCGGGTCGCGGCCGGGCTTGGCGAGCTCGCTCATGATGTCATTGAGCGTCGGCAGGCCGACCTTGTCGGTGATGTAGGCGTCGAGCTTGATGCGCTGGCGCAGGGCTGAGTCACGCATCAGATCCTGAATCGAGCAGCCCAAATCCTTGGCCATTTTCTCGACGATCGAATAGCTTTCGGGGTGCACGGCGCTGGCGTCGAGCGGGTTCTTGCCGTCGCGAATGCGCAGAAATCCCGCACACTGCTCGAACGCCTTGGGGCCGAGGCGCTTGACCTTCTTGAGCTCGGCACGCGACTTGAACGCGCCGTTTTCGTTGCGGTATTCGATGATGTTGCCGGCGAGCATCGGCCCGAGGCCCGATACATACGTCAGCAACTGCCGGCTCGCGGTGTTGACCTCGACGCCGACGCTGTTGACGCAGCTTTCGACCACGCCGTCGAGGCCTTTCTTGAGCATCGGCTGATCGACGTCGTGCTGATACTGGCCGACGCCGATCGACTTGGGGTCGATCTTGACGAGCTCGGCGAGCGGGTCCTGAAGCCGCCGCCCGATCGACACCGACCCGCGCACCGTCACGTCCTGGTCGGGGAATTCCTCACGCGCGACCTCGCTAGCCGAGTAAATCGACGCGCCGCTTTCGTTGACCATCACGACCGCGATCGAGGCCGGCAGCTCGAGCGAGCGCACAAACTGCTCGGTCTCGCGGCTCGCCGTGCCGTTGCCGATCGCGACCGCCTCGATCTCGAAGAACTTCACGAAGCCCTTGACCTTGTCGGCGGCCTCGGCGAGCTGGCGGTCGCCGTGCGTCGGATAGATCACGTCGTGATGCACGAGCTTACCCTGGCGGTCGAGCACGGTCAGCTTGCAGCCGGTGCGGAAACCCGGGTCGAGCGCGAGGACATTTTTCTGGCCGAGCGGCGCCGAAAGCAAAAGCTCGCGCAGGTTCTGCGCGAACACGCGGATCGCCTCCTCGTCGGCGCGCTTCTTGAGTTCCTGGCGAATCTCGGTCTCCATCGACGGCGCGAGCAGGCGCTTGTAGCCGTCGTCAACGGCAAGCTTGACCTGCCGGCCGGATGCGGACTGGTTCTTGATGAAAATCCCGTCGAGCAATGCGGATGCTTCCGCCTCCGGCGGCGCGACCTCGAGCTTGAGGACCTCTTCGTTCTCGCCGCGGAACATCGCGAGCAGCCGGTGCGACGGCGCGCTTGCTACCGCCTCATTCCACTCGAAGTAATCCTTGAACTTGGCGGCCTTCTCGTCGGCGTCCTTGCCCGACGCGACCTTCGAGCTCATCACGCCCTTCTTCGCGAACAGGTCGCGCATCGCCGCGCGCGCGTGCTGGTTTTCGCTGATTGTCTCGGCGATGATGTCGCGCGCGCCGGCGAGGGCATCCTCGGCCGACTCGACCTTCTTCTCTTCGCTCACGTAATTCGCGGCCTCGGCATCGACATCCAGTTCTTCGGATTGCTCCATGATCGACTTGGCGAGCGGCTCGAGCCCCTTCTCGCGCGCGATCGTGGCGCGCGTGCGGCGCTTCGGCCGGAACGGCAGGTAGATGTCTTCCAATACCGCGAGCACTTCGGCGGCCTGGATCTGCGCCTTGAGCGCGTCCGTTAAAAGCTCGCGCTCCTCGAGCGATTTCAAAATCGCCTCGCGGCGCTTGTCGAGCTCGGCGAGCTGCTCGAGCCGGTCGCGCACGGCCGCGATCTGGACCTCGTCCATCTCGCCGGTGGCTTCCTTGCGGTAACGCGCGATGAACGGCACCGTCGCCTCTTCCGCAAGCAGCGTCGCCACCGCGACGACCTGCTGTACCTTCAGCCCCAGCTCCAACGCGATCTTGATGACATGTTTTTCGTTCAGTTGAATATCGCTCATGAATCGGAATTCCTTGTTTGAACTAGTTCGCCCTCACGCGCAACCCTGACTTTGTAACAAAGACGGACGGTTTACTCAAGCGGCTGCGGTCAGAAAAGAAGGTCACGAAAGAGCGCGAAAATGTTTTGACCCGATCCGGGAAATATTTATCTTGCTGGCGGTCTTGGCGTCCTGGCGTAAAAAAAGATCTTCTCTGCGCTCTCGGCCATTCTCTGCTTCTCTGCGACAAAATAAATCCGACCGCCGCCTTGATGCCCCTTCCGGCCCATGTTAAACTGTCTTCGCTGATGTTGCGCCGAATGGTGGACCAACTCCTGGAACGGTTCGCGCGCGGGGACAAAACGACCTGTTTGCTCGACGCGGTTCATTCTTCCAATGATAATCTGGTTGTCAGTGAATTGCGCGGAGGCGCCACGCCCGCCGTCCTGGCGCTCATTCACAATGCGGCGCAAAAACCGGTGTTCGTGCTCACGAGCTCGCTCGACCGCGCCGAAGCGCTGACCGACGGGCTCCAATTCTTTGGGCTCAAGCCCTTCATTTTCCCCGCCTACGATACGCTTCCGTTCGAGCCGACCGAACCGGTCCTGCACATCCTCTCGGCGCAGTGGCGCGCCATCGCGCGGCTGCTTGCGCCGAAGCCGGGCTCTGAGCCGCCGATCATCGTCGCGCCGATCGACGCCATTCTGTTCAGGACACGCGTCCGCGAGGCGCTCGAGCGCGACATCATCGACATCGCGTGGGGCCAGAAGCTCGACGTCGATGATCTGGCGAGACGCCTCGTCGCGATGGGCTACGAGCGCGAGGCGCTCGTCGAGAGCCCCGGCGAGTTTTCGATCCGCGGCTCGATCATGGATGTCTATCCGCCCGACGCCGACCTGCCGTGGCGCCTCGACCTGTTTGGCGAGGACATCGAGCAGATCCGGCAGTTCGACCCGGTGACGCAGCGCTCGCGGCCGCGCAACGACGAGATCGAATCGATCCGCCTCCTGCCGGCGACGATCCAGGCCCCCCGCCTCGCCGCGCTCGAATCGGGCGAAGGACTCGGATCTTTCTTCGACCTGTTGCCGCCGGAGACGCTGCTCGTGCGCGACGGCCCGACCCGCATCGAGCAGCGCATGATCCACTTCGGCGACATCGCCGCGCGGCATTGGAACGACATCCACCGGACGCGCCCGCGCGAGGACGAGCCGCCCAACTTTTTCGCCGCGCACGACTTCGAGCCCGGCGACTGGCTGCTCAGCAGCGCGGACATCGAGGAGGCGATCGCGCGCCACCGCAACATTGACTTCGCCGACCTCGCTGCCGAGGAGACCGACTGGCCGGTCTTCCCGCTCGCCACGCAATCGTTCCAGTCGATCCCGTCGCAGTTCGCGGCCTACGTGGAGCTGATTCGCGAGCGCCTGCGCAAGAACCACCGCGTCATGATCGTGTGCGACAACAACGGCCAGGTGATGCGGCTCGACGAGCTGTTGCGCGAGCACGAGATCCCCGCGATGGCGCTCGACCAGGCCGACCGCTTCACGCGCGTGCCCGACACGGCGATGACGCCGTGCCCCGAGGTGCAGCTCGCGATCGGAGAGCTGCACGAGGGATTCCACTGCCCGGCGGCCGGCATGTTCGTCGTCACCGACCGCGAGATTTTCGGCCGATACAAGAGAAGGCATATATATCGGCGCGGTTTCAAGGGCAAGGCCGTCACGAGCCCGACCGAGATCAAGCGCGGCGACTACGTCGTGCACATGGAGCACGGCATCGGCGTGTTCGAGGGCATCCGCCGGCAGGAGGTCGATGGCAAGCTCTCTGAGCTGCTCGAGCTCACCTACCAGGACGGCGACAAGCTGCTCGTGCCGGTTGATAAGCTGCACATGGTGCAGAAGTACGCCGGCGCCGACGGCAAGGCCCCGGCCCTGGACAAGCTCGGCGGCAAGCGCTGGCAGAGCCGCAAGAAGAAGTCGATGGAGGCCGTGCGCAAGATGGCGGGCGAGCTGCTTGCGCTGTACGCGCGCCGCGCCGCCGCCGAGGGCCACGCGTCCGGACCGGACACCGTGTGGCTGCGCGAGTTCGAGGCGTCGTTCATTTATGAAGAAACACCGGACCAATTGGAGGCGATCGAGGCCGTCAAGCAGGACATGATGAGCCCCAAGCCGATGGACCGGCTTGTGTGCGGCGACGTCGGCTACGGCAAGACCGAGATCGCGATCCGCGCCGCGTTCAAGGCGCTGACCGAAAAGCGCCAGGTCGCGCTGCTCGCGCCGACGACGCTGCTGGCGCAGCAGCACTTCACCACGTTCACGGAGCGCTTCGCCGACTACCCGTTCAAGGTCGCGGCGATGTCGCGCTTCACGGGCGCCGAACAACAAAGCAGGACGATCGAGCAGCTCGCCATCGGCGGCGTCGATCTCGTGATCGGAACGCACCGGCTGCTGTCGCGCGACGTGAAGTTCAAGGACCTGGGACTCCTGATCATCGACGAGGAGCAGCGCTTCGGCGTGGCGCAGAAGGAAAAAATCAAGGCCTTGCGCGAGAACGTCGATGTCCTCACGCTCACCGCGACGCCGATCCCGCGCACGCTCTACATGGCGCTGTCGGGCCTGCGCGACCTGAGCGTGATCAACACCCCGCCCGCCGACCGCCACCCGATCAAGACGCGCACGATCCACTGGGACCGCGAGGCGCTCGAGGAGGCAATCCTGCGCGAGCTCAACCGCGGCGGGCAGGTCTATTTCGTCCACAACCGCATCGAGTCGATCCAGGACATCGCCAAGCGCATCCATGACATCGTGCCGCAGGCGCGCCTCGTCGTCGCGCACGGCCAGACCGATGACCGCCAGCTCGAAAAGATCATGCTCGATTTCATCAACGGCAAGTACGACATCCTCGTCTCGACGACGATCATTGAAAACGGCATCGATATTCCCAATGTCAATACCATTATTATCAACCGCGCCGATGCGATGGGGCTTGCGCAGCTTTACCAGTTGCGCGGCCGCGTGGGGCGCGACGTGCGCCAGGCCTACGCCTACCTCGTGCTGCCGCCAGGCCAGGCCATCACGCCGCAGGCCGTGCGCCGATTGGAGGCGCTCGAGGAATTCACCGAGCTCGGCGTCGGGTTCCAGCTTGCGATGCGCGACATGGAAATCCGCGGCACGGGCAGCCTGCTCGGCTCCGAGCAGCACGGAGCGATCGCCGACATCGGCTTCGAGATGTATTGCCAGATGCTCGAGGAGGCGGTGAACGATTTAAAAGGCCAGGAGCAGGAAGAGCCGCTGTGGCCGGTCGAGGTCAAATGGCCGGTCGATCAGTTCTTCCCCGACGATTACATCCCCGTCGAATCGCAGCGCATCCGGTTTTACAAGGACGTCGCGAGCGCGCGGCACAAGGAAGAACTCGACGCGCTGCTGGACGAGCTTGTCGATCGCTACGGCCAGCTGCCGCAGCCGGCGGTGGGGCTGATCGACGCGTGCCGTGTGCGGCTCGCGGCGTCGCCGTGGCGCATCGACATCGTGCGGCACAACGCGGACACTTACGAAGTGCGGCTCACGGCGCCGGTGTTCTCGGTTGAATTGGCGACAGCGCTCGCCGAGCGCGCCTCGGCCGCGCGCGGCACGTTCACGAAGCTGCGCCGACTCGGCGATTCAATCACGCTCGAGGTCCGCGACGACGAGGACATCAGCGAAAACCAGATCCTCTCCGCGCTCGCGGACCTGCTCGAAGCCCTGCCCAACCCGGAATAAAACGATTCAATAATGGAACCGCAAAGCGGTTCGATCCCAAAGCCGGGTGTTGAATTGGCGAGCATGCGAGCCAAACCTACCCCCGGTCAAATCGAGCATGGAACAGAACCGGTTTACCGGTTCGATAATCAGCTATGCTTAGAACGTCTGGCCTGTTTCAGTATTTCCGCGATTGTATAGTCTTCATTCTCGAGAGCCATGTCGAGGACAGTTTCCTTGTTGATGTTTTTGATATTCTCGTTGCAGCCTTTTCCGAGCAAATATCGAATCATGTCAACATCTTCGGTCCGGACTGCCTCGAACAAAATCGTTTCGCCCATTGGATCACGCTGATTCACATCGGCGCCGGCTTCGATCAGGATGTCGGCAACCTCATACATGCGGCTCGAGAGAGCATTGCGCAGCGCGGTTTCACCATGAGCTTGTAATTTTGGATCGGCGCCGTATTGCAATAACAATTGCACGATGTCGGAGTGTCCGAGCATCGCGGCTTCCATAAGAGGCGTTCTGTGTCCGGTATCGATTGGGTCAATCTCAGCGCCTTTGTCCAGAAGGAGTTTGACTGCAGCAATATTCCTCTCCACAGCAAAAAAGTGCAGCAGAGTTTCGCCGACAGAATTACGCACCCGAAGCGTCTCTTCCGTCAAAAGATCGTGCGCTTCAGCAAAATCACTTTCAATCAGGATTACGATGTCGTTAAAATTTCTCATAGCCATTATTTCCTTCGCCAATGCATCACGCCGACTTTGGCGAACCGCTGTTCTTTTATTTCCGAATATTTAATGCCTGTTTTTTGCACGACCCACGCCTGTATCACGCTCACGATCGGGCTGTTCTCTTCCTTGTAAAGGATCAGCCAGAATCCGGGCGCGCTGCCGACGTATTCCTCGACTTGCTTCCGCAGCGCGTCGGGATCGGCCTCCTCGCGATCGAATCCTTTCGGCACCGTGCCGAGATGATAATATTCCGCCATGAGCGCGCTGTTCGTGCCCTTGCAGAACAGGACCGGCTCGTCCTGGGCGCGATGCGCGGCCACGTATTGCACCGCGTGCCGGACCTGTTCGCCGGGGCTCCACAACCACCCGACGGCATTGATTCCCAAAAAGATAATGACAATTCCGCCGAGGACGTATTGCAATTTTCCGCGGATCGCGCCCACGCCGAGTCCCATCAGCAGGCACGCGCCGCCGAGGCCCGGCGCGAAGTAACGCGAGTCGCGCACGACGTCCTGCTTGACGGCCGAAACGACGCCCATCACGACGATGATCGAGACGGCCCACGCCAGCGCCAACCCGAACATCGGGGCGCGTTGCCCGGTTTGATGTTGAATTTGTTTATCGCGGGCGCCGCGCCACGCAAGCCACATCAGGCCCGCCGTCATCAGCATGCCGATGTATTTGAAACCCGATCCGATCGCGAGCCGGTAATCTCCCCAGAACACCTCGAGCAGCCCCTCACGGAAGAGCTTCGGATTCAAGCCGAGCGATTCTTCGCTGTAAGCCTTGTTGATGTGGTGCGCGGCGTATTCGGCAAGCCAGCCATACGCAACCGCCGTAAATGCCGCAAGCGCCAGGATCGCCGCAATCCAGTCCCATCGCGGAAGCCGCCGCCGCCACAACCACCAGCCCGTCACCGCCGACTGCCCCATGAAGATAAACAGGTACGTGGCGTGACTCACGAGGCCGAGCGCGCTCCAGAAAACATAGGCGAGCCACCAGAAATTCTTGACGCTGCGCGTGCGTGGGCCGCCACTGGCTTTCTCCAACGCGTTCGCCAGCGCGTGCAGCGACGCGGCGGCCGCGAGAATCACGAGCCCGTACGGCCGCGCCTCCTGCGCCGCCCAGATGCCGCGCCCATTCAACGCAAAGAACAAGGTTCCCCACGCCGCGGCCGGCAGGCTCCACGCCTTGCGCGCGATCAGGAAAACATAAATTGCGGCGAACACGACGCAGATGAGCGACGGCAGCCGCAGCGCCCATTCGGCCTCGCCGAACACCGCCGCCCAGTATTTGAGCAGGATGAAATACGTGGGGAAATGGCCGTAGCTCAGGCGCTCGCCGATGAGCTCGCCGAGCGGAAGGCGGATCGAATACAGCGTGCGGAATTCATCCGTCCAAAAGCTGCGGTACTCAAGATGAAACAACCTGAGCGCCGCGGTCAGCGCGATTAATAACGCCAGGATCCACTCGTGGCAAAAACGTGGCCTTTCATCATTCATCATTCATCATTCATCATTGAATTACACTTGCTCGAAGCTGTCCGGGAACCGGGCCTTCTGGATCGCCATGTCGTACGTGATCAGGCCGCGCTGGTAAAGCTGCTTGAGCGACTTGTCCATCGTGATCATGCCGATGTCCTGTGAGGTCTGAATCGTGCTGACGAGTTGCTCGTTCTTTTGGGCCCGCAGAATTTTGCGCACCGCAAGCGTGGCGATCAGGATCTCGGTCGCGATCACGCGCCCCTTGCCGCCGGTGATCGGCAGCTGTTGCTGCGCGACGTTGCCCTGGACCGTGTTGGCGAACTGCTGGCGCACCTGGTTCTGCTGGTGCGGCGGGAACACGTCGATGATGCGATCGACGGTCTGCGTGACATCGGGCGTGTGGATCGTCGCCAGCACGAGGTGGCCCGTTTCGGCCGCCGTCAGCGCGGTGCCGATCGTCTCGAGGTCGCGCATCTCGCCGACGACGATCACGTCCGGGTCCTGGCGCAGGCTGTGCCGCAGCGCCTCGGCGAAGCTCTTCGTGTCAAGCCCGACCTCGCGCTGCTTGACGATGCAGTTCTTGTTCTTGAAAACGTATTCGATCGGGTCCTCGATCGTGATGATCATGCACTGGCGTTCCTGGTTGATCTGATCAACCATCGCCGCCAGGGTCGTCGATTTGCCGGAGCCGGTCGGACCCGTCAGGAGAATGAGCCCCTGGTCGCGGCGCGCGAGTTCCTCGACGACCGGCGGCAGCCCAAGCTGCCGGATCGAGCGAATCTTCTCGTTCACGACGCGGAACGCGGCCTCGACGGCGCCGCGCTGGCGGTGGATGTTGGCGCGGAAGCGGCCGACGTCGCGCACGGCGGCGGAAAAATCGAGCTCCCAGTCGCGCGCGAACCGCTGGCGCTGTTCCTCGTTGAGCAGGCTCACGATCATCGGCGCGATTTCCTGCGGCGAGAGCGCAGGCCGGTTCATCGCGGTCAACGCGCCGTTGATGCGCAGCATCGGCGGGCTATACGAGACCAGGTGCAAATCCGAAGCGCCCGATTTGACCGCGTCGGTCAGCAACTCGCGAATGTCCGTCGGCATCGGCTCCACCTCTTCCAATTCAAGCTCGCCGCCATCGTAATCGAAATCCGTCGAAACACACAACCCCGCCGTTTGCTAATTGGGTCCCATGAGTCCCATCGCCTTTTATTTTGTTTTCAGCTTGCGCACGTCGATGACATGGAAGTCGGCGCCGCCGAGCCCGGGGAACGGCGCCGCCGATTGGAACTGGAACCCCAGGTGCGTCATGCGTCCGAGGCCGCGCGGCGGGGTCGCCGCAACGGCGTCGGGCGGCTGCGGCTGAACGCACGCCAGCGTGCGCATGATGCGGTTCAGATGATGCGTGCCGCTGCCGATCCCGATGTTGCCGGCCGACGTCCACAACCCGACGGCGGCGTTGTCGCGAATCAGGTGCCGCGCCAGCGACGCCGCCAGGCTCACCGCGTTCTCGAACTGCTCGAGCGTTTCCCGGGGCGGGTTGGCCGGGCAGCGCAGGTCGAGCATGAGCAGGAAGCTCTGGGCGACCTCCTCCTCGAATTCCTTCGTCTTGAGCCCCTGCCCCTTGGCCGACTGCTTCCAGTGGATGAACCGCACCGGGTCGCCGGCCTCGTAGTTGCGCACGCCGAAAATCCCGATGCCGACGCCCTTGCGGTTGTTGTCGATCTCGCCGAGAACGCGCGGCGAAAGCTGCATGAACACCGAGGCCGGAAACAGCCGCGGATAAGCCAGCACGCTTCCCTTCTGCTCGAAATAAACCGTGTGTTCGAGAAACCCGAACGGGTAGCGCGACACGAGTCGCGCGCGGTCGAACTTGTAAATGCCGCGCTCGGCGAGCTCGATCGTAACGGGGCACCACGCGCGCTCGCGCTTGCCGATCTGGCCGGCGAATCCCCGCGCGCCGTGCCGCTCCGCCGGCATCCACGAATCGACCGGCCCGACCAGCTCGTCCATGGCGCCCAGCGAATACGCGCGCGCCGTCCGCTTGTTGTTCATGACTTCGATCATGCCCTGCGACGGCTCGCCGGCATGGACCGTCAGCGGGTAGTGCCGCGCCATCCCCAGCTTGCGCATGTTGTTGCGCGAAAGAAGCCCCGACGTGAGCAGCATCGCCAGCATCACGCCGAGGACGAGGTACAGCAGGTTCGTCCCGGTGTTGATCGCCGCCACCCCGATCAGCAGCGCCAGGCTGATGAACATCGCGCCCTCGACCGTGACGCGGTTGGTCAGGCGCAGCCGCCGAGCCGGCGCGAATCCCCCGTTCTCGCCGGCCAGTTTTTGATTGCCAACCGACCCGCTTGTTTCTAAGTTCTGCTGTGGCGTAATATGTGGCACAATCGCTCCCGGGCGCAGGCCGAAGATCGAAGCCGGCGCGAGGGCCGGACGCGCGATCACTCAACCCAAGAAAGCTGCGCCGCACATGCGGCTGATCTCCATCATCCTTATCATAGCGCACTGCTGCGGGCTAGTCAGCTTGTCGCATGCGGCCCCCGCGACCGCGACCGCGCCGCTGCGAATCGGCTATCTCACCGACGGCTCCGACTTCGTCCCGGCCGACGACCCGTTCGGTGGCGATGCCCTGAGCCACCGGTTGAGCGACGCCATCCTCTCGAGCAAAAACCTGGTGAGCGCCATGGAACGCGCCGGCTTCTCCGGCGTGGAAATGATCCCCATCTCCAGCTCCGGCGAGATGCTCCAGCTCATGCGGACGGGCAACCTGCACCTGGTCCTCTGCACGGCGATCATTTACGGCTACTTCCGCCAGAGCGCCGGCGAGACGCAAACGCCGTTCGATTACGAGCCGATGCTGCAAAGCCGCCGGCGCGGCGATTTCGACTACGGCCACGGCAACGGCATCCTGCGGCGCGGCGTCGTCATCGTCGGCCCGTCGAGCCCGCTTTTCACGAAACAGCCGCTCAAGGAGCCCGAACTGGCCCGGGCGATCGCCAATTCGCCGCTGGCCGTGGTCTCGATCGACTCGGCGGCCGGATACCTCTTCCCGCTGCTGACGCTGTCGGCGCCGCCATACAACGTCAGCCGGCCCGGTCAAACGTGGTTCTGCGGGTCCGATACCGACGCGGTTTCGCACGTCGTTTCGGGGCTGGCGCCGTTCGGCGCGTGCCGCGAAGGCGCCCTCGCCGCGACGCTCGGGTCGATCGCGAAGGCCAACCACACAACCGACACGCTGAGCCGGTATTGCCGCATCGTCCTGAAGACCGCGCCGTTCCCGACCGACCCGATCCTGATCCGCGGAGACCTGCTGCCGTCGCGCGTCCCTGCGACGCTGCTGTCCGACGTCGGGCGCGAGCTCAAGCCGGTGCTCCGCGAGTTCTTCAACACGCAAACGCTCGACCGCGACCTGCGCGTCGAGGACGCCGTGCCACGCGCCTACGAAAGCGTTCAGCGCGCGCTCGACCAGTGGGCGCGCATCGGCGCCACCCAGCGGCCGTCGGCCGCGGGACCGCGACCAACACTCCCGGAAGTTCGATAAGAGGCCATCCGCATTGGAGCTTAAACTCAACCGCCTCCTCGCCGCCCTCGCGATCGCCGTGCTGATCGCGACGCTGTGGCTGCTTGCGTGGCTCCGCCAGAACGCGGCCGGCGAGATCCATCGGGTGGCGGAAAACGCGGCCGCGCTGTTGCGGCGCGACGAGATTCTGTTCGGCCCCGGCGGCGACACGCTCGTCCGCTTCCGCCGCCTGCGCGCGCTCATGGAACAGACCCGTCAATCGTCCTCCTACATCAACAACGCCGTGCTCACGAAAATCGTCGGCGGCCGCGAACACCCGATTTACCCGATCTCGTTCTGGGCCGATCACCGCGATGGCTGGGCCGGGCAGCTCGCCAAATGGCAAAGGGAGCCGCTGGGCGACCCGGGCGCGCCGTGGGGTTACATTTACCTCGACCTCAACCGCTCAACGCTCACGTTCATTAACGTTGCGATCTGGGCCGTCGCCATCTCGGTCATGCTGATGCTCGTCGCGCTGCTTGCGCGTGTGCTGAGCCAGGAAAGCTCGCTCAAGCGCACGGTCATCGAGCTCAACGACCGCCGCCGCGAGCTCATCCGGCTCGAGCGGCTCGCGCTTGGCGGACAACTCGCCGCGGGCATCCTGCATGACCTGCGCAAGCCGATCCTCAACATCCGCCACAGCCTCGACGACCTCAGCGACGCGCTCGGCGATTTTTCCGGCGCCGCCACCGGCCTGCAGAACGTGCGCCACCAGACGATGCTGTTCTTCCAGATCCTGCAGGAGAGCCAGATCGAGCGCTTCGTGCAGTCCGACCGCGCCGGCGAGGAATTCGTCAACATCGGCCCGATCCTGGAGTTTTCATTGAATCTGGTTCGCTACGAACGCCGCGCCATCGAGGTCGAACGCAAGGACACCCCCGGCCTGCCGCCGATCCTTGCGCACCCCTACCGCCTCGTGCAGCTCTTTTCGAACCTGATCCTGAATGCCTACCAGGCGATGAAGGGCCAGGGCAGGCTGACGATCGAGACGACGGCCGGCGACGGTTCCACCGTTGTCGTCCGCATCACCGACTCCGGCCCCGGCATCCCGCCCGAGGCACTCGACCGCATCTTCGATCCGTTCTACACGACCAAGCCCGAGGGCGAAGGCACCGGCCTCGGCCTCTCGATCTGCCGCATGATCGTCGAGGAACTGGGCGGCACGATCAGCGTCGAAAGCAAGCCCGGCGGCCCGACGGCGTTCACCGTCAAGCTCCCCGCCGAGCAGGAACGTTAGGTCGGGTGTTACTTGACTCGACCTTAAAACACTTTAGAACGCCCCCTCGATGATCCAGCGCCCATCCTCGTTACCCCGCGATTCATCGCTTGCCATTCCCCAAGTTATAATGAGCAAATAATTGCATTCAGGCCGCGACTGGCGATGTGAACGCACCAAAGGTGCGTCCGCGAGTAGCCCCCGGCGAAGCGCAGCGGCCCCTTCGGGGCAAAGAGAATTTGGGGAATGACAAGCGCTTTATCGCGGGGTTGAAGTACCCTTCCTGCGGAAAACCGTTTCAACGGTTTCAAATAAAATGCGCTATCTGCATTTTCGTGTCTTTCGTGGGCATTTTCGTGTTTTTCGTGAACTGAATTTTGTGAGAAAATATCGCATATCCATTTTCCGGAGCCCATCATGCTGATAGCCCTCTTTGGCGACGTTCACGGCAACCTGCCCGCGGTTTACTCCCTTTGCGAAGAACACGAGTCTTCGACCGGCGAAAAGATCGACCTCGCCCTCCAGATCGGCGACATGGAACTGTGGCGCAACGCCGATGAAATGAAGGCCGCCGACCCCAAGCGCCGCCACGCCGACGAATTCTTCCTCGGCGCGGCGCCGTACGTCAGCGGCGAAAAGCCTGTCCCCATCCCGACCTGGTTCGTTCATGGGAACAACGAAAATTACGCGCTCCTGCGCGAGGTCCGCGACGGCGCAATCGACCCGGCCGGCCGGCTCGTGTTCCTTCCGCCCGGCTGCGTGCGCGAATTCCACAAAGACCGGGACACAATCACGATCTCGGGCCTCGGCGGGATGGAATACCGCTTCGGCAAGTTCCCGATCCCGAACGAACAGCCGGTCCACAAATACATTTACCCGCCCGCGATCGACGAGCTCGAACGCACGAAGCCCGCCATCGACATCCTTCTGCTTCATGACGCCCCGATGAACAAAGGCCTGCGCGACAAGTTCCCGACCGGCAGCAAACGCATCACGCGCCTCATCGAGACGATCTCGCCTCGCTTTGCGTTCTACGGCCATTACGACAATCCACCGGAGCCCTTCCGCATCGGCAACACGCTCTGCGCCTGCCTGAACCTCCCCTCCGCCCGCCGCATCCCGCACCGCGACGGCTCAATGGCGATCCTGCGGACCAACCCCTGGCAATTCGAATTCCTGCATTAATACTTTCGCATTGCTCATTTCTCATTTCTCATTGGCATTAATTATTGTTAACATCCCCGCATGTCCAACGCCGCCCCCACCCGCAGCCTGCGCATCCTGATCCTCGCCACCGGCCGGATGGTCTCGCCCATTTACGGCGGCGAGCTGCGCGTGCATCATCTCGCCGCCGAGCTCGCGCGACTCGGCCACACGGTCGAGCTTCATTCATGGCTGTCGCGCAATCACGGCACAAACAGCCTCGTTCGCGACCGGCTTTCAATCACCGAGCACCACTCGCTGCGGCTCGACCTCGCGCTGGCGCTGGACAAGCTGCGGCTCGTGCCGGCGTGCGAATTGCCGGTCTTCTTCGTCGGCCTCGCGCCGTCGCTTGCGAATCTGATCGAAGCGGGGCAATTCGATCTCATCCATTTCGAGCTACCGTGGTTCTCGCGCGCGCTCGAATCGATCCCGATCAAGCCGGCCGTGATCTATGGCGCGCAAAATGTCGAATCGACCTGGTGGGCGCCGCGCATCGAGCGATTCCCGTTTTCAACCGCCTTCAAGCGGCGGCTGCTCGACGCCGAGCTTCGCGCGCTCAAGGGCTCCGACGGCGTGGTGGCATGCAGCGACATAGACGCCGGGTGGATGGCGGCCAACGCGGGGATCAAGCCCCCCCGGCTCGCCGTCGTGCCGAACGGTTTCGACGCGAACCGCTTTCAGCCGCCGGACGCGTCATCCCGCGCGCGCCTGCGCCGCAAATTTTATTTTAATGACAATATTAAAATCGCGGTATTCATCGGCGCGGCCGTCGAGCCCAACCGCGAGGCCGCCGAGCTGATCATCAACAAAATCGCGCCCGCGACCGCGAACGAACCGATCCACTACGTGATCGCCGGCCGCGTGACGAAACTCATTGCGCCCCCGACACAACCCAACGTGCGCCTGATCGAATCGCTCCCGGACGTGCTGGAACTGCTCCAGGCCGCCGACGTCGCGATCAACCCGATGCTGAGCGGCTCGGGCAGCAACATCAAGCTGGCCGAGGCGCTCGGCGCGGGCCTGCCGGTCGTCACGACCCCGTTCGGCATGCGCGGATTCGAATCGGTTGCGCCGTGGCTCCATATCGGCGACATCGGCAATTTCACCGCGCTCATTCGCACGGCCAGTTATCCTTCCGCGATCCCACGCGAAAAACTCGACACGCTCACTTGGACGCATGCGGCACGGATTCTGTCAGCCCATTACGAATCGATGGTTGCTGGTGCTCATGAATAACGCCAAAAAACGCTGGACCGAGTTTGCGTCAATTTTACTTGTCTCGCTTGTTTTAATCGCGCTCGCGTATAACAACTCCAGAATGCGCGCGGGAAATTCGAATGCTTCGCTTCGCCCGACCACCGAATGGGACGACGCGCACGGGTCGCCCGTGCCGCCGGTGCAGATCAATCCCGGCGTCCTGAGCAGCCTTCGCGTGACGACTTCCACAAACCAAATGGTGATGGGCTTTGTCGAACCCGGGAGCCCGTCGCCCAACGCTTACGATTTTCAAACGCACACGATGAAGCCGGGCGAAACGATTAAGCTCGACGGCGAGGATCTCAACCTGAGCTCGATCTGGGTCGCGATCCAGCAGACCAGCGCGGGACTGACCCGCATCGAATACGATCCGGCGCGGAACGCCCAAAAAACGATTTCGAGCAACTGGGGCGGCGGCTGGAACGAGTTCCCAACCTTCCCCCGCCTGCGGCTTCGGTTCAAGCAGGACAAGCCCGTGACCGAGCGAAACATGAACGTCGTCGCGATGAAAATTTTCGACGTCAAATCGCGCCAGCCTATTTCGGTCGGGTGGGTTTCAGTCAGCGAACCGGGTTTTTTGAACGTGGACTCGTTCGCGTGCACGCTCGAATCGGCGCCCGTCGAGATCATGCTCGAGTTCGCGACGGGCCCGGCCGAGAAAATTTCCGTTCCAGCCAAAGACGGCGCAGGCCTGACGACCGGCTCGTGCGTCGTGCGGCTGATTCACCATTTCCCGTACGCGTGCGATGCCTCGTACGACAATCGCGGGCGTTACTCTTTTACTCCGTCAACATCGGTCGCGAACAAGCAGGAGGATTTCTTCTTCTTGTGGCCGCCGAACCGGCCCCTTGGCGTGCAGATCGCGGCTCTCGACAAGGACGGCAACGAAATCCGGCCGCAATATCTGGGTATCCATAACCAATACTTCATGCCGCGGCGCTACGACAACACTCGCGAGATCGTTTCCTACACGATCACGAGGCAGCCGCGGCGGCATCGCGTATTTCTGCAATTGCCTTCCATTCCGGGTTTGCCGCCCGAGAACGCATCGGTCGCCGATCCGCTCGATCTGCGTGTGCCCTACGTGAAGTTTACGAGCAACATGGAAATGAAAGATTTCATTATGAAATCGCTGCGGCTCAACCGAAGCGAAATCGGTCTTCCTTTCAATCGTGCAATCCCGATCGGCCCTGCCGATTTCCCGATGGAACTGACCAACGTGAGGTTGCGTGACATCGTGGAGCGCTATGCGCGCGGCGGGAAATATTCGATCGACTACGCACAGGGCATATTTGCCGTGACTTATCCGATGCCCGTGTCGCAACGGATTCGGATTTTCTGGAGAAAATTATTCTGATCCGCCGATCGTCGAATGTGCTTGGCGTCTTAATAAAACCGCTGAAACGGTTTAAAATTACGCGCGCTAAACACATACTGATCGTCCGATCAACGGGTTGAGAGGTTCGCCAGGCGGTTGAGCATCTGGTCGGCGATCGCGGACCACGTGCGGTCGGCGATCCATGTTTTAGATGCCGCGATTTTCTCCGCAGTCTTTCCGGTTTCGATCTCGCGCAGGCCCGCAATGAATTCGTCGGCGGTCGTGTAGAGCCACGCGCCATCGCTGTAGAAGCGCATCACGTCCGGCAGCGCGCGCGCGACGATCGGCACCCCCGCCGCCGCGTATTCGAGCATCTTCGTCGGATTGATGTGCCGCGTGAGCGGGTTCTCGATGAACGGCAGCAACGCCGCGTCGAACTGATGGTAATACGCCGGAAGCGCATCGTAAGGCTTCGCGCCGGTGAACAGAACGTTCGGCAGGGTTTGCAGCGCGGAAACGGCCTCGCGAACCGGCCCGATGAGGACGAAACCCCACTCGGGCAACGCCTTCGACGCGGCCAGAATCAGCTCCTGATCGATCCGCAGATCGATCATGCCGGCGTAACCGGCGACGTGTTTGAAGTGTTTGCGGAACCGTTCGAATTCCGGATCTCCGCCTGAAGGAGGAACTACGAACTTTGCAAACAGCTCGACATCGACGCCGCTCAGGATGCATTCGATTTTTCCCTCGGCCTGCGGGCGCTTGGCGTCGTAGAGCGCGCCCGTGCCGGCGAACACCCAGTCGGCGCGCGAGAGAAGCTCGGATTCTTCTTCCGCGATCGTGCGCGGCGACCACGGGAACCCCTGATACTCGTCCATGATGTCGTAGATCAGGATATCGTGCGCGACGCTGTTCGCCAGGTGCGCCTCGTGCGGGTTGTAAAGCCACAGCACGCGCGGGTGTTCCGCGGGAACGCTGTTCAGCGCGTGCGCGAGCCAGTATTTGTTGTGCGCGCGGATGAACGGCAGGCGCTCGCCGTTGACGAGCGCGACCGGCCGCACGCTCAATCCCGGCGCCGGCGTTTCGGTGCGCGCGCGCAGGAATTCGCGCGGGCGGTTCATCAGCCAGCGCAGGTAGCGCGACTCGAACCACGCGACCTCATGCCCGCGCCGCGCGAACTCGACGGCCAAATGATGCGGCCGCTGCCAAATGCCGCGCCATGCGTGGGGTGTGTGGAAGATGAATTGCATAAGTTAATACAAATTGAATGAGAAATGAGAAATGAGCAATGAGAAACGGAATTCGGGGTCATGCTTCTGAAGGCGAATTGCTTATCATTTTAAATTTCTCATTGCTCATTTCTCATTTCTCATTGAAATCTAATTCTTAGCCTTCCAATACTTCGTCGTACAAATCCATCATCCGCCGCGTGTGCGCGGCGATCGAGAACTCCTGTACGGAGCGGCGGAACGCGGCCTCGCTCATCTGCCGGCGCAACGCCTCGTCGCGCAGCATGCCTTCGATCGCCTCGGCCAGCGCATCCGCGTTTTCGGGCGGAACCAGCCGGCCGGTCACGCCATCGACGATGATCTCCTGAATGCCGCCGACTTTCGCGCCGATCGAAGGAATCCCAAGCGCGCCGGCCTCGATGATCGTGCGCCCGAAACCCTCCTGCCGCGAGATGAGCAGGTTGATGTCGCACGCCTCGTAATACGGCAGCACCTGCGGCGTGAATCCGACAAAATGGACGCGGCCGGCCAGCGGCGGCTTCGTCGCCCACGCACGCAGGCTGTTGGCGAAATTCTCCTGGCCGCGATGCGGGTCGCCGAGGAAGAGCAGGCGCATCGAGGGCCATTTCAGAGCCAGCCGCTCGAACGCCTCGAGGATGATGTCGCCCCCCTTGCGCGGTCCGATCTGACCGATCGCTCCCAATAGAATGCCATCCGCAGGCAGCCCGACCTGCAGCCGCGCCACTTCGCGGCTCCGCGTGCGCCGAAATTCGTCGAGGTTCACGCCGTTGTAAACGACCTCGATCAGTTTGCCTTCGTGGTCGAACTCATCCAGGTCGCGCGCCAGCGCGGCCGACGGCACGACGATTTTCTCGGCGCGCAGCAAATCATACTTCGGCACCATGTTCGGCTTGATGTCGAGCCGGATGTGCGTGACGACCGGGATCGGCCGCCCCGCCCGCGGCGAGCCGCCGGGCGCCATCACCTGCCGCGCCGCGCGCACGGCATACGGGTTCGGATAAATTTCGTTGCAATGCAGAAGATCGACCTTGAGCCGCCGCGCCAGCGACGCCAGCCGGCTGATCGCGAACGGCCGCCACAAAAAATACTTTCCCTTGCGCCACCAGCCGAGCTTGACGACTTCCATCGGGATGTTGCGCTCGGCCAGCGCCTCGCCGAGTTGGCCGTAGTCCTGGCCGCAGACGATCGCGCGCCAGCGCTCAGGGTCGAGCGATTCGGCCAATGCCAACAGGCTGCGCCGCGCGCCAAGCAGCCGCGAGCTGGGAGTCAGGATGAGAACCGTGCGTGGTGAGGCCATGCGTGCGAAAACCTTTCCGACAAACTGAACCATCATCGGCCAAGAAGGTCAACAGGTGAATCGTGATTGCAGTAGCCCGAGCGTGAGCGGGGGACCAGCGGGCGAATGGGGTTCTCGATTACGATTACGATTACGAGCACGAGCACGAGCACGAAAAAAATCGTCAATCGTCAATCGTAAATCGTAAATCCCGCAAGCTTGCAAGTGCCGGCGCGATGTGCTTTGCTGGCGGGGTGAGCCGAATGGCCGCAGAGACGAAGGAGACAACCGTGATTCGAGTCGATGGACGCGCCCCTGATCAGTTGCGACCGGTGACGATCACACCCAATTACCTGCCCAACGCCGAGGGCTCGTGCCTGATCGAGGTCGGCAACACGCGCGTGATCTGCACGGCGACGCTCGAAAACCGCGTCCCGCCGCACGTCTATGGCACTGGCAAGGGCTGGATCACCGCCGAATACGCAATGCTGCCGCGCAGCTCCGCCCAGCGCATCATGCGCGACGGCGTGCGCGGCAAGATCGGCGGCCGCAGCCACGAAATCCAGCGCCTCATCGGCCGCTCCATGCGCGCCATCTTCGACCTGGCGCGCTTCGGCGAGCGCACCATCATCCTCGACTGTGACGTGATCCAGGCCGACGGCGGCACGCGCTGCGCCTCGATCACCGGCGCGTTCGTCGCGCTGGCGCTGGCCGTCCAGAAAATGCGCGCCACGAACAAGCTTTCCATCCAGCCGATCAAGGATTACGTCGCCGCCGTCAGCGTCGGCATCGTCGAGGGCCAACCCGCCCTCGACCTGTGCTACCTCGAGGACGTGCAGGCCGAGGTCGATATGAACGTGGTGTTGACCGGCGCCGGCAAATTTGTTGAAATTCAGGGCACGGCCGAGGCCCAGCCGTTCGACGCCCAGCAGCTTGCGCAGATGCAGGCGCTGGCGGCCGGCGGCGTCGCCAGGTTGATCGAAATCCAGCGGCAATACGTGACGATCGAACCCGAAGGTTCCGCTTCCCCCACTCCCGCGAGGTAATCGCAATGCAGCGCTCCAGTCGGTTTTTCTCCCCGTTGTTGCTCATGCTGATCCTGTCGATGGCGCTGGCCGGTTGCGCCCGCCAGACCATCCGCGATCCGCGCGTCCTCGTCCTTGATTTCGAAAGCACCCTCTCCGAGCCGGGCGTCCCCGACGGGCCCTCGCTCGCCGAGCTCATGGAACAAAACCTCGTCAATCAGCCGCGCGTCGCAATGGTGACGCGCCAGGGCATGCAGTCGCTGATGCAGAAGGCCATCGCGCGCCAGATGAGCCCCGTCGATGTCGGCCTGCGCGCCAACGCCGACTACGTCGTCATCGGCTCGCTCACGCGCGCCGGCGGCGGCAACTACGTCCTGAACGCCCGGCTCCTTTCGACGGCCACCGGCGACATCGTCCCCAATTCATCCGTCACGCGGGCCTGCCGCCAGGAGCGAGACATTTATCCGCTCGTGCAGGCCGTCGCGAAAGCCTCGGCATGGCAACTCAGAGTTCTGGCCGAGTACGCCGATCAGGCCGCCCGCGGCGAGCCACTCGAACTGCCGGCGTTCGCCCGGGAGGGTCAACCACGATGAAGAAGCTGCTCATGCTGGCACTGCTGCTGTCCGCAGTCGCGATCCTCGGCGCCGGTTGCATCCGGTCGCGCGTCGTGATCCATTCCGAACCCGAGGGCGCCGAAGTGATCTGGCGCGGCAAGCCCTACGGCGCCACCCCCGTCACGATCCCGTTCATCTGGTACTGGCATTACGACTACTCGATCGAGAAGCCCGGCTACAAGCGCATCAACATCGACGACGATTATTTCCGCACCCCGCCGTGGTTCCTGATGCCGACCGACCTGATCATGGAACTCATCCCCATTCCCATTCCCGACACGCGCACCCGCACCTACGTGCTCGAGCCGCTGCAGCCGAAGGAAGCCGTGCCCATCCAGTAAAGGAAGAAAAATTCGAAATCCGAATTCCGAAATTCGAAACAAATCCGAAATTCGAATTATCTAAACCGAACTGATTCGAAAGGTTTTCTTCGGATTTCGGATTTCCTCAAATGAGACGACTGCTTTATTCAGTCCTTTTCCTCCTCCTCGCGGGTTCAGCTTTCGCCGCGCCGGCCGATGCGATCGTCGCGCGCGTCAACGGCGAGGTCATCATGCTCAGTCAGCTGCGCGAGGCCGCCCTCGACGAGGACGTGCCCATCGGCGACATCACCTCCGCCGGCATCGCCGGCGCGGGGTTCCGGCGCACGCTCACCCTGCTGGTCGATGAGGCCCTGCTCGTGCAGCGCGCGCAAAAGGAAGAAATCAAGATCGACGACATCACCATTGCGCGCGACGTCGATCGCATGATCCAGGAACTCGAAAAGCAGCTCGGCTCCCACGACGCCCTCGAGAAATACCTCAAGGACCACAGCCTCTCGTTCAACGAATTCCGCGACATGCTGAGCCGGCGCGAACGGCGGCGGCTGCTCTCGACGCAGGTCGTGGCGCGGCGCGTCAAGACCGACGCCGCCAGCATCGCCGATTTCGAAAAGAAGCTGCGCGAACAGAAAAAGCCCGCCGAGACCGTGCGCCTGGCGCACATCCTGATTGCCGTGCGCGACCGGCAGGAAGACGGCGCGGAGGCCGGGAAAGCCTACAAGACCGCCCTTGCGTTGGCGCGCAAGGCCGCGTCCGACCCGGCCAGGTTCGGCGAACTGGCCCGCGCCAACAGCCAGGACGCGGCAACCCGCCGCGCCGGCGGCGACCTGGGCTGGCTCGATCCGTCTTCGCTGAACCCCGCGCTGCGCGACGCCGCGCTCGAACTGCAAATGAACGACATCTCTGATCCGGTGTGGGGCGGCGACGGCTGGCACCTGCTTCAGCTCACCGACCGCCGCGACATGCGCGACGTCTATTTCGCCGACGCCTTCGCGCGCGAACGAACAAAACTCATCGAGCAGCTCCGCAAGGAAGCCTCGATCAAAATTTACGATCCCAACAAGTGAACCCCGCCGGCCCGATATTGATTGATTTTCCCGCCTCCGCTGTCTATCGTATTGGGTTCGATTCGAGCCATCGGGCTCGTGAGTTCGCGTGAAGGACAGGACCATGCCGCTTTTAGTCGTGTTGGGATGCCAGTGGGGTGATGAAGGCAAGGGCAAAATCACCGATATCATCGCCGGCGAGGCCGACCTCGTCGCGCGCTACCAGGGCGGCAACAACGCCGGCCACACGATCATCGTCGGCAACCAGAAAACCGTCCTCCACCTTGTGCCGTCGGGCATCCTCAACCCCGACACGATGTGCGTGATCGGCAACGGCGTCGTCGTCGATCCGATCGTCCTGCTCAAGGAAGTCGAAATGCTCGAGGCCGCCGGCATCGTCGTGCGGCCGCGCCTGCGCCTCGCCGAGGCTGCTCACGCGATCGTCCCCTACCACAAGCTGCTCGACGTCGCTCAGGAAACCATGCGCGGCAAGGGCAAGATCGGCACCACCGGCCGCGGCATCGGCGGCGCCTACGCCGACAAGGTCGCGCGCCAGGGCGTGCGCCTCGGCGACTGGCGCGGCAAGGACCGCCTCGCCAAAAAAATCCAGGCGCTCGACGCCTATTACAAGCCGCTGTTCAAGCACGTGTTCAACGAGTCGATGCCCGGGCCCGACGAGGTGATCGAGGAGCTGTGGTCGGTCGAGCCGCTCATCGCGCCGCTGCTTGAGGACACCGTGATGCTCATCAACCGCGCGCTCGACGACGGCAAGCGCGTCCTCGCCGAGGGCGCCCAGGGCATCATGCTCGACATCGATTTCGGAACCTATCCCTACGTGACCAGCTCGAACCCCTCGACCGGCGGCGTCTGCACCGGCCTCGGCGTCGCGCCCCAGCGCATCACCGAGGTCCTGGGCGTCGTCAAGGCCTACACGACCCGCGTCGGCGAAGGCCCGTTCCCGACCGAGCTCAATGGCGGCCTCGGCGAGCGCATCCGCCAGACCGGCGGCGAGTTCGGCGCCACCACCGGCCGTCCGCGCCGCTGCGGCTGGTTCGACGCCCCGGCCGTGCGCCGCGCCATCCAAGTCACCGGCACGACCAAGCTGGCGCTCACCAAGCTCGACGTGCTCGACACGATGGAAACACTCAGCGTCTGCACGCATTACGTGGACCCCGACGGCAAGCGCCACGATTACATCCCGCTCGACCTGAGCCTCCTCGAGCAGTGCAGGCCGGTCTATGAGGAACTCCCCGGCTGGAACGCCTGCACGGCCGAGTGCAAGGCCTTCGAGGACATGCCGAAGGAAGCGCGCAAATACGTCCACCGCATCGAGCAGCTGCTCGGCGTCGATATCCCGATCGTCTCCGTCGGCGCCGGCCGCAAGCTGACGATCCTCCGCCAGCCGACGTTCTTTTAAATGCGGAATGCGGAATTTCGAGCCATCAACCATGAACCAAATCAGATTAACCCCTCGTTTCAACGAGGGGTTTTAAGCACCATAGCGACTCAAACTGTTTTAACGGGAGCCGCATGCAAAAAGAGGAGAGAACGCACGTGCGTTTCTCCCCCCCAAGCACTCGATGGTAAAGCACCTAATCCTTGTAACCCCGCGATTCATCGCGGGGTCGAGGCACAGATTCCTTCGGGAAACCGTTTCAACGGTTTCCCTCCGCGTTCGTCCTGTTTGAAACTTTTGCAAGAGGCTCACGGTTTACTGCATTGCCAACCGAGAACTCCACCACCCGCGATCTTGTCCGTCGCCTGTTCGACGTGATGCTTGCCGCCTCCGGGCCGCGCGCGTGGTGGCCGGCCGAGCACACCGGCGTTCGCCAGGGCCTGGACGAAATCGTCATCGGCGCCGTGCTGACCCAGAACACCGCGTGGAAAAACGTCGTGCAGGCATTATCCGTGTTGCGCGCGGAAAACCTTCTCGACCTCGAAAAACTCGCAACGCTCGACGCCGAAAAGATCGCGCCGCTCATCAAATCCTCCGGCTACTACAATTTGAAATCAAAGCGCCTGAAAGCCGTCGCGGAGTTTTTCGCACCCGGCGGCAAGCTGCGCCTCAAGGAGCTCGAAACCTGGCCGACCGAAACGTTGCGCCAATCGCTCATCGCGGTATATGGCGTCGGCCCTGAAACCGCCGATTCGATCCTGCTCTACGCGCTGGGCCGCCTCTCGTTCGTGATCGACGCCTACACGCTGCGCATCGGCCGGCGCCACGGCCTCCTCGCCGCCGACGACGACTACGAATCGGCGCGCGCATTGTTCAGCGCGGGCATCGACCCCGACGTCCCGCTTTACAACGAATACCACGCGCTGCTGGTGTGGATCGGCAACAACTTCTGCCGGCCGACGCCGCTCTGCCGCAAATGCCCGCTCTCGCGCCGCGATTGTTTCGCGAATTCAAAAAACTAGACAGCACTCGCAAAATTCCGTCGCCCGCAAGAACCGTGAGCCTCTTGCAAAAAGAGGAGAGAACGCCGTCACCCATCAGCCCCCAAGCGCTCGATGATTAAGCACCCATCCTCGTAACCCCGCGATTCATCGCGGGGTCCACGCTACCCTTCCTTCGGGAAACCGTTTCAACGGTTTCCCTCTGCGTTGGTCCTGGTTGAGACTTTTGTATGAGGCTCCCATTTTAACAGCACGAATTTTGTCGGCGCGCAAGGAACTTGGAACCGCGAAGCGGTTCGATCTCCAAGCCGTGGGTTGGTTCGGAGAACTTGTTCGACGAACCTACCCACGGACACACGCGCCGGTGATTCAGAACCGGTTTACCGGTTCGATCATGAATGCCTCACCCCCCACCGCACGGTGCGACAGCAGTCGCCTGAAACGGTGCTGCAGCGAGGATCAGCCCGATGACAAATTCGCATCCGCATCGACGCGGACTGAAACTCCGGTTGAACCGCCGCCATCACTTCGCGCTTGAATCAATCTTCTTCCGGATCGCTTCCGGCTTTTCGGGCTTGAGCTCGAGCGCCTTACGCCATGCCTCGAGCGCCGCCGTGGTGTCGCCCGTCTTCGCATACGCGTCGCCCAGGTGGTCATAGACCACCGGGTCCTCGCGGTCACCCATCAATTTGACCGCGCGGCCGAGCGCCTCGACCGCCTTCTTGTAATCGCCGCGCTGATAATACACCCAGCCCAGGCTATCGACGATGTGGCCGGCGTCCGGCTTGAGCGAAAGCGCGCGCGTCACGAGGTCGAGCGCGATGTCGAGCTTCTGGTTCGTCTCGGCGTAGAAATATCCGAGCGTGTTGTAGTTCTCGGGGTCCTTCGGATCGAGCTCGATCGCGCGCATGTAGGACCGCTCGGCCTCGCTCATTTGCCCCAGGTCCTGCTGGATGATGCCGAGCTGCAGCCAGTAACCCGCGTTGTTCGGGTTGCGCGTGATGAGCTTTTGCATCGCCGCGAGCGCCTCGGGCAGCTTGTGGCGGCGCCGGTCGAGCGTGACCCGCAGCAGCAGGATGTCGTCGCCCTTCTGCTCCATGAGCGACTTGGGCACCCCGTCCAGCACGGCCTGCGCCTTGTCGTAGCGCCCCTGCTCGGCATAGCCATCGACGAGGATCGAGATCACGTCGAAGCTCGCCGGGTGCGCCGCGCGGAACTGCTCGAGCATCGCCAGCGCCTCGTCGTTGCGCTTCTGGCCGAACAGCACCCAGCCCTGCCACACGACAAGCCCTTCGTCGTCCGGCCTCAGCCGGCGCATCTCGGTGATGAACCGGATCGCGTCGGCCGCGCGGCCGTTGCTGTTCATGTTCTCCGCCACGGCCAGCGCGACGACGGTCGCAAGCTCGCTTTTTTCGGCCGCGAGCGCGCGCGCCTCGTCGGCGGCCTTATCGACCTTCTTCAGCGCAAGCCACACGCGCACCCGCGCCAGCCGGCTCGCGACGTCGCCCGGCCACTTCTTGAGGATCGAGTCGAGCTGTTTCTCGGCGTCGGGCCAGAGCTCCTCGCGCACCAGCTCGCGTCCGATCAGCAGTTGCACTTCCTTCTGGTTCTCGAAACCGTTCGCCAGCCGCCGATACCACTCCGACCTCTGTTGCGGCGTCTTGAGCTCGCGGAGCGCCTCGCCTTCCGCGCTCAGGAAATCGGTGTTTGTCGGGTCCGTCTTGAGCGCCGCCATGCCGACCTCGAGCGCGTCCGACACGCGCTTCTGCGAGCGCAGCACCGTCATCAGCGCCAGGTGCGCCTGCTCGTGCTCGGGGTGGCCGCCCAGGATGCGCCGCAGCACCGATTCGGCCTCCTGCCACCGGCGCGCCTGGATCAAAAGCTGCGCGAACTGGAATTGAACCGACGCCGCGTTGGGCCGGTCCTTCGCAAGCCCCCGGTAAAAATCGACGATCTTGTCCGGGTTGTTTTGCAGCAGGTCGCTCACGCCCTTGAGCGCGTCGTCCAGGCTCGGGTTGATCTCCAGCGCGCGCCGATACGCCGCCAGCGCGTCGGCCGGCCGGTTGAGATACTGGTTGACGTTGGCCAGCGCCAGCTGCGGCCGCGTGTCGTTGGGCCGGATCGCGGCCGCCTCCTTGGCCATCTTGAGCGCCTCGTCCCCCTTGTTGACGCGCAGGTAGAGCGAGCTCAGCACAAGCAGCGGCGGTATGCGCTCGATCCCCTTCGACCCGGCGAGCATCCGCTGATACACGCTGATCAGCCCGTTGATTTCGCCCTTGAGCTGGTCGGCCGTGCGAATCGTGCGGAACTTCTTGAGATGCAGCTGGGCGAGCCGCTCCAGGACGCTGCGGCGGTTGGGCTGCTTCGCCAGCACGCGCTCGAGCAACGCAATCGCCTCGTCGATGCGGCCGGCCTGTTCCTCGACCTGCGCCTTCTCGATCAACAGGCTCGGGTCGTCCTGGAAACGCTTGAGGCCTTCGTCGAGCAGCTTGCGCGCGGGCTCAACGCCGTCGGCCGACTCCACGTAAACCTCGGCGCGCGAAACATAGACTTCCGGCGTGCAATTGGGCAGGTCCAGCGCCTGGTCGAGCCGCTCGGCGGCCTCTTGATATTGATGCACCGACATCAGGAGCCGCGCTTCCAGATACAGCGCGTCGAGCCGCTCCTGATCGCCCCCCGGCGCCGCGGCCTCGGCGCGCAGCGCCGTAAGCCACGTGCAGCCGACCGCCGCAACGGCCAGCATCAGCATCAGCGCGTAACCGAAACAGCGCTGAAACGGACATCCATCCATGTGTTGATGACGCATCACAACTGGTCCTCGTCGCGGCTCTCGATGATCTTGCCGCTCCAGCTCAGCTTTTGCCGAAGTCGGCTGAAATACCTGAACGATTCGAGCGTGATCAGCCGCAGGCTCAGCGGGTCGGCCTCGACCTCGATTTTGTCCCCCGGCTCGACCGGCCACTCTTCCTGGCCGTCGAGCCACAGCTTCGCCTGGCGCCGCCCCATGTGCGGCACGAACTGCATCTGCACCGACGGCGTCGGCGGCAAAACCACCGGCCGCGCCGCAAGCGTGTGCGGGCAAATCGCCGACACCACCATCACCCTCAGCGTCGGCATCACAATCGGCCCGCCGGCGGACAGGTTGTATGCCGTCGAGCCCGTTGGCGTCGCGACGATCAGCCCGTCGGCCGCGAAGCCGCTCACGAGTTCGCCCCCCTGGCGCAGCTCGACGTGAATCAGCCGCGCGTCGCTGTGCTTGGAGAGCACCACGTCATTCAGCACGATCGCCTCGTTCAACACCTCGCCGTCGCGCCGGCGACATACCCTCAGCACCATGCGCTCGCTGATGCCGGCGCGTCCAGCTTCCCAGTCCTCGATCGCGCTCACCATGTGCTCGACATCGACGCTGGCGTTGAAGCTCAGCGACCCCATGTTGACAGCGAGCACCGGCGTGTAGAGAGGCCAGAACCGCCGTGCGCCATGCAGCAGCGTGCCATCGCCGCCGAGGCAAACCAGCAGTTCGGAGCCGCCGGGCCGCAGCGGCGAAGTCGTGTGATTCGCGCACGGATAAATCTCGGCGGGCCGCGGCCAGCCGTTCGACAGGCTCGCCAGATCCTCCGTCAGGCAAATCGTCAGGTTGCGGCTCGAAGCCCATGCATGGATTTTCTGAACGACGTCGCCGACGCCGGCCTTGGCCGGATTGGCATAGATGATCAACCGTTCCAAGGCCTGGCCGGTTGGGGATGTGGATTGAGCGGACAAATTGGTTGAACTCACGCGACAGCCGCCTCGAGGGCATTTACAATTTAACATGATACGACAAGGCGGCATCAATCGCCAACTGGATTGCCTCCCGCGCCAGCGCCGCACGCCCAGAGCCGCGATCGAGCCAGAAAAAGAACTCGCGATTTCCCGCCGGCCCCGGCGGCTCGGCCCGGCTGATCCCCAAAATTCGCCAGCCTTCGGATTGAACGAAATCAGCAAACTCGGTGAGAACTCTGCGATGAATGGCCGGATCGCGCACGACACCCCCCTTGCCGACCTGGTCCCGCCCGGCCTCGAACTGCGGCTTCACAAGCGCCAGCACCCATCCCCCCGGTGCAACCACTGAGACCAGCGGCGGGAAAATCAGCCGCAGCGAGATAAACGAAACGTCGATGACGACCACATCGACCGGCTTGCCCCCGGTCCATTCCGTCGTCAACTGCCGCGCGTTGGCCTGCTCATGGAGCGTGACACGCCCGTCCTGCCGCAACTTTTCATGAAGCTGCCCCCTGCCCGTATCGACCGCCCACACGCGCGACGCCCCGCGCTGAAGCAGGCAATCGCTGAAGCCGCCCGTCGATGCTCCGATGTCCAATGCGACCGCGCCGCCAAGCTCCTTGATCCCGAACGCATCGAGCGCCGATTGCAGTTTGAGCCCGCCGCGGCTCACGTACGGGCAAACCTCGCCCTTGAGCCTGATTTCGGCCGCCGGATCGACCTTGTGCCCCGGCTTATCGATCCGATGGTCGCCGACCACCACCACCCCAGCCCGAATCAGAGCCTGCGCCCGCTCTCGCGAAGGTGCCAATCCAATCTCAACAAGGGCCTGGTCGAGCCGAATCTTCATCACTTAGATATAAAAGATGAAAGATGAAAGATGAAAGATGAAAGATGAAAAATTCTTTCCAACTTTTGCGCTTGGCATTCGTCTTAAGAATAGGTTCCCATAGGACCCATAGGACGCATAGGACCCAGAAGACCCAGAAGCCCCATGACCCTTCCCGACGAAAAACCCGCCCGCCACTGGAAACGCTGGCTTCTCATGACGGCTGCCGTCGCGTGCCTCTGCCTCGCGCTGCCGTTCGTCATCGTCACTTTTATCTTCGCGACAAGCAAAGTCAGCCCGGAGCGGATCGCGCCGCCGAAGGCGATGATGGCTTATCGCGAGCAGACGATCGCTAAAAACCCGCAGCCGTTCCCTGCGCCGAACGTCAACTACGAAAAATTTGTGGCCAACGGCCCCAACAAAACTGCCGCCGTGTTGATCCCCAAAATCAATGACGTCTTCACGTCGCGAACGCTTTTCCCGGATACGCTGTTTCAGTATTTCTCCAGGCGGGACACGCTCACGCCCGAGGAAATCGATTGGCTGAAGCAGAACCAGGAGACGATTGCAAACATACTGAAGCTGGCCGGATCGGGCGGGTTCCCGTCGATCAGCAACGAGCAGGCGGCCCGAATTCCTGACGACCAACTGCCGAAGCTGCCGTATATTAATTTCCTCACGGCGCAGCAGAGTTCCCGGGTCCTTGCCGCTGAATGCAGACGCCGCCGTGACGCGCACGATTACACCGGCGCGGCCGACTGCCTCGTTGCGATCGACACGCTCGCGCAATCGGTGAGCGAGCCGCGTTTGATCAACGTGCTCGTCGCGGTCGCGATGAAGTCGATCGGATACCGCGAGCTGCGCCTGTGGCTCGAGCACGCGCCGATGCCAAACGAGATCGCGACGCGGCTCCGCGACAAGCTCTCGGCCGCGAAGCCGCTCGACATCCGCCCGTGCGTCGAGCTCGAATACCGCGCCGGGCGCCAGGGACTCATCCAATATCTGAACGGCTCGTTTGAAGAAATCATGCGCTCCCAACCCAATGGAAACAGTGGCAACTATTATCGGGGCAAAAAGATCGATGTGTTTCTTGTCTTCGACGAACTCAGCTCGCTGAACGTCAAGCCCGTCACGCAATATTTCAGCGCGGCAACGAACGCCTTGCGCGTCAAATCGTCGGCCGACGCAATCATTCGCGACTACGACAAGTTCTACGAGATGGCGTTCGACGATCTGGGCTCCGGACGCATCTCCGAAAACCGTTCGCGCTTGGATCAGTTTGCCGAATCGAGCACGCTTCCGTTGGTTGGAATGAACGCGCCTGTGGCAAACTACGATGAGGCCAATGCCCGTGTGACAACGACCGAGGCCATGCGCCAGATCGACCTCGCCGCGCTGGATCTGATTCTCAATCCAACCGCATCCGCCGCAAAGCAGCCCGATCCGTTCACCACACTTCCGCTGCGCCGCATCGACGAACCCACGACCACAACGCTTTACAGCCTCGGCCCTGACCGCGCAGACCAGCGCGCCGCCATCACCTACGACCCCACTAACGGCACCCACAGCGTCGGCGACATCTTCATCCACGTTCCCCAACGCTGATGTTGGAATTCCTGTTCGGAGTTCAAACTTTAGTTTGCCCGGATTATCCGCAATTTGAACCGCGGCAGCGGTTCGATCTCAAAGCCGTGGGTTGGTTCGGTGAGCTTGCGAGCCGGACCAACCCACGGTCACGCACGCCCAAACTCCGAACCGCGGCATCGGTTCGATCATGTATCCGGGCAAGCTGAAGCTTGAACTCCGAACCAGAATTCCAAAACCATTTTCACAAGAGGAAACGGAGGAAACAGAGATCCATTCTCCGTTTCCTCCGTTTCCTCCGTTTCCTCCGTTTCCTCCTGTTAATGCATAATATTTCGCGCCTTTTGCCGTTTTGCGTTTTTGCGTGAACGAATTTCTTTGCTTTACTGAATCCCCGGCGATTGGATCGCCGCCAATATCGCTTCCTCGATCTGCCGTTGCGTTTTCTCATTATATATTTTGTTGTATTCCAAATCCGTCACGTAAAACACGTCCACCACGCCGTACGCTTCCGTCGCGATGATCGCCCGCTGCACGTCCAGCCGGCACGCAAGCAACGCTCCCGTGATCAAATACAGCAAGCCGATCCGGTCCGCCGTGCGCACCTCGATGATCGTCGTGCTCTTCGAGCTGTCGTTGTCGAACAGCACGATCGACGGCAGCGGCCGGTTGGCGCGCGTCATCTTTCGCGGCCGGCCCTTGTGTTTCTCGATCAATTCCTGAATCGTCTTTTCGCCCAATAAGACCTGGTTCAAATCCTTGCGCAGCCGCTCCAGCCGGAACCCCGCCGGCAGCGGCCGGTTCTCCATGTCGGTGACCTGGAACTGGTTGAGCGCCTCGCCGGTCGTCGTCGAAAAAATCTGCGCCGACCAGATGTTGAGCCCCTTCGCCGCCAGCGCGCCGCAAATGTTGTGGAACAATCCGGGCATATCGTAGGCGCACACGGTCAGCTCGCTCAAGCCCCGCCCGCCGTCGGGAACGAGGTGCCACGCGATCACGTTCTCCGGGTTGAGTTCGCGCCGGATCAAAAAGTGCCGCGCGACCGTGATTGGCAGCGCGGCCTGTAAATACCGGTTCGTCGCGACCTTCAGGAACTCATCGACTTCGGATTCGAGCTCGGCCGGATTCTCTGGAACACCGCTTTCCGGCCCTTGTTCAATCGCGCGGATTTGCTCGGGAATCACTTCCATCACGCGTTGCCGGATGAGCTCGCGATTGGGTTTCGGCCGCTCTAGAAACTCAAGTCGTTCCCCGAGCACCGCCGCCGCGCCCATGTAGCACTCCAGCAGCAGTTGCTCCTTCCAGTCGTTGTACATGTCCGGGCTGACGGCCATCAGGTCGCACGCCGTGTGGATGAACAGCAGCTTGAGCCGCTCGACCGTGCCGATCTCCTCGGCAAGGTGCCGCGCCACGTTCGAATCCGACGGGTCGCGCCGATACGCCGCGTGGCTGAGCTTCAAATGCGAGATCACGAGGAACCGCACGGTGTCGATATCGTCCGCCGAAAGCCCGAGCCGCCCGGCGATGCGCTGGGCGATCTGCCCGCCGCGAATCGCGTGGCCGCGGTCGAAACCCTTCCCCAGGTCATGGAGGAGCAGCGCGAGGCACAGCAGGTCCCAGCGCTCAACCTGGCCGGCGATGCGCCCGATCGGCGTCGCGCGTCCGATCTCGCCGGACCGCAGCCGCCGCGCCACGCCGAGCGCCTTGATCAGGTGCTCATCCACTGTATAGTGATGATAGTGGTCGATGCGGACCATCGCGCGGACCTGCTCGAATTCAGGAATCAGCAACTCGAGCGCGCCGCACTCATGCATGTCGGCGATCGTCTGGTCGATCGCCGCCGCCGAGCCCAGGATCTGCATGAACCGCCG
>JAJFUE010000198.1 GCA_021372575.1 bacterium | reverse complement strand
GATTAACAGAGATGCTAAACCTGATATAGTAATTACGGAAATAGGCGGTACGGTAGGAGATATTGAATCCCTTCCCTTTCTGGAAGCTATTCGCCAACTCAAATATGAACTGGGTAAAGATCGAATCATGTATATTCACGTTACCCTGATTCCCTACATAAAAGCTGCCGGAGAGCTGAAGACCAAGCCCAGCCAGCACAGCGTGCGCGCCCTGCGCGAAATCGGCATCCAGCCCGATATCCTCCTGTGCCGCACCGAGCGCCCCATCGGCGAAGCCAACCGCCACAAGATCGCCATGTTCTGCAACGTCGCCAACGAGATGGTGTTCGAGGCGGCCGACGCCGACGACATCTACCGCATCCCGCTCATGTATGCCGAGCAGGGCATTGACCAGGCGATCGTCAAGCGCCTCGGTCTGGCGCGCTCGGAAGCGCGCATCGACGAGTGGAAGGGTCTGATGGACCGCGTCGATGCGATCAAGGACAAGATCCGGATCGGCGTCGTCGGCAAATACATCGACCTGCAGGACGCCTACAAGAGCATCTACGAGGCGCTGCGCCACGGCGCCATCGCCAACAACGTCCAGCTCCAGATCGCGCGCATCGACTCCGAGGACCTCACGCCGGAAAACGTCGAGGAATCGCTCCAGGGCCTCGACGGCATCCTGATCCCGGGCGGCTTCGGCACGCGCGGCATCGAGGGCAAGGTCCTTGCCGCGCAGTATGCCCGCGAAAAGAACATCCCCTACTTCGGGATCTGCCTCGGCATGCAGGTGGCCCTGATCGAATTCGCGCGCAACGTCTGCGGCCTCGAGCGCGCCAACAGCCGCGAGTTCGACCAGGACACCCCGCACCCGGTCGTGGACCTTCTGGCCACCCAGAAAACGATCAGCTCGATGGGCGGCACGATGCGCCTCGGCGCCTACACCTGCCGGCTCGACGAAAAGAGCTGCACCGCGCCGTATTACCGCCAGACGCAGATCAGCGAGCGCCACCGGCACCGCTACGAGGTCAACAACAAGTACCGCGACCTGTTCAAGGAACACGGCCTGATGCTCGCCGGCACGACGCTCGACGCCAAGCTCGTCGAGATGATCGAGATCCCCGGCCACCCGTGGTATGTCGGCTGCCAGTTCCACCCCGAATTCAAGTCGCGGCCGCTCAAGGCGCACCCGCTGTTCGTCGGGTTCATCGAGGCGTCCAAGAAACAGGCCGCTGAAACGAAGTCCGCCAAGCCGGCCCGCGCCTGATTCCGGCGCGACCCAAGACGCGCAAAAGCGCCGGCTGCCGAATGGGCGGCCGGCGCTTTTGGCGCTGAAACGGCAAACCGGTTTTGCGAATGCTTTTATAACCGGATTTGTAATCTTCAGGTCATTGATGACAAAACGGAATCATACCTCATAATCATGAGGCGCTTATTTTTAATGCGTATTGATAATAAAACTGCTTTACAAGCTTAGTGTCAGGGTTTAGAAATTAATTGGATCGCGGAGCAGGTTACAGAAATGTAACTTTACTGACAGGCTCAATTCTAATGGTGATTTCTTTGCGTTTTGCCCGCACCCGGGCCGGGGCGCAAGATTGCAGTCTTTGACTCAATCAAAACATGCCTGATTCCCACTACGGAGGAAATGAATCGAATGGTAAAGCAGAAGCTTAATCTGGAATCGCTGGAAGACGAAATCGACCGCCTGCGCCGCCAACTCGAAGAGCGCGAGGCGATCAAGGCCGAATTCAGCGAACTCTATCGCCAGCGCCAGATTGTCGTCGAATTGCGCGAGAAGCTGATGAATCTCAAGGTTCCCGATTCGATCGACGAGCGCGAGGACATGGAACGGGCCGTCGATGACGGCGTCGAGGCCATCGCCACCGCGCATCACAAGCTGTTTCCTCCCGAGCACCGCAAGCCCGTCGATTCGCGTTCCCGCCGCTCCAGCGTCGATCCCGAGGTCATGAAGCAGAAGGAAGAATTTTATTTCCGGCGCCAGGCCAAGATCAACGCGGGGCTCATCGACTCGAACGGCCGCCCCAAGAAGCGCCTCACGAGCGACGAGCACAAGAAATACGAACATGCGCTCAAAAAGCTCAAGGATTCCGGTTGGACTCCGCCCGAGCTCATCAAGGCCCGCCAGCGCGGCACAAAATAAAGCCGGTGTTATTCTTGAACCGCGAAGCGGTTCGATTTCCGGCCGTGTACGGATGCTGGACCCCGCGTTAAGAAACGCGGGGTTCATGCAACTCTTCCCTCTGCGTGCGCCCCTTTTTGATCATCTGCAATCTAATGCGATCTGCGGGGCCGTTCTTTCTTTCCGCGCCCTGTCTTGCCGCTCGTGCGTTTGGTTGTTTTTCGCTTCAGCAACACCAGGTCCATCTGGCCGGCGAGAACGTCGATCCTTTCAATCAATACCGTCACCGGATCGCCGATCGAATACACGCGCCCGGTCCGCCGGCCGCGCCACAACTGAAGTTGATCGTCGAACTCGTAATAATCATCGTCCACCTGGCGGATCGGGACGAAACCTTCAACCGGCCATTCGCTGAGCTCCACGAAAAATCCCGCGCCCATCGTCCCGCTGATGAATCCGTCGAAAATATCGCCGATGTAGCGCCGCATGAATTCGAGGCCGAGCAGTTCCTCGGCGTCCCATTCGATCCGCTGCGACCGTTCCTCGCGCTGGCTCGTGTGGCGTCCCCACAGCGGCAGCTTCGCCGCAAGCTCGATCATCGTCTCGGAATCCATCGATTCTTTCGCGAGCATCGCCTTGACGACGCGATGCACGACGAGGTCCGGGTAGCGCCGGATCGGCGACGTGAAATGCAGGTAGCTTTTCGACGCAAGGCCGAAGTGCCCCACGTTTTCCGGCTGATACTTCGCGCGCATCATCGTGCGCAACAGCCACCGCTGGATGATCGTGCCGGCCGGGTGTTTGTGCGCGGCCTCGAGTGCGCGCTGCAATTCCTCGCGTGAGATCCCTCCCCTCGCCGGCAGCGGGATACCCAATCGCCCCAGCACCGGCCCGACCATCCGCAGCTTCGATTCGTCGGGCTCGTCGTGCACGCGATACAGCGTCGGGTAGCCGCGCCGCTCGAGCTCGCGCGCGACCGCCTCGTTGGCCGCGATCATCAGCTCTTCGACCAGTTCGTGCGCCTCGAAATGCTCGCGCCGGCGCAGGTCGCAGACGCGCCCGTCCGCGTCGAACAGGATCTCGGTCTCGGGCAATTCCAGATTGAGCGCGCCTCGGTTGAATCTCGCACGCCGCAACGCCCGCGCCGCCTCGCGAATGTGCAACAGGTCGTGCTCGAGATCCGGCTCAACCACCGGCCGCGGCCTTTCGGCTTCCACCTTGATCCCCGCTTCCCGATCGACCGCATCGAACAGCCCCTGCACTTCTTCGTAGGCAAACCGCCGCCGCGACCGAATCGCCGAATTGCACAGATCGACGTCACGCACCGCGCCGTGCCGATCGACCGTAAAGAACGCGGTCATCGTGAGCTTGTCCTCGTTCTGGCGCAGGCTGCACAGCCGGTTCGACAGCGCCTCGGGAAGCATCGGGATCACGCGATCGACCGGATAGATCGATGTCGCGCGCTCATACGCCTCGTCGTCGATCGCCATGCCGGGCTTGACGAAATGCGACACGTCGGCAATGTGCACGCCGATCTTCCAACCGTGCTCATCGACGCCGTGCAGCGAGATCGCGTCGTCGAAATCCTTCGCCGTGGCCGGGTCGATCGTGCAGACGCGCTCGTGGCGCAGGTCGCGGCGGCCCTTTTCCATGTGCGGCGCGGCTGCCTTGTCGAGCGCGTGCGCCTCGGCCTCGGCCTCCTTCGAAAACTCGATCGCCACGCCGCCCTCGCGCACCAATAACAAAATCGGCAGGCCCTTTTCTTCCTCGGTCCCCAGCACCTCGACGAGCTTGCCCGTGAGCGGCTCCTCCGGCCGCTCCGTCCAGTGTTTCACCTCGACGATGACCCACGCCTCTTCCGGCACCTCCTCCAGATCGAACCGGCGCGGGATCTGGATGATGCGGTGAATGCGCTTGTTTTTCGGGAACACCGTGCAATATTTCCCCGCGCGCACGAGCTTCCCTAATATCTGCTTGTTGGCGTGGTGCAGAATCTTGACGACATGCCCGCTCGGCTGGCGGCCGGGCTTGGCCTTGAACACCTCGACCTCGACGCGATCGCCGTGCAGCGCCGCGCCCATCCCCGTCGGCGGGATCCGAATATCGGACCAGCCCGCGGTCTCCGGCACGAGATACGCCCCGCGCCGCGCCGACGCCTGAAAGATGCCGACGACGGTATCGCCGCGGCCGTAAGGCATCTCGCCTGTCTGCACTGGTCTTCTCACTGGACGCGCCACGCTGATCTCCTGACGGATAGTTTAAATGAAACCGTTATTCAAGCCAAATATCATAAAGCGCGATGCCGATCATCCACGGTTGCCCGGCCTTGCCGCGATTGGCATCGGCGACGGGATGAACCAGCGTGACGACCGGGTTCCGGACGCCGGCGCGAATCTGGAATTCCGTCGTCACGTGGTATGACAGCCCGTTGGTGAGTTGCGCGAAATACGGTGGATTCCGCCCGGGCGGCTCGACGCCCAGACGGGTTGTTGCGCTGAACATCGGGGCGCGCACGACATTCAGGTGCAGGACGTAACGGCCGGGCTTGAGTTCCCTCGGCAACTGGATCTTCGTCTTGGGGACCGCCGACCAGCGGTAGTCTTGCAGGTCCGCATCGACCTGCATGAAATGCCAGCCGTCGCGCATGCGCAGGTCCCGCGGGTCGATCCGTGCCATCGCGCGGGCCGGCGCGGCCGGCTCCTTCGCCCGGAACCCATCGGCTCCGAGTTGTCGGGCGAAATGGTGATTCCACCCCTGCGCGTCGATGAGGGTGAAGTAATCCAGGTCGCCCTGGTTTACGTTCGGCGGGATGAAATGCGGGAAGGATGCCTGTGCCAGCCGGCCCGATCGAAGCATCCTCAACACGACCCAGTCGCGCTCGGTGTTGAGCGTTTGCCACTGGTTCATGATCAGCACCGAAACCCGGTCGGTGCCGGCCGGAATCCCGGCGATGCGCTCGATCGGCCGTGCGTTCCAGCGCGCAAGCGTTCTGCGCTGAAACGGCATTAATTCCGTCGGCATCACATAGAGCGGCGAACCGGCGGGCGGCATGGGACCCAATGCAGCGGCAAGGCCCTGGTGCGTTTCGATCTTCAGGTCCATCGCGATGCCGAACGCCGACGCGACGAACCACGGCACCATCAATGCCCATGCCGTCCACGGCCGCCATCCGGCCCGTATGCGCGCCCATTGACCGAGTCCAACCAGTCCGCAGATCCACATGGCCGCCGTGAACACAAGGAACCTCGGCCCATGGAAAACCAGCAGCGTCCCGGTGCGATTGAGCCCCCACAGCAGCGTCACGTTCGCAACCGCCAGCCCGATCCCCCACGCCGCAAGCCGCTTCCAGCGCGGCGGAACATGCCGCCGCTGGCGGAGCTTTGCCCAGACCAGCGCGGCAGCCGGAAGCGCAAGCGTTGCCGCGCCAAGAGCCACTTGCGTTGCAAGGTTGAGCCCCCAGGCTCCCTCGCCTCCGTGCCGGCCGATCGGATACCAGAGCCCAAACACCAGTAGCCAATTCCTGACCGTCGGCGGCGTCATCCACGACTGGTTGTTCGCAAGGTGCGCGACGCTCGCGGCAAGCTGAACCAGCCACGGCAAGAACGAAATCAGCGCCGCTGCCTGCGCGATAAAGCCTCCGATCAAATATTGCTTGCGTCGCGTTCCATGCAACCCCACTCCCATCGCGAGCCACATGATCGCGAGCAGTCCGAGCACGGGACCGCTCAGCATATGCGACCAGAGCGCCACCGCCGCGCAGGCCGCATACAGCATCCACCCGCCAGCCTGGCGCCGCCGTGAGCGAAGGGCCAACAGCAGCATGAAGCATGTGAACAGCGCCGGGTATGCCATCGCGTAGGGACGCATGTCTTTCGCCACGAAGGCCGTTTGCGCGGCGATCGCGACCGCCCACGCCAGCAGCATTGCCGCGCTTCGCCCGAACACCGCCCGGCCCAGAAAATACGCTGCCGCCACCAGTCCCAGCCAGCCGATAACGCCCGGCAGGCGCCCCCAGGACACGCCAGGATCGATCCCGGCCGCGCGGCCCAGCGCAACCCAGCCTTTGAGCGACAAATAATACCCCGGCGGGTGGCAGTCGATCGAAGTCTGGTCGATCGCCTGCGCGGCCGGCTTTTCGGCAATCAACACGGAGTAAATCTCGTCACACCACAGGCTCGACTCGAGCGCGTTCCTCCAGAGCATCAGCGGCATCATCGCCGCAAGCAGCAGAACCATCCCCGCGTTCCGCCAGCGCTTTCGAACGGTGTGATTCATATCGCGCGTGGTTCCATGATCGTCCGCCCGTATCCCCACGATCCACTGAGCCACTCCGGAAGCCGCTCGATGAACATCGCCGGTTCAATTTTTTTCCCGACAACCTCGCTCAGCGTCACGGGACGCGTCGAGGGCTCACCGCATGGAATGATCCATTGCCACGGCGCAAGGTCGTTGCACAGGTTGATCGCGATCCCGTGCATCGACACGCGGCCGCGGATGGAAATCCCGATCGCGGCCAGCTTGCGTTTGCCGACAAACAGCCCCGGCCGGCCGCGTTCGATCTGCGCGCGCACGCCGCTCACCTGCTCGATCAGGTCCGCCGCGTTCTCCAGCAGCACGCGCGCAAGCCGCGCCTGCGCCAGCAAGCCTTCGTGCGTCTTCACGATCGGATAAATGACGAGCTGGCCGGGGTTGTGCAGCGTCGTCATCCCGCCGCGGTCGATCCGGTGGATCGGAATCCCCGCGTTCGCGTTCAGCACAAGGTCGGCCTCGCGCCCGCGCACCCCCTGCGTGATCACAGTCAGGTGCTCGCCGGCGAGCCACGTGTCCGGAATCGAATCCGCGCGCCGCTGCTCGCGCAACCGCTCCTGCATCGCAAGCACATCGCCATAGTCGCGCAGCCCCCAGTTCACGAGCCGCGCGGTGTCAGTTTCGGCAAGGATTTTCCCAGTCAACGTCAGTGGCTTCATTTATTTTAGAATCCCCAATTCCCATTCAGGTCACGAAAGACACGAAAAAAAAACGAAATACACAAAAATGACTCCGGTCATTGATTTGGATCTGCATTCATGTTCAAACGAAATATGATTCATTTTCGTGACTTTTCGTGTCCTCATTTCGTGTCTTTCGTGACCTGCATTTTGTTTTTGTTTCTCAGTTCCTCGAATACCGGTGCCAATCGCAACGCGAGTTTCTCCGCCGAATAACCTTCCTCAATCGCCTCGCGCGCCGATTCGCCCAATCTGATTCGCTCGTTCGGGTTGTTCAGCAACCCCACGATCGCCGACGCAAAACGCCTGGGATCGGCCTCGACGATGCAGTCGCGGCCGGCGGTGAGCGGCAGCCCGTCAAGGCTCAGCGGCGTCACGACCATTGCCTTGGCCATGAACGCCCCCTCCATGACCTTGTTCTTGATGCCCGTCCCCTGCCTCAGCGGCGAGATCACAACCGCCGCCCGCGCGATCTCGTCCTCCATGCGCTCGACCGGCCCCGTCACCGTCACGCCGGGCAGGTCGTCCAGCGCCATCACCTCCGGCGTCGGCGATCGGCCGGCAAGCTCCAGCCGCGCCTCGGGTTCCTCGCGCATCACGATCGGCCAGATCTCGCGCGCCGCCCAGATCGCCGCGTCCTCGTTGGGCGCGAAATCCATCACGCCGCTGAACAGCACCACGCCCGCCTCCTCGCGCTCGGGCGCCGGCCGGAACGCCTCGGCATCGACCCCCGTCGGCAGGACGCCGATATCGGTGTTCGGCGCCAGCTCGCGCATGGCATCGGCGTCGATCGGCGAGACGGCGAACACGCGGTCGGCGCGCCCGAACAACGCGCGCTCCATCGCCGCGATCTTCTTCCACTGGAGCCACTCGCGGATCGAGGGATGCGCCTCATGGCGGCGACGGTGCGCCAGCGACAGGCAATCGCGCCCCATCAGCACATGGCCGATTCCAAGCCGCCGCCTCGGCAGGTGCTGCGCGCTCATGATCCCCCACGACAGCACGCCGTCGTAACCTCCGCGCGCCAGTTCCGCCTCAGTCAATCGCGTCAGTTCCGGCGAATAAAACCGGTTCGGCCAGGGGCGCCCGTCACGCAGGCACGCAAGCCCTCGCGCAAACTTCGATAGCCGCCGCCACGCCACGGCCTCGACGTGCATCCCCCAGCCCGTGAAAATCTCCCTCCCCTTCCGCCAGGCCGCCTCGTCTTCCGGCCGGATCGTCAGCATCGTCATCTCGATGCGCGTCGCGAGGTGCTTCAGGAAATGGTAAATCGGCCCGACGTGGCCGTCGTTGGGCGGGTATGGGAATGCGTGTGCGAGCACAAGAATCCGCATGTTGCGAGTTTCGCCGCTGCCGCGCCCAAAGCCAAGCGAAAACCGGCATGCCGAAAATGGTTGCATTCGCGACCGACTACAGGGCATATTGCGCTCTCAGCCCGTTGATGTTGTTTTCCCGGCTCCGTTCAGATTCGTTCGATACCGTCTCATGAACAGGCGTTTCGGCGCCAAATAAGGGATGTAGCGAAAGGTATTCATATTGCCATTTCAGCCGAAGGAGCAGGAGCATGTGTTTCGAGTATCGTCATTTCGTCATCGCCAGGCCCAATTACTTCCGCCCGACCCCCCAGCAGCTCTCTGACTTCATCCTCGCGCTGGGACGCGACTCATGGGTCTCATGCCCCGGGTCTTCCAGCCGAAACATCCAATACAAAAACGGTACCAACGCCCACGCCAAGGCATCCGGCTATTACGTCAAATCAAAAGCCGGGATCGCCGCCGGGACGTTCCCGCCGAAGGAATCCGTGCTGGCGGCAAGCCTGCGCGAGGACGCCATCCTGCGCTGGCCCGTTCCCGCCACCGGCACGGCCGGGCTGAGATACCCGCTCCTTCCCGTCCCCGCCGATGACAGCCAGGACTGGTACTGGGACATGGAATTGCACGTCGGTGCGAATTACGTCTATCACTCGTCCGAGTGCATCGACCCGTTCCATGAAAAGGTCAAGTGCGGCTGCGGCACCGCGGTCGAGTTCGCCGACGATTCCAAGCTCTTCTTCGACCCGCGCCTCTACCGCAAATGCCCGAAGTGCTACACCACGGTGAACGTTTCTACCCTCAAGGCCGAGGTCCACAACGGCTGGACCGAGGACGGCAGCAAGATCGCCGGCGGCGGCGCCTACTGCACGGCGCTCGTCATCGACTGCGGCAAGTGCCTCCCCAACACCACCGACGGCCGCATTGAACTCCACCCCGAACTCCGCAAGCTTTGCGAAAATATTTTCCAGTGCGAGTTCTACGAATTGGGGGATGTCTATTGATCGGGCACGATATTGACATGATCCCGAACCGGTTGTACCTTATATCAGGTGCGTATCGATGACGAAACTATTGTCAGAAGCCTTTGAAAAAGCATCCGCGTTGTCGGAAGAGATGCAAAACCAGCTCGCCCGGGAACTTCTCGAGGAGTTGGAGGGGGAACATCGTTGGGATAAAACCCTGGCGGATTCCCATGATGCGCTCGACCGCATGGCGGACGAAGCGGAAAAAGAATTTCGCGCGGGCAAAACGAAGGAAATGGGATTTGACGAACTGTGAAATCCCATCTCACCGAAGCATTCATCAATAGATTCAAAATGCTGCCCGAATGTATTCAGCGTTTGTCGCGTAAAAATTATCTGCTTTGGAAGCAAAATCCTTATCACCCAAGCTTGCAGTTTAAATGCGTGTCGAACCGTAAACCGGTTTATTCGGTTCGCATTGGAATTGGATGGAGAGCTTTGGGCGTTAAATCGGATGATGTCATGGTGTGGTTCTTGATCGGTCCTCATTCCGAATACAACGAGCTGATTTCTAAAATTTAATTTGCGCCAAGGTCTGAAACACCACCCTCCCGCCATGCCTGCGCGCGAAATACGCCTCGACCGCCACGCCTGTGTTCCACGTCTCGATCCGTTCGATCGCCTTCAATAAATCGATCCGCTGCTGCTGTTCGGGATGGCGCCCGCCGGTCCGCAGATGCTTGTAAAATCCGCAACCGTCATGCGCAATCAGAATGATTCGGTTGAGGCCGTGTTCGCGGATCAGGAATTCCAACTGGCGCTCCATGGCCCATTTCTCCTGGCACGCCGCCGCATGCCCGGCAAGGCAGGCCGATCCGCCCGGCAGCGCGATGCGGTCGTAGCGCGGCAACTGAAGTCCGCGATGCAGGAACTCGTCCATCTGCTCACCGAACCGGCCGTCGCTGCAATAGATCGCCGCCGCGCCGATCCGGCGCTCGTCAAATGGGGTCTGGCTCGCATACACCGCCTGCCCGAACGCGCCGTGCTGTTTCATGGTTTGATCTCCCTGCGATTTGGGCCATTGTCCATCACTTGCGATCTTTCGCCAATCGGAAACGCGCGGGATGCACGGCGCCGAGCCGCATTCTGAAAATCAGGGTAATCCCCATCCGGCGCTCCCTATGTCCCGGCCCTTGCGCGCGCTAAAATAAATCACCGGTTCAAAGCCCTCATTTCGATTCGGGTGATCAGCTTATGAAAATAGCCCAGGTTTCCCCCCTCTATGAAAGCGTGCCGCCGAAGCTCTACGGCGGCACCGAGCGCATCGTCTCATACCTCACCGAGGAGCTCGTTGCCCAGGGTCACGACGTTACCCTGTTCGCCAGCGGTGATTCGGTCACGTCGGCCAACCTCGTGTCCGTTTCCGAAAAATCCTTGCGGCTCGACCGGCGTGCGATCGACCCGCTCAGCCATCACGTCCGCATGCTGGAGATGATCTGGCAGCGCGCCGACGAGTTCGACATCATCCATTACCATGTCGATTACCTGCATTTCCCCTTCAGCCGCCGCATCGCGACGCCGCATGTCACCACCCTCCACGGCCAGCTTGGGATCCCTGGCCTGGGCGCGCTCTACGAGGAGTTCTCCGAGATTCCGGTCATCTCGATCTCCAACGCCCAGCGTGCCCCGCTGCCGCACGCCAATTGGCAGGCCACCATTTATCACGGTATGCCGCGCGACCTGCTGCGCCTGAACCCACGCGCGCAGGACGGAACCGCCCCCTACGTCGCGTTTGTCGGCCGCATCTCGCCGGAAAAACAGGCCGACCACGCGATCCGCATCGCCCGGGCCGCCGGCATCACGCTTCGCATCGCCGCCAAGATCGACAACGCCGACAAGGAATACTACGCCGAGGTCGTCGAGCCGCTCATCCACGCCGACGGCGTCGAATTCGTCGGCGAAATCGACGACAGGCAAAAGCAGGACTTCATCGGCAACGCGCGCGCCATCCTGTTTCCCATCAACTGGAACGAACCCTTCGGCATTGTCATGATCGAGGCGTTCGCCTGCGGCACGCCGGTCATCGCCTACCGCTGCGGCTCGGTCCCCGAGGTCATGATCGACGGCGTCACCGGCTTTGTCGTCGATGGCCCGGAACAGGCCGTCGAGGCCCTGCGCGCCATCGACCGCATCGACCGCGCCGGCGTCCGGCGCGTCTTCGACAACCGTTATACCGCCGATCGCATGACCGCCGATTACCTGGACATTTACCGGCGGCTCGCCGGCAACCGGAGCCTCGCCCATGCAGAAGTCGCCTGAAAACTCGGTCGAGCCCGAGAGCGCGCCATTTGAAATCCACGCCGTCCCGCCCCAGGGAAAACCGCACGGCCAGGTCCTCAAGCACGGCGACACCTTCGCCGTGTTCGACCCCAGCGGCGACATCATCCCCGACAGCCGCGACCAGGGGATTTATTTCCACGGCACGCGCTTCCTTTCGCACGCGCGCATGAGCATCTGCAAGATTCGCCCCGCCGTCCTCAACTCCTCCATCGCGAACGAAAACGGCTTGCTCGCCATCGACATGACCAACCCCATCATCCCGCTCAAGGGCGACGATGTCATCCCGCAGGGCGTCATCCACATCTTCCGCTCCATCTACCTGTGGAATGATTGCTGCTACCAGTCGATCCGCATCACGAACTTTCACCTGGCGCCGGTTTCGCTCCGCCTTGAATTCTCGTTCGCATCCGATTGGGCCGATATCTTCGAGGTCCGCGGCACGCGACGCGAAAAGCACGGCCACATCCTGCAGCAGGCCCTCGCCGAGAACGGCCTCGAGCTCGGCTACGAGGGCCTCGACCGCATCACGCGCCACACGCGGATTTCAACCACCCCAAAGATGTCCATCAGCCCCGGCCGCTTGAAACACGACATCCGCCTCGAGCCCAACCAGGCCGAAACCATCATCCTCACGATCGCGTGTCTCGATTCCGAGCACCCCGTCCGGGTCGGCGATTACCAGCAGTCCTTCCACGCGCTCGTGGAATCGTTCTCGGATTTCAAGTCGCGCGTCTGCCGCATCGAATCGACCAACGCCCTGTTCAACAACTGGCTCCATCGCGCCTACGCCGACCTGCACATGCTCATTTCGCCCACAAAAGAGGGGCCGTATCCTTATGCCGGCATCCCGTGGTACAGCACCCCGTTCGGACGTGACGGCATCCTGACGGCGCTCATGTGCCTGCATGTCGATCCGCAAATCGCGCGCGGCGTGCTCGGTTACCTCGCCGTGATGCAGGCCACCGAACGCATCCCCGAGGCCGACGCCGAGCCCGGCAAGATCCTGCACGAGACGCGCACCAGCGAGATGGCGCGACTCGGCGAGGTCCCATTCAAGAAATACTACGGCAGCGTCGATGCAACACCCCTCTTCGTCATGCTCGCGGCCGAATACTGGCGCCGCACGGGCGACCTCGCGTTCATCGAACAGTTGTGGCCCAACATCGAGGCCGCCCTGGCCTGGATTGACGACTACGGCGACTCCGACCACGACGGCTTCATCGAGTATCGCCCCGCCGGCAAGGGCCTCACCAACCAGGGCTGGAAGGACTCCAGGGATTCGATTTTTCACGCCGACGGCCACATGCCGTCAGGGCCCATCGCCCTCGTCGAGGTGCAGGGTTACGTCTTTGCCGCGCGTCTTGGCGCGGCGGCGCTCGCGCTCGCGCTCAACAAGCAGGAACAGGCCGAAAAGCTCAGCGGCCAGGCAGACCTCCTGAAACGACTCTTCGAGGCCAAGTTCTGGGACGAGGAACTCGGCATGTATGTCCTCGCGCTCGACGGCGACAAAAAACCGTGCCGCGTGCGCGCGTCCAACGCCGGCCATCTCCTCATGTGCGGGATCGCCTCGCCCGAGCGCGCCCGCCGCACCGCCGACATGCTCATGGGCGAAGGCCTGTTTTCCGGCTGGGGCATCCGCACGCTCCACGAAAAGGAAACGCACTACAATCCGATGTCGTATCACAACGGCTCGGTGTGGCCGCACGACAACGCGCTCATCGCGTGGGGCATGGCCCGTAGCGGCATGCCCCGCAGCGTCGAGCATATCCTCGCCGCGATGTTCGACGCCGCGCTGCACATGGACCTGCAGCGCCTCCCCGAGCTGTTCTGCGGCTTCCACCGCCGCGCAAGCCAGGGGCCAACGCTCTACCCGGTGGCGTGCTCGCCGCAGGCATGGGCGACGGCGACGCCGTTCCTCCTCCTTCAATCCTGCCTCAACATGACGATCGACGCCGAGGCGCATCAAATCCGGTTCAACCACCCTGTCCTGCCGCCGTTCATCGACGAACTGCGCGTGCGCAACCTCACCGTCGGCAACTCACGCATCGACCTCAAGGTCATCCGCTACCCCCTCGCCGTCGGCATCAACATCGAAGACCGCGACGGCGACATCGAAATCTTCGTCCGCAAATAGTTCGCCGCTCCGCCGAGCGTACAATACCCGCGTATTTCCCATAAGTCCCATGCGTCCCATGACCTATAGGACCTATAGGACCCATTCCCCCCATGCCCCCATTCACCCAAACCATTGCCATCCTCCCCGAAAACAGGTAATGTGTCGGGGTGAGAGGGCCCTACTCGGGCGTGCAGGATGGCCATGGACACCAACGCATCGAAAACTTCGCCATTTACACCGATCCCCGAGATCATCGACGCGATGCGCGCCGGCCGCGTCATCATCCTTGTCGATGACGAAGAGCGCGAGAACGAAGGCGACCTGGTCTTTGCCGCCGAGCTCGCCACGCCCGAAAAAATCAACCTCATGGCCACCGAGGGCCGCGGCCTCATTTGCGTCCCGGCCGACGGCGACCGCCTCGCGAAGCTCGACCTCTTCCCTCCTCCGCTCGAAGAGAACACGGCGCTCATGGGCACGAATTTCACGCAGTCGGTCGATGCGCGCGACGGCGTCACGACCGGCATCTCCGCCGCCGACCGCTGCCAGACGACGCTCGTCCTCGCCAATCCCAAAAGCCGGCCGTCGGACCTCGTGCGGCCGGGCCACATCTTCCCCCTCGCCGCGCGCGAAGGCGGCGTCCTGCGCCGCGCCGGCCACACCGAGGGCACCGTCGATCTCTGTCGCCTCGCGGGCCTCGAACCCGTCGGCGTGCTGTGCGAAATCCTCAACCCCGACGGCACGATGGCGCGCCTGCCGGACCTCATCAAAATGTCCGAGCGGCTCGACCTGCCGATCGCGACGATCAAGGACGTGATCGCTTACCGCCGCCGCACCGAAAAACTCATCCAGAAGATCGTCACCGTCAAGCTTCCCAACAAGTTCGGCATGTGGTCGCTGACGCTTTACGAAGACATCATCGAACAGGGCCAGCACCTCGCGATGACGATGGGCGACATCAACGAAGACCCGTGCCTCGTGCGCATGCACAGCCAGTGCTTCACCGGCGACACGCTCGGCTCGCTGCGCTGCGACTGCGGCAGCCAGCTCGAGGCCGCCATGGCGCAGGTCGCCGAGGCCGGCCGCGGCATCATCGTCTATCTGCACCAGGAAGGCCGCGGCATCGGCCTCAAGAACAAGCTCCTCGCTTACGCCCTTCAGGATCAGGGCCTCGACACCGTCGATGCCAACGTCAAGCTCGGGTTCAAGCCCGACCTGCGCGAATACGGCATCGGCGCGCAGATCCTCGTGGACCAGGGCGTCCGCCGCATCCGCCTCATGACGAACAACCCGCGCAAGATCGTCGGCCTCGAAGCCTACGGCCTCGAAATCGACGCCGTCGTCCCGATCCAGGTCGGCCTCTGCGAGCACAACGAGCACTACCTCAACACCAAACGCGACCGCATGGGCCACCGGCTGTAAACCTCCGATCAATTCGTCGTTGTCAGTAGGTCGCTTCGGCTCGAAGCGTCATGGCTGTTCTGTCGAGCGCGCTCAAATCTCCAACATGATCGATATCGTGGACTGGGAACCGCGGCAGCGGTTCGATCTCCAAGCCGTGGGTTGGTTCGGAGAACTAATGTTCGACGAACCTACCCACGGTTAACGCCCCACCATTTCATGAACCGCGCAGCGGTTCGATCATCCGTATCAATCCGGTGATACCCGACGAGCGTTGAAAAAGTCCCGCAGGGACGGCCGATTTCAGCCCGCCACGACAGTGGCGGGTAAAAAACCCAATAAAAATGCAAGTCCCGGAGGGACGGCCGAAAGGTTTTCGATCAAAATGGGTTGGCAGAACCAAATATTTTTCATTCGGCCTCGCTCGGAATATATGGCCAATCGCGTTTGTTTTTGATGGATCCAATCACTTTGTCGTATTCCTGTTTGGTCAGGAACGTGCCGCCCAGATCATTGCCGCCGTTGACCGCATAGAACTTGTACTGCGTCCCTTCCAACTGCCGATTCACAATGTCGAATAACGCCACCGTCGCCCGCTCCCAGCTGTGTTCGTCCGTCGCGGAAGTAATGATCGCATAGGTTTTACCCTGGGACGTCACTTTGTATGTAGCGGCCTGAGGTTGATACTCCTCAACCATTTCCGCCGGTTGGGCTACATATTTTTTCAACTCAGGCAAAACGATTTCCGTATATGCCTTCCGCATCCCGTCTTCGGCAAGATCCTCGGCATCGAGCATGATCAGATTGCCATAATTGGGCTGGGTTTCGTTCTCCGGCGGAGTATTTTTCCCGCAACCAATCATGACCGCCAGCACGATCCACACCGCGAAATGCTGCATGACATATTTCATTGCGCTTCTCCCGCTGAAAGTTAACCGTCTCGTTTCGAATTCAATCCATACCAAACGCGACCTTTTCCTGCGAAGGATTTCCATTCATCTCGCGAAATAATGTACCGCATTTTCATCATTCATCATTCATCATTCATCATTTCTTTTCCCCTCCCCGTGTAATAAATTCCATTTCGACACGTCACCCTTCATGACAGCGGAATGGGCGGTGCTTTAAACCAGCCCGCCGAGACAACCCGAAGAGGCCCTCATTGAACCAAGCCGAGCGCTCTGCCTGGGTCGAAGAGCTCGCCGACCGCCATGGCCGCATGGTGTTTGGCGTGGCGTGGCACGTGCTCGGCCGCGTCGAGGACGCCGAAGACGTCTTGCAGGAGGTTTTCCTCAAGGTGCTCAACGCGGGACCGCCGGCCGAATCCGTCAAGGAGTGGGGCGCTTACCTGCGCGTCATGGCCACGCGCTCCGCGATCGACCTGCTCCGGCGCCGCAAACGCGGCGTATGTGTCAATGCGGAAGACCTCGACGAGATCCCGGATCCCTCCGACGCGACCCCGCGCGACCAGGCCGAGCGCAACGAGCACATGAACCTCCTGCGCCAGGGCCTGGCCACGCTCCCGCCGAAAGACGCCCAAATCTTCGCCCTGCGCCACTTCGAGGATCTTTCGTATGAAGAGCTGGCTGACCGCTTCGGCATGCCCGTCAGCCGCGTCGGCGTGAAGCTGCACCGCGCCCGCAAACGGCTTGTCGAGTGGCTCTCCCCCCTGCTCAAGCCAGCTGCCGTGAAGGAGACGTCCCATGAACGCACAGCACGATAACCACGGCCCGATCGAAGAACTGCTCAACGAACTCGTTCGCGAAACGGCCGCGAGCCAGCCGACCGATGCCCAATGGCAGGCCGCCCACGGCCGCCTGCGGAGGAAATTGGCCGAAGCGCGGATGGAAGATGCCGCGGTTGGCAACCGCGGCCTGCTGTGGTTGCGTTTCTTCGCATACGGCCTGAGCGCGGCGGCCGCGATCGCGATTATTTCTGTCGCGATCTTCATGAGCGGCGGCCGTTCGGCCCAGGCGGCGATGAGCACGCCGGGGCAACTGATCGTGCTCGATCCCAACGGCATCCCGGCCGGCGTCTGCCCGCTCGAGCACACCGACGTCGAGGCCAACGTGGCCGGGTTCATCGCCCGCGTCCATGTCCGGCAAACCTTCAAGAACCCGTTCGACCGCCCGATCGAGGCGGTCTATGAGTTCCCGCTCCCCCAAGGCTCCGCAGTCGATGAAATGTGGATGCGCATCGGCGCCCGCGAGATCGTCGGCGTCACCAGGGAAAAAGAAGAGGCGCGCCAGATTTACAACGCGGCCAAGGCCGCCGGCCAGCGCACCGCCCTCCTCGAACAAAAACGCCCCAACATCTTCGAGCAGTCCGTCGCCAACATCCAGCCGGGCGAGCGGATCGAAATCGAGATCGGCTATACCGAAATCCTGAGCTACATCGACGGCCGGTTCGAGTTCGTTTTCCCGATGGTCATCGCCCCGCGTTACGAACCCCGACCGGCCAAGACACCTGATGGCGCCCCCGTGCAAACCACCTACGCCGATATGACCACGACCGCGCCGGCCTCACGCTCGGGCCATGACATCAGCGTCACGGTCACGATCGACGGCGGCGCGATGCAGCTCAACCAGCTCAAAAGCCGTCTCCACGACATCGACATCGAGCGCCCCGGCTTGAACAAGGCGGTCGTAAAGCTAAAAAACAGAAGCGAAATCCCGAACCGCGACTTCGTCTTGGACTACAACATCATCGGCGAGGAAATTGGGGACGCCCTGTTCCTGCGCGACGATCCGCGTGGGCGATTCTTCACCGTCATCCTCGCCCCGCCAAAACGCGTGACACCCAAAGACGTTGTCCCCCGCGAGCTGATCTTCGTCATCGACCAAAGCGGCTCCATGCGAGGCTGGAAGATTGAAAAAGCAAAGCTTGCGATGCTCCGTTGCATCCAAAACTTGAACCATTACGACACGTTCAACCTGCTGAGCTTCTCGAGCGGCCTCGCCCGCTGCTTTGAAAAACCGGTGCCTGTCACCACTGAAAACGTCGCCAAGGCGCTCGACTACCTCGACTCCATGACCGCCAACGGCGGCACCGAAATGATGCCCGCCATCCGCGAGGCACTCGTTAAAACCAGTGACACCCGAACGCGGATTGTCGGCTTCATGAGCGACGGCGAGGTCGGGAACGATTTCGAAATCCTCAGCGCCGTCCGGCAGAACGCCGGCACCACCCGCGTCTTCACATTCGGCGTCGGCGACTCGGTCAACCGCTTCCTCCTCGAAACCATGGCCAAATCGAGCCGCGGCGAAGTCCAGTGGGTCACCGAGCATGACGACGCGCAGGAAGCCGCCGACCGCTTCTACGTCTCGCTCTGCGCGCCGGTGCTTTCCGATGTGAAACTCGAGTGGCAGGGCATCGAGGTCGAGAACGTCACCCCAACCCTTCTCCCCGACCTCTTCGACCGCCGGCCGGTCATGATCCACGGCCGGATCAAAAAGGGCTCACCCTCGACCGGCACGCTGACCTTGACCGGCATCACTGGCGAAGGCCCGTTCCGGCGGATCATCCAAATTCCGGCCGATGCCGTCCCGACCGACAACGCGGCGCTCCCCTCGCTCTGGGCGCGGTCGCGGGTCGATGAGATCATGATCGAGAACCCGGTCGAGATCCAGTCGGGCCGGTTCAGCCCCGCCACGCGCGAAAAAATCCTCGGCCTCGGGCTCGAATACCACCTCATGACGCAGTTCACGAGCTTCGTGGCGGTCGAGAAAAACCTGCTCGCCCCGAAGGGCGAACCCGCCCGCATCGACGTCCCCGCCGCCGCGCCGCAAGGTGAACCAAACGAGACACTGCGTAAGAAGGCCGTCCCACTTGGCCTATCGTTATCCGCGAGCGACGGCTCCCAGATCGAGACGAAATTCGTGCAGGTGGATCCCGCCAAAACCCCGATTGTGGCTTATAGTAAATTAGATCTGGAACGGGCCAGAAGGATCCAATTATCCGGGCAGAACAACGGCCAAACGAACTACCATAATTATTTCTATGCCGGCCAGCACCCGAATCAGTCGCAGGTTACCCCAGCCCCGAACCCTTTCAACGCGACTGATACCTTCGAATACAAGGCGAAGCTGCAGAATCAGTCTCAAATCATCAACTCAACCTACGACCCGTCGAACGGCACGAGCAGCTCGGGCGATGTCTATAAATACAAGGACGGCGGCTGGTCACCGGGCAGCACCGTTAAGCCCGCGGCATCAGAGGTCTCGCCCGAACTGATATATAAGAAAAAGGCGATGGATGTCGATGGGGATGTCCAAGTGATTGTTCAAAGCCAGAACCGCGCAGTTATATCCAAGGATTACCGGGGCGATCATAGCGGCTGGAAGAGCGCCCCCATGGACGCATCAGGCGGAATCGAGGGCGGGACCGCCAGGTATGACCCAACGAATGGCACGACCAGCTATGGCGATCTCTATATCGGCGACGCGGAACGGAGCGCGATCGCGAACAGCCTCGGCGCACAACAGCTTGAAATGAGGGGGCAGCCCAAGGGCATTCGGTCCGCCGCGAAGATGAAGCTGCGGAGTTCGATCACGTCGGCGTCGCTGGGGCGCATTGTTGCGGTGATTCCGCCGGAGCGCGTGCGGGTTGCGCAGAAGATCGATCCGGCGCTTCATGCGGATGCGACAACGAGCGGCAGCGACATGGTTTTTGTGATGGTCGTGCTGACGGAGCGGACCTCCGAGAATCTCAAGGCGATTCAGGCCGCCGGTCTGCGGATCGATGTCGCCACATCGATCGCGATCCGAAATATCCGTCACGACAACCCGCCCATTGTGCCGGGGTGGATTGAACGAGGCAAATTGATGGACCTCGCAAAGCTCAAACAGGTGCGGTATGTGGCGAATGCGGTCGGCCACGCAACCCTCGAGCCGCGCGAAACCCCGCGCCCATATGAATTAAAAGAACTCAAATCGAGCCGAAGCCGATAGACCGCCTACCCGCTTGGATCGCGCGTCCCTCGCTGCATTCAATGCCGCGTTCGCCGAAAGCGGCATGGAAAAGAAACGGATGCGCGCTAAACCGCTTTAAGATATCTTGCCTACGCCAGTGTAAACTCTGATGCCCGCTTTAGCGGGCTGAATGCGTTGCCACCGGTTTCAGCCGGTGGTTTTCGGCCCGACTTACAATATGATGAGCCGGCTTCAGCCGGCTTCTCGTTAACCGGCTTTAGCCCTCAATCTGCTTCTGTAGCTATGATTTATAAAAAAGCTGTAAACACATACCGGGTCATCGACCCGACCGGCCAATAAGGAAGCCGGCTGCGGACCGGCTTCCTTTTTTTGAAATGGCTTGGATGTCGCTTCGAGCCGAAGCGACCTACGGACTACTTGGCGGCGGCGATGGCGAAGCCGAGCATGCCCTCGCAGCTGGTCTCGCCGTTGACGCTGGCGACGCCCTTGGCGCGGCCGAAGCCGCGGCGGTATTTTTCCATCGTCACGGTCAGCGTCAGCACGTCGCCCGGCACGACCGGCCTTCTGAACTTGAATTCATCGGCGCCGGTGAGGTAGGCGATCTTGCCGCGGTTCTCGGCCATCGAAAGCCCCAAAATCGCGCCGGCCTGCGCGAGCGCCTCGATCTGCAGCACGCCCGGCATGACGGGCAGTTGCGGGAAGTGACCCTGGAAGAACGGCTCGTTCACGCTCAGGCACTTGATCGCCACGATCGACTGGCCCTCGACCATTTCTATGACGCGATCGACAAGCAGGAACGGGTAGCGGTGCGGCAGGATTTCGCGGATGGCATTGACGTCAAGCGGCAGCGTGAGCTCACTCATGAGTAGAGTTCCTTCCTCAGGGTCTCGATGAACTGGTGGTGGACGCGATGGCCCGAGCCGCGCGCCGTCAGCAAGGCATTCACGGGCCGCCCAAGTATCGCAAGATCGCCCAAAAAGTCGAGCAGTTTGTGACGGGCCAGCTCCTGGTCGAGCCGGTAGTGCGTGTTCATCGGCTGGCCGTCGCGGATGACGATCGCGCAGTCGAGCGACCCGCCCTTGATCTTGCCGGCATCGAGCAAACCCGCGACGTCGTCGTAAAACACCCACGTGCGCGCCGGCGCGAGGTCGGCCACGAAATCGCCGGGGCCGACCTGGAACTCAGCCGACTGGTCGGGGATGCCGTGATGCGCAAGTTCCGCGAAGAAGGCGATCGTCATCGACTCGGCGGGGATGGCGACGACTTCGGCGTGGTCGGTGACGAACGTGACGGTGCGGTTGAGCCGCCATGGACGCCGCGCGGCATCGAGTTTTTTGCGGCCGGCCTTCTCGAGCAGCTTCGCGTAGGGCAGCGCGCTGCCGTCGTGGATCGGCAGCTCGGGTCCGTCCATCTTCACGAGCAGGTTGTCGATGCCCATCGCGAGGCACGAGGCCAGCAGGTGCTCGACGGTGCCGGCGGTGGCGCCGTCGGGGCCGCACAGCTCCGTCGCGCGCGCGAGCATCTCGGCGTTGACCGATTCCGGCCGCGCCAGGACGCGCGGGTTGCCGGGCAGGTCGGTGCGGATGAAGACGATGCCTTCGTTCGTTTCGGCCGGGACAAGCTCCACGCGCGTGACGCGGCCGCTGTGCAGCCCGATCCCCTCGGTCGTTACCGTGCGTTCGATCGTTGATTGATGGCCGTGCATGGCTTAGTCGTTGTTCTTCGGAAGATGCAAACGGCTCCGCCGCGTGCTGGTGCTTGATTTCGTCGATTTGCTCGAGCTCGATTTCGACTTGGCGCTGTCATCGGAGTTGTCGTCGGATTTCGACTCATCGACCGAGCCCGAGCCGGACCCTCCCTTGTCGAGCAACTGGATCACGAGCGGCGTGATGTTGATCCGATCCACGCTGTAGAGAACCGTCTCGGCGGGCAGGACCAGGTCGTAGCCGTCGCGCTTGGCGACCTCGCGCACGGCCTCCATGATGCGGTTGACCTCGGGGGGCATGACCTGCTGGCGGATGCGCGCCAGTTCCTTATTGGTCTCGTGCTGAAGGTCCTCGACATCTTCCTTCTGCTTGAGGATTTTGGCTTCCTCGCTCTTGAGCTGGTCTTCACTGAGGACGGAACGGCGGCGCTCGAGATCGGCCTGCGCCGACTGCATTTCGCTGATCTTGGACTGGATCTGGTCGTTGCGTTCCTTCATCGACGCCTCGGCCTTCTTGACGGCCTCGGAGACCGTGCGTGAACGCGCGATGATCTGATCGACATCGACGACGCCGATCTTGCCTTCGGCGCGCGCGGACGCGACGAGGAACAGGCAGCCCAGAATCAGGGCCAGGCTGAGGCGGGAAATCTTGTGCGTGGTCATGCGAATTTTATCCTTGAGGGAATTGGTCGTGGGTGTGGCGGTCACAGGGCCCAGGCTCATCCGCTCCATTCTGCCAATCCCGTTGGCAGAGTCAATTGGGAATGCGGAATGCCGAGGAAACAGGGATTGGCAAAGTGGAACGAATCGCATGGAGCATTCCGTCCGTCTTTCCTTCGGTCCCCCGGGTCCTCTTTGTCCCTGATCCCCCCCGTCCCCCAAAAAAATCTCACTTTTTTTAAAAATTAAGTTTCCTAAGGGCCATAAGGGTCCGTAAGGGAATCGACTTTTTCGGACATTTTGGTTTATCCTTCCCGCGTCAGTTCGGGCTCCCCTGCCGTAGCCTGAGCGTAATCGAGGACTCCCTCGAACGCGATTCCGTCAGCAGGTCGCTTCGGCCCGAAGCGACATGGATCGCCGGCCAACAATGGACCACCCGTCCTCGTAACCCCGCGATCCATCGCGGGGGCTTGGACGACCATGTATGCGGAAACCGTTTCAACGGTTTCTCGCTGTCTCCGGCCTTGTGCAGGATTAGAGCGCTTGCCG
>JAJFUE010000016.1 GCA_021372575.1 bacterium | reverse complement strand
CTACATGTGTACTTTACGGGGCAAGCTGAAGCTTGAACTCCTGGCCGAAATTCCAACTCCGGGATCGGAGGGGCTGGAGTCGGGCGACAAGGTTGTCCCTCGCTCACGCTCGGGCTACTGCATCCATGCCGCTTCGGGCCGAAGCGGCCTACTGACACATGCCGCGGTCGGCGACCGCGGCCTACCGGGGTTGGTTGTCCTCCGGTGACGCTCGGGCTACGGAATGGAGGCCCGATGTCGAGTGCGAGCATATACCAAAAGGTTTGAAAAAGGGTATTCCCTTACGGACCCTTATGGCCCTTAGGAAACTTAATCTGAAAAAAATATCAAAAAAATTTGGCAAAAAAGAGCCATGCAAAAACGCAAAACGGCGAAAGGGGGGAAGGACCCCAAAACAGTTTCGGCATTTCGGCATGTGTTATAGAAAAAGATTGAAGTGCGCGTCACCGAATTCGGAGCCTGGGAACGCCGCTCTCCTGAGCGGCATCTTGTCCGGAGCAAGCTGAAGCTTGAACTCCGAACAGGAATTCCGCCCTCGCAATCGATTTACGCAAATCTCATGATCAGTAATCCCTCGCTCACGCTCGGGCTACTGCATGGGTGCGCCATGCGGCGCTGTTTTGACTATTGGTGTTGCATTCCGGGTGCGGTTTCTGGAAATCTGATTGGGATAGAGGCGCGGTTGCGGGCTGGAGGAGGGGAGTTTTTGCAAGGAGTTCGCCATGACTGAACCCACCCCGATCGTCATGATCGGCGCGGCGGGCCGGATGGGCCGCATGATCCTGGAGCTTGCGGCGGCCGACGCCAAGGGCTTCAAAATCGTCGGCGCCGTCGATCGGGCCGACCATCCCATGATCGGCAAGCCGCTTTCGGAACTGGTTCCCGGCGCGCCCGCGGACGTTTGCCTTGAAGCCGAGGGGCCGGCCGCCGTCCCCGCCGGCGCCGTCGCGATTCACTTCAGCCTGCCCGACGCGCTCGGCGCGCACCTGAGCTGGAACGTTCAGGCCGGCTGCGCGGCCGTGATCGGCACGACCGGCCTAGGCGACGAACAAAAGAAAATGGTCGAGGCCGCCGGCGCGCGCATCCCGGTTTTGTTCACGCCCAACACCAGCACCGGCGTGAGCGTGCTGTGCTGGCTGGCCAGCGAGGCCACGCGTTTGCTTGGACCCGGCTTCGACGTCGAGATCATCGAAATGCACCACCACAACAAGCAGGACGCACCGAGCGGAACGGCGCGGCGGCTCGCCGAGGTCATTTGCGAAGCCAGCGGCCGCGATTATGACCGCGACGTGATCCACGGCCGCGTCGGCCAGGTCGGCGCGCGCACGCCGCGTGAGATCGGCATGCACGCCGTGCGCGGCGGCGACGTCGTCGGCGACCACACGATCGTCTTCGCCGGCGCCGGCGAGCGCATCGAACTGACGCACCGCGCCAGCAGCCGCCAGACGTTCGCGGCCGGCGCGCTGCGGGCCGCCGCGTGGCTCTCCGGCCGCCGTCCCGGTTTTTATTCCATGAATGACGCGCTGGGCCTGCAGCCCTCCTGCAACAAGTAAGATGCCCCAATACACACCACACCGCGTTTCGTTTTCGCCCTGGCTGGCGATCTCCGCCGCCGCCGTGGCGATCCTGATGTACTTCAGCGTGATTGACAACGCGCTGCTGCTCGAGGGCCGACGCCTGACCGCGGACAATCCGCAGATGGCGGCCGGTTCATCGTTCGGGCAGTTGTGGACCCGGCCCACGCCGGACCTGCCGGTCATGGAAGGCGTGCCGGTTTATCGGCCGATGCTTGCGACGCTGCTGAGGATCGAGCGGGGCGGCTGGGGGAACAGCCCCTCGAGCTTCCACTCGATGAACCTGATCCTGTTGATCGCGCTGATCGGGCTGCTGCTGGCGTGGTCGGGCCGGCTGACGCGCAACGTCGGCGCAACCGCCGCGGTGGCGATCACGATGGCCGTGCATCCGATGGCCGGCCAGTCGGTGCGCACGATCGAGGGGCAGGGAATCCTGCTGGCGCTGATCGCGATGATTGCGACGATGTGCGTGCTGAACGCGTGGCGGTCGGGCCGGATGAATCACTGGCTGGCGGCCGTGCTGATCGCGATCGGGTCGGCCGTGGCGTTCGGCGCCCACGAGCTGGGACTGGTTTTGCCGCTGTGGATGGCGGCGCAGTGGGCGCTGGCGCGGCCCGAAGCGGCCACCGCGCCGGTGAAGAACGGAAGAGGCAAGAAGACGGCTGCTCCGGTTGGCCCGCGCGAATTCAGGCCGGCGCAACTCGCGATTGTTTTCGGGCCGGTGGCGTTGATCGCAATCGGCTACGCGATTTTGAGAAGGGTGGCGCTCGGCGCGCTGATTCCCGCGGCGCCGGCCGGCGCGGCGTTCCCGTTCGGCTCGGCCGCGGCGCTCGCGATCAAGCGCGTCGTGTGGCCGGTTCAGCCGACGCTCGTCTATTCGCTGAATCATGACGCGTCGTTCCTGCCGCCGATGTGGCTTGGCTGGATTGCGATCGCGTTGGTCGTTGTGCTCGTGGTTGCATTGTGGAGACGCCAGCCGCTGGCGTCGATGGGATTTGCGATGGCCGGCGTGGTTGTGCTCGGGATCGGGCTCGGCGCGCCGATTTCGAAAACATTCTCGGAGGCTCCGCTGGCGATCGCGCTGCCGGGGCTGTGCCTTGCGATCGGCGTGCTGCTGCGGCCGGTTTATGAGATGCGCGCCGGCGTGGCGCTCGCGCTTGCGTGGGTGCCGCTGGCGGCCATCACGTGGACGGCCGGCGCGCGCTGGCACGACGCGGCGGCGTTGTGGCAGGCCGAGGCGGTCGCGCACCCGGGAAACGTTTACCCACTGATGCAATGGATGGACGACATCGCGCACAGCGAGCAGCCGGAGAAGGGCCTGGACGTTGCGCTGCGCGTCAAGCCGCTCGCGAAGCGGACGGAGGACAGGGACCGCGCCGTCGAGGTCGAGGCCGCGGCGTACGCGATCACGCAGCGCAACGAGGATCTCAACAAATTGCTCGGCGACGAGATCGCGGCCGGCGGCAAGCACACGCCCGACCACATGCTGCGGCTGGCGCAGGTCGCGCGCATGCGCAAGCTCGACGACCGCGTGCAGGGCCTGCTCGAGTCCGAGCTCGACGCCTATCCGGAATCGTTCGGCGCGCTGTACGGGCTCGCCGACCTCGCGCGGCAGAAACAGAATTTCATGCGCGCCGTGCGGTTGATCCAGAAGGCGATCGAGTCGGCGAAGAAGGCGAACGACAAGAAGGAGCTCGCGGCGGGGCTGACGCGCTACGGGATCATCCTCTCGGAGGCCGGGGCGCTGGAGGGCGCGGCGGCGCAGCTCAAGCTCGCGCTCGACGCCGACCCGCAGCAATACGAGGCATATATTTACCTGGCGCGCGTGCTGCGCGACCAGAAGAACTATGACGAGGCGTTCCAGGTCATCAACCGCTGCATCGGGGTGATGAACCTCGCTTCGTACGTCGATCTGGCGAAGCTGGCCGTGTCGATCCTGTCGGCGCAGCACAGCCCCGACCTGGCCGCGCAGTGGCTGCTGCAGCTGGTTCCGAAATACCCGAACGATTTCGAGCTCAACCTGTTCGCGGCGCACTACATGGTCGAGGTGCGGCGGTTCAAGGAAGCGCGCACGCTTGCCAGCCGGCTGTATCCGCTGGCCAAGGGGCCGGCGCTGGTCGAGGTGTGGAACATCGGCGCGTTCTGCGCGTTCGCGGAGCGGGATTACAACACGGCCGAGTCGCTGACGCGGCGCGTGCTGAAGGAAGTGCCGAATCACCCGGAGGCGACGCAGCTGTTGCCGCTGATCGAGGCCGCGAAGCGCCGCGCCGCGCAAAAATAACCGCCATGGAAACGACGCATCAAACCAACGGGCTGCTGTTCCTGACCGGCGCGACCGGCCACACGGGGTCGAGGCTTGCGCGGCGGCTGCTGGCCGACGGCTGGCGCGTGCGCTGCCTGCTGCACACGGCGAGCCATGCGTCGTATCTGCCGAAAGACCCGGCGCTCGAGGTCGTCGAGGGCGACATCCAGCAGCCGCTGACGTGGAGCGACAAGCTTGCCGGCGCGCACGCGATGTTCAACCTGGCGCACGTCGGTTACGCGCCGTTCGTGATCCAGGCGTGCGGCGCAGCCGGCGTGAAGCGCATGATCAGCATGAGCTCGACGCGGCGGTTCACGAAGTTCCCCGAGCGCACGGCGCGGCTGGTGATGGCCGGCGAGGCCGCGATCGAGCAGTCGGACCTGGATTACACGGTCATCCGGTCGGCGATGATTTTCGGCGGCGACCGCGACAACAACCTGGAGAAAATCGTGCGCTGGCTGCGCCGGATTCGCGTCATGCCGCTGATCGGCGGCGGGCAGAACCTGGTGCAGCCGATCTTCGTGTGGGACCTCGTCGAGGCGCTCGTGACGGCGCTGGCGAAACCGGAAACGACGGCGCGGCGCATGCTGACGGTCGCGGGGCCGGCGCCGATGACGTGGCGCTCGATGATCGAGACGATCGCCAATGTGATGTGCCGGCCGGTCGTCTGCGTGACGGTGCCGGTGTTTCCGTCGATGATCGCCGGTTGGATGCTTGAAAAAGTCATGAAGAAGCCGTTCGTCACGCGCGACCAGGTGCGGCGCCAGCTCGAGAACAAGACGTTCGACATCACCGAGGCGCGCACGGCGCTGGGCGGCTGGTCGCCGCGGCCGTTCGCCGAGGCGATCCGGTTCAAGCTGAGCGGGAAGGCGTGATCAGCGATGGGTCTGATGGGTCTTATGGGTCCAATGGGACTTATGGGAACCATGTGATTTCTGGATAAGACGGGGCCTCAATTTGAACCGCAAACAAAAACATGTTTTTGGCTATGTGGTTCTGCTCCTGTTGCCGACATTGATCATGGCCGGGCCGCTGTGGCGCGGGGCGATTCCGTATTTCATGGACCCGGTCATGTATTTCTTCCCGTTGCGCGTGCACGCGGCGCGGGTCCTGCACGGCGGTGAATGGCCGCTGTGGAACCGCTGCCTGATGGGCGGGATGCCGCTGTTCGAAAATCCGCAGGCGGCGCTCGCATACCCGTTTCACTGGCCGTTCCTGGCGTGGCCGAATGGTTTCTGGTTTTTGTGGCCGATGCTGTTGCAGCTCGGGCTTTACGCGGCGCTGACGGTTTGGGCGCTGCGGCGGATTGGGGCCGGCCCGGCGGCGTGGTTCGGTGGCGCGCTGGCGCTGGCGGGGTCGTACGGCTGGAGCCGGCTGCAGTACGGCAATTACATGAACATCCTGCCGTGGTGGCCGCTGTGGCTCGGCGCGGCGCATGCATACGTTGAGAGTGGCCGGCGAAAGTGGATCGTCGCGGGGGCGATTGCGCTGGCCATGTCGATCGTTGGCGGGGCGCACCAATTGGCGGCATACGGGATCGCGCTGCTGCTGGTTTACGCGGTGGTGCAGATCGTTGCCGGCCCGGATGTCAGTCGTCCCTCCGGGACTCGCGATCATGTTGGGTTCTTTACCCGCCACTGCCGTGGCGGGCTGAAAGCGGCCGTCCCTGCGGGACTATTTCAACACCCTGCCAGAATCAAATGGCTCATTTTCATTATCATTTCATTTTCATTGGGATTATTGATTTCGGCGCCGGGGTGGCTGCCGCAGTGGGGATTTATCCGCCAGACGAGCCGGCCGGGCGGGCTCAGTGCGCCCGCGGTGCTCGAAGGCGCGATTGGCTCGTTCGGCGAGCTGCTCAAGGCCTTGATCGGGGATTGGGGAAGCATCTTCCGTGAAGGGTGGGCGGATGCCGAGCTTGCAGTGATGATCGGCCCGGTTGCGTTGATCATGGCATTTTTCATTCCGCAGCGCGGGAACCTGCGCAAATCGTGGATCGCCTGCTGGATCGCGGCGGTCGTCGCGATCGCGCTTGCATCGCGAATGGTGATGGCGCCGCTGCTGCACGCGTTGCCGGTCGCGGGGATCTTTCATGGTCCGCGGCGCTGGCTCGGCGTGGCGCAGTATTTCCTGATCCTCGCGTCGGCGCTGAGCGCATCGTCGCTTGTCATTTCGCAATCGCGTTCGGCAATGATTTCGAAAATATTAATTGTAATATTTGTCATTGCGATTATATGTCCGGCGTATTTCACGTGGAAGAAAGTTGAATGCCGCACGATCGCCGCCGGGGAGCTGCTCAAGCCCGAACGGACGCCGCTCATTCTTCAGGCCGGGCTGCGGCCGGGAGAGCGGTTTTTCTCGATCGATTACCTGCGGGACTCGAGCTACAACTACCGCCGCCAGGGCGTGACAGAATTTGCGCTTCCGAATTTTTCGATGCTGTGGGGCGTCGAGGACCTGGGCGGCTACGAGCCCGCGCAGACGGCGCGCTACAGCGAGTTCATGGACCGGGTGCACGAGCCGGAGCCGTGGCGGCGGCCGTGGGCGAATCATTTCGGGCTGATCGAAAATCCGCTCGCCGCGAAGTTTATCGACGAGGGGAACGTGCGCGCGGCGATCATGCCGCGGTGGGGCGTGCCGATGTTCTTCCGGCCGGTCCAGCCGGAAATCAGCGTCGCGCGCGGTGCGTGGGCGAACAAGAGCCTTCGGGCGATCATGATCGGTCCCGCCAATGCTCAGGCCCGCTTGATTGCGATTTCGGGTTCCGGGCAAAAGGCGATCGGCGGGGCGCAAACGCATCCGATCTCGGCCGCCGACGATCAGGCCGCCAGCTCAGTGCTGAAACGGACGACGCCGCCGGGCGAGGGGAGGATTGTCGTCGTGCCGTTTGCGACCGGCGAAACGAAGGCGGACGCGCTCGCGATTCAGCATCCGCAATCGGCGACGCTGATTGACGGCTACGCGTGGGGAGCGGCCGAGTCGGATTTGTGGAAAGCCGGGGAAATGGGCGAGGTCGCGGTGCTGATGGAGTATCGCGGCAAGCCGGAATACGCGTCGTGGCGGACCATCCTGATCTCCCCTGTGGGCAGGGGAGTGGGGAATGGGACAATCAAGGAACGGAAAATCAGCGCCAATAAAGTCGAACTCGATATCGAGACTGCCGGCGGCGAGATGGTCATTCATGACGCGTGGTGGCCGGGGTGGAGGGCGACGGTCGATGGGAAACCGGTCGAGATCGGGCGGGATGGATTGTGGCGTGCGATTCAAGTGCCGGCCGGAGCGCGCCGGGTTGACATGAGTTACCGGCCGCCGCTGGTGGCGGCGAGCGTGGCGATCAGTGGATGCGGGCTGGCGTTGCTCGTGGCGGTTGGGATCCGGCGGCGCCGGATCGATCCCGCGCTGCCGGCCGCGGTCGATGGCTGAATGCCGGGATCAAAAAACACGAAATTGTTTTCAAACAAAAGCACCGGTTATACGTCCTTATTTGATGAGAGTGGGGGCGTGTCATCCTGGATGAAACTTGTGGACTAAACCGGGGCGTTCATTAAAATACTGGATTGATCGGGGTCAAGCGCTCAAATCCAGGAAGCCCGTTTTGAAAGGGAGGCGAAGTGCAATGTTCTCACCCAGGACAATCATCGTTTCCTCGCTCGTGTTTTTTGCCGCCGCCGGCGGTTACTGCCAGACTGTCGCGCCGCAGACGGATCTCGCGAAAGTGACCGACCTGAGGACCCGGGCCGCGCTCGGGGAGATCGCGAAGAAACAGGCGGCGATCAGGGAGATCGTGATCGACGATTATACGAGCACGATCATGCAGAAGGGGAAGATCGTGCAGGAGGGGAAGGCCATCGTCAGGCACCGCCTCCCCGATTTGCTATACATCGAGGCCAAAAACACCGGCGCCCCCGGCGACGTCGATGGCGTCGTCTATGACGGCAAGTGGCAGTGGGGCATGCACGTGATGGGGCCGGTCAGGATCAACCAGCAGATCGAGCGCATGAAGCAAGCGAACATGGCGCAGGCGGACATCGACAAGACGATTCAGCAAATCAAGGTCAGCCGGTCCAAGATCGATCTTCAGAAAATGCGCGAGGCCGGGTTCTACGACAAGGTTTTCGGATCGCGCATCTGGTATCTGTACCCGATGAAGGCGCTGCCGGTGCGGGAGTGGCGGCTCGTCGGCGAGAGCCCGGATGCCTGGCTGTTCATGGTCAAGTTCATGCAGCCGGCCGCGCAGAACTCTCCCGATATCATCGCCAAGCTGGAGTTCAGCAAGGCAAACGGCCTGTGCGTAAGGCGCGAAATGGGCACGGGCGACATGGTCAACATCGATACGATCGCGGCCGTGACGGTCAATCCGGCCAGGCCGATCGACAACAAGTTCTTCAAATACGAGCCGCCGGCCGGCGCCATCGTGACGGACCGGACGGACGCGATGCTGAAGACGTTCCAGAAGGCGATGAAGCAATAACCGAGGCAAATCCCATGACAGTTCGCAGGATCTGGATATTGGCGGCCTTCGCGCTTGTTCCGGTGGTTTGCGCCAAGGCGCAGGCGCCCGCGCCGGCGATCGACCCCAAGGTCAAGGCCGCGCTCGACGAAATCAGGAAGAAGCAGGCCGGGATGAAGGAATTTGTCATCGACGAGATTACGACGACCTACATCAAGGACGGCAAGCCCAGCGGCACGGTGACGAAGAAGCGGATCCTCAAGAAGGCGCCGAACCTGTATTACACGATGCTGAAACACGTTTCGGGCCCGAACACCGGGGCCGCGGTCGGCAAGCTGTTCGATGGCAAAACGTTCTGGCAGATCAATGTCGCCAGCGACGAGGCCGTCAACCGGCGCATGGCCTATGAGCGAAGCACCATCAAGACGGAGAAGGAAATCAAGCAAGACATCGAATTTTTCAGGACGACGCGGAGTCGCGCGGATCTGGCGAAAATTCGCAAGGCGGGCGTTTATCAGCAATTTCTGAACAGCCAGCTCGAGTTCCCGAACCCGATCGTGATGCTCAGCCGCCCCGAAACCAAGCTCGTCGGCGAGACGCCGGCGCAGTGGGATTTCGAGACGGTTTACCAGGGCGACAATGGAGCCAAGGGGACGGCCCGGGTGACGTTCAGCAAGGAACACGGGCTGTGCACGAGATCGGAGATCTCCAGCGAGAAGAAATCCGGCTTCATCATGACGTTGGACAAGATCCAGGTCAATCCCGCGACGCCCATCCCGGACGACACGTTCAAGTACGAGCCGCCGCCGCGCTCGTTCGTCATGGACGTCACCAAAGAGGTGATTAAAATGTTCAAGGACGAAGACGAATAAAAATGCCGACTGGAGTCAAATGCGATGCCGAAGAATTTGTCGTTCGCGATGGTTGTGGTGTTGATGTCGCTCATCCCGGTTTATGCCGGCGCGCAGGCGGTGTTCGACGCCTCCAAGGTGACGGACGCGAAAGCGAAGGCGGCCGTTGAGAAGATCAACGAGCTTCAGGCCAAAATCAAGGAGCTCAAGATCGACGAGATGACGAGCGTCATTCAAGTCAAGATCCGCGATGCCGCCACGAGCATCGTCATGAAGACAACGGTCATGGAGCGGCGGCCGGACCTTTTCTACAAGAGCGAAAAGACCGTCGGCGGACCGATGAACGGCAACAAAAACGGCATCTTGCTCGACGGAAAAAACATGTGGCGCATTGATGTCGCCGGAGACGCGCACGTCAAGATGATGATCGAAAACATGCAGAAACAGAAGATGCCGCAGGACCAGATCGACAAGATGGTTGCGGGGATGAGGATGCGGGTCACCCGCTGCGATCTGCAGCGCATCAGGGACGCCGGCGCGTGGGACAAGTTCGAGTTGATGAACAAAGGCACCCTGAATCCGCTCTCGGTGATTTCGCCGGCGAGCCTGAAAATCGATCATTATACCACGTCGTAATGGGTTTTCACATCGACGGTCTCGGACATTAAAGCGCCGGTCACGCTCACGTACGGCAAAACGAACGGCATGTGCCTCAAGCTCGAATCACGCTCGCCCGACGGCTCCGTGGCCGTGATCACGCTTGACAAGTTCGCGATCAACCCGACGCCGCCGATTCAGGACGCATACTTTAAATACACCCCGTCGCCGAACGTGACCGTGACCGACGGAACCGATGGCATGATCCAGATGTTCAAGCGCATGACGGCGATGGGGCGTTGATTGAGACAGCGCGAGGCATTCTGCTTCATTGACAATTCCGCCGCGATTTCCTACTGTTTGGTAGGAACCGTCGCGGAAACCGACCGGGATGTAGGCCGGTGCGGCGGTCGGCGCGTTACGATCAAGCGATTTCACCATGGCACGCCCCGTCAGTGCGGTTCAGGAAGCTCCGGCCGAAGTCGATAAACTCGGCCTTTTGTTCGCGATCAGCCAGACGCTCGACAGCGAGTTGGAACTCAAGGACGCCGTGCACCCCGTGCTCAAGGCGATGGCGCGCTTCACCGGCATGAGCCGCGGGACGCTGACGCTGCACAACCGCGAGACCGGCGAAATCCTGATCGAGGCCGCGCACGGGCTCTCCGATTCCCAAAAGCAAAAGGGGCGCTACCGGCTCGGCGAGGGCGTCACGGGCAAGGTCATCCAGACCGGGCGCGCGGCCGTGTTGCCGAGCGTTTCACAGGAGCCGCAGTTCCTCAACAAGACCGGCGCGTGGGGCGACCTGCGCAAGGAAGACATCTCGTTCGTCTGCGTGCCGATCAAGCAGGGGCGGCTCGTGTTCGGTGCGCTGAGCGTCGATCGGCTGCTGCCGGAGAGCGTTCCGATCGGCGAAGACCTGCAGTTGCTGACAATCATCGCGTCGATGATCGCGCAGGCCGCGCGGCTCAGGCAGTTGCTGCTCGAGGACCGCCAGCGGCTGCTGATGGAGAACGAGCGCCTGCAGGACGAGCTCAAGAACAAGTTCCGGCCGGACAACATCGTCGGCAACTCCAAGCCGATGCAGGCGGTGTATGACCTCATCTACCAGGTCGCGCACGGCAGCTCGACGACAGTGCTGGTGCACGGCGAAAGCGGCACGGGCAAGGAGCTTGTCGCGCAGGCGATCCACTACAACAGCGACCGCGCGCGCAAGCCGTTCATCAAGGTCAACTGCGCGGCGCTGCCGGAGACGATCCTCGAGAGCGAGCTGTTCGGCCACGAGCGCGGTGCGTTCACCGGCGCGATCAGCCTGCGCAAGGGGCGCTTCGAGCTGGCCAGCGGCGGCACGATTTTCCTCGACGAAATCGGTGATTTCTCGGCGGCGACGCAGATCAAGCTGCTGCGCGTGCTTCAGGAGCGCGAGTTCGAGCGCGTCGGAGGCAGCCAGCCAATCAAGGTCGATGTGCGCGTGATCGCCGCGACGAACCGCAATCTGGAAGAGATGATCGCGAACGGGACGTTCCGCCAGGATTTATTTTATCGGCTGAACGTGTTCCCGATTCACCTGCCGCCGCTGCGCGACCGCCGTGCCGATATTCTTTTGCTTGCGAATCATTTCGTCGAGAAATACGGCCGGGCCAACCACAAGGAAGTGCGGCGCATTTCGACGCCGGCCATCGACATGATGATGGCCTATCATTGGCCGGGCAACGTCCGCGAGCTCGAGAACTGCATCGAACGCGCCGTGCTGCTGTCGAGCGATGGCGTGCTGCACGGCCATCACATGCCGCCGACGCTGCAGACCGCCGAGGCCAGCGGCACGAAATTCGAGGGCTCGCTCGAGAAGATGCTCGAGAACATCGAGCACGAAATGATTTCGGATGCGCTCAAATCCGCGCGCGGCAACATGGCCAAGGCCGCAAGGATGCTGGGATTAACAGAGCGCGTCATGGGCCTGCGCGTCAAGCAACACGGCATCGCGAGCAAGCGGTTTAGAGGGTAGGCCGGCTTTACAAGCCGAAGTTATTTCCAAGAGTCGGATCGAAGATTCGACCTACCACATGGTTTCGTACATCGCCTGGTTGTATAGGGCGTCGATCCGCTCATCGGTCAGCATTGGGAAATGCGCGGCAAGCATGCGCTTGGCATTGGCTTCATCGATCATATTATTGCGGGCGAGATCGGCCAGATCCCACGAGTAATGGTCCATTTGTTCGCAAAAACAATTCCATTCACGCATCTCTTCCGGCGTCGCATCCGGAAAAACCTCGCGCCAGCATACATTTCTAAAATTAGCGTCTGCCTTCTTTACGCGATCTTGATAGATTTGTTGCACCTTACTAAATCGTAGATCCGGCACGCGCGGGATATCCAAAGGCACTGGCGGCGTATCCGGCTTTGAAATTGAAAGAACCAGAAAAAGCGGCCCGGGGAATTCAATTTCGCCAATCCGGAACGAGACGCAAACAGGCCCGAAATTCCACCGGGCCCATGGGCGTTTTATCTTGTTGTCGAATCCGGTCGGAGGGCCAAGCCGGTTCGTCAACTCGGCCAAATAATCATGATAACCCTTGCGAATGCTATTCATAAGGTCTTTGCGGGTTTGATCGAACCTCTTGAGAAACAATTCGAGCGCCGCGGAGGGATCCTTCTCATGCATGGCCACAAATTCTTTCGCGCCCTCTGAAATGTCTTCGGAACTCGACGCAAGATGCAGGTTGATTCTGAACGCATTGGGGAGATCGCTTCGATAAAGGATATCGCATTGGAGCCCGTTAAAAATGCTGCCGTCCTTCCATACTAAAAACGCGCCGGGCTCGGGGGTGGAATGATTTTTGGCCGGTCGGCCTTTGCGCGCAAGAACATCAATGGGAGCATCCCAGCGCAGCAGCACTATTGGCCGCTCCAGCGCGAGACCTTGATCGAGTTGAAAAGGAGCGTCATTCATGTTCATGCCTATAACGTCTATCCAAAATTGCTGCAAATGAAAAGCGGGATTGTTAATTTTATTGAGATACTTTCGTTAGTGAAGGACTCCGATGGCCCGGCCAATTCGAAATCTTCGTCAGTTTCTGGAACTGCTGCATGAACGCAGGCAGCTCGCTGTGATCTCCGCACCCGTCGATCCGGATCAGGAGATCGCCGAAATTCATCGGCGCGTGATTGCGGAGGGCGGGCCGGCGCTGTTGTTTACGAATGTCAATGGAAGCAGGTTCCCGGTCGTCACGAACCTGTTCGGCACGCCGGGGCGGGTCGAGATGGCGTTTGGCGAGCGGCCGTTCGAGATGATCTCGCGCGTGGCGGAAATGATGCTCGAGATGCCGCCGTCGGCGGGCAAAATCGGCAGGCTCATGATGGAGGGCCTGCACATCGGGCTCGACCGCAACCGGCGTGGCGCGGTCCTCGAGCACCGCATGCAGCCGGCGCGGCTGAGCGAATTGCCGTTCACGAAAACATGGCCGGAGGACGGCGGCGCGTTTCTGACGTTGCCGCTTGTCTATACGCATTCGCCGGTCGATGGCCGCGCGAACCTTGGCATTTACCGGATGCAGCGCTTCGACGACGCGACGCTCGGCATGCACTGGCAGATCGGCAAGGGCGGCGGATTTCATTATTACGAGGCGGAAACGCGCGGGGAGGCTCTGCCGGTGAGCGTTTTTCTCGGCGGGCCGCCGGCGCTGATCCTGTCGGCGATCGCGCCGCTTCCGCACGGCGTGAACGAATTGCTGCTGGCCTCGCTCATCCTTGGCGAAAAGCTGGACGTGGTCGAAAACCCGATCGGGCAGCGCGAGCTTATCGCCGAGGCCGAGTTCGCGCTGGTCGGACGCGTGCCGCCGAAGGAGCGCCGGCCCGAGGGCCCGTTCGGCGATCATTACGGTTATTACTCGCTCACACACGACTACCCGGTTTTCCACTGCGATGCGGTGTTCCATCGCAAAGACGCGATTTATCCGGCGACGGTCGTCGGCAAGCCGCGGCAGGAGGATTATTTTATCGGCGAGTTTCTGCAAAAGCTGCTCAAGCCTATTTACCCGCTCGTGATGCCGTCGGTTGAGGATTTGTGGACTTACGGCGAGACGGGGTTTCATGCGCTGGCGGCGGCGGTTGTGCGCGAGCGTTACGGCCGCGAGGCGATGTCGTCCGCGTTCCGCATTCTAGGAGAGGGCCAGCTGAGCCTGACGAAGTTTCTGCTTGCGACCGACACGCCACGCGATTTGACGGATTTCCGCGGATTGCTCGAACACGTGCTGGCGCGGTTCCATCCCGAGACCGACCTGTATGTGTTTTCGAACCTGTCGATGGACACGCTCGATTACACGGGGCCCAAAGTGAACAAGGGGAGCAAGGGCGTGATGCTCGGGGTGGGGGAGGCGTGGCGCGAGCTGCCGCGCGAGTGGCAGGGCGAGCCGCCCGCAGGGACGCGCGAAGTCGCCGTGTTCTGTCCCGGGTGCCTCATCCTGAGCGGACCGCGATACAAGAACGACGATGAGAATGATCGCGGCTCCGGCGGTGACACGTTCCCCACGTTGCTCGCCCGGAACAAGCGCCTGCAGGAGTGGCCGCTCGTGGTGCTGTGCGACAATCCATCGCAGGCAGCGTCGTCAGCGATCAATTTCCTGTGGACCACGTTCACGCGGTTCGAGCCCGCGGCGGATGTGCATTCCGCGTCGGCGGAGATCGTGCGCAACCACGTCGTGCATCGCGGGCCGATCGTGATCGACGCGCGCATGAAGCCGTGGTATCCGGGCGAGGTCGAGACGGCGCCGGAGATCACGGTGAAGGTCGATGCGCGGTGGAAAGAATACTTCGGAAAATAAAATTCACCACGCAAAAACGCAAAACGGCAAAAGCCGCAGAAATAAATTTCAAATCAGATTTTTTAAACACGAAATTCACGAAAATAATCCACGAAAATACGCGAAAATGTTAATGCGATGATCAAGCGCGCAAACCTTCCACGAGGGATCCTTTTCGTGCCTTTTCGTGGTCCTCTTTCGTGTATTTCGTGTTTTGCTTTTTGATTTTGCGTGTTTTGCGGGTTTCGCGTTTTTGCGTGAGGCTTTTATTGCTGCTGTGCGTCGCGGGCGATCCATGCTCCGGCGGCGATCAGGACCGCGCCGACGATGAGGCCGGAACTCAATGCCTGGCGGAAAAAAAGGCCGATCAGGACGCTCGAGCCGATCGGGATGAAGTAGGCGAGCAGGCTGATGAGGTGCACGGCGCCGCGCTTCATGCCGAGTTCCCACCAGTGATACGCCAGGCCGACGGGGCCGATCCCGCCGAACAGAATCCAGAAAATTATCGGGCCGCTCACGGGCGGCATCGATTGCCACTGGCCGCGCGACCACGCGATCGCGGCGGCCATCGCCGCGCAGACCGCGAAGTGGAACGCCGTGCCGCCGTTTTCCTCGGGGATTTTCCAGCGCCGCAGCAGCACGCAGTAGAGCGCCCACAGGAATCCGCCGGTGAACGTCAGCGCGTGCGGCGTCAGGTCGGCCGGAAGATTCAGCAATAATTCGGGATGGCTCAAATCCATGCGCGCGATGGCGACGCCGATGAAACCCAGCATCGCGCCGATGATGGTGCGCGGAGGATCGAGTTTCTCGGAAAGCATCGCGAACGCCAGCAGCACGAGCCAGATCGGCCACAGGTAGTTGAGCAGGCTGACCTGGCCGACGTCGCGCTCGGCGGCCATGCTGAGCGCGACCTGCATCATGATCGTATAGACCGCGACGCCGAAAAAACCGGAGACGATCACGCGCGGCGGCAGCTTGATCAGCGCGATCAACGGTTTGCCGCTTGATGCCTGCAGCACGAAAACGGTCAGCGAGCCGACGGCGGTCATGCACGCCAGGTAAATCATCGGAGGCATCAGCTGCCCGCCGACGCGGAAGCACACGCCGCTCCAGAACCACAGGATAATGGAGCCGATGGCCGCGATGGTGGCGGTTCTTCGGGAAATGCGGGCGGGCGTTTGGGTGGTCGTGAGGGCCACGGTCAGATCCCGATCGAGAGATTCGAATGCGAATCGCCGTGTTATGATCGGGAGTTTGTGGGTGCGGTGGCAAGGGAATTGTAGAAAAGACGGAGCACTGGCATTAGCGACGAATGTCCCATGTGGAGTGCGGCAGCAAGCTGACGCATTTTCCGGGCAAGGTTGCTTGCCCGTGACTGGTTGCCATGCGAACGGGGAGCAAGCTCCCCTGGGAGCAAGCCGCAGCAAGCTGCCGCAATCCACATCAGAGTCGGGTCACAGACCCGACCTGCCTTATGCGTCCAGCGTGAAGCCGACCTTGATCGTGACCTGCCAGTAGGCGAGCTTGCCATCCTCGATTTGGCCGCGCGTCTCGACGATTTCGAGCCAGCGCAGGTTATGCACGGTTTTCGCGGCGCGCTCGAGCGCGTTTTTGACGGCGTCCTCGATGGTCGTGGTCGATGACCCGACGAGCTCGATTTTTTTGTAAATGTGCTCCATGCAGATGGCCTTTCGCTGAATTATTCTTCCAACCGGCCGATCACTTCGAGAGACATTCACTCATACGGTTCTTTCAGGGCGCCCGGCGCATAGAGCAGGGTTCCCGCGCCGGCCTCGGCCCCGAGAATATTCACGCGCGCGCCGATCAGGCCCAGGTCGAGCCCGCCGATCGGCCACATATGCAACGCGATCAGCTCGCCGGAACGTTCGCCTCCGGGCAGAATGGCGCCATGCAGAATCGTTCCGCTGTAAGCGGGAACGCCGACGTAATCGGCATACGCCGAGCCGGGCAGTTTCACCGTGAGATCGGGCATTTCCGTCTCGGTTCCAATTCTGAAATTAACGCAGCCTGTCAGCAGGACAACGGCCGCGATCAGCGTAAGGGATTGTGCAATCCTCATGGATTCACCTCTGAAGTGGTTTTGAATGCTATTCAGCTCAATAATACAGGATGTTTAGGTTCACAGGCAAAGATTTGAAGGCCGCACCATTCACATCTTGAACGGTGGCGTTTTCCGTTTGTTTCCTATAAGGTGTCCGCATGGAACGGTCCGACCACAGCCCGCGGCCCCGCATCCTTCGCGTCATCAGCCGCATGTCGATCGGCGGCGTGCAGCGCGGGTTGCTCGCGACGCTGGCGCGCGCCAGCCGCGACGAATTCGACTATCACGTCCTGTGTTACAAGAAAGCGGGCGGGTGGGCCGACCGGCTCGCGGAGCTGAACGTCCCGATGCACGTGCAGCGGACGATCCCCGTGTGGCATCCGTTCAAGCTGATGATGCTGGCGCGGGCGATTCGGCGGATCGCTCCGGACCTCGTCCACATCCAGATGGCGCCGACGGTGATCCCGGCCGCCACGGCTGCGCGCATCGCCGGCGTGAAACGAATTGTTATTCAGCATCACAACGATTACGCGCTGCATTGGCAATCGTTGGGCCCGCTGCTGCGCAAGTGGGAATTCAAGCTGACGCGCGAGGCCGATGCGGTGATGGCCGTCTCGGAAGCGGTCGCGCGCTGCACGGAGGAGCATGTGGGGCTTGCGCCGGGAAGCGTGCGCGTGATCCCGAACGGGCTCGAGCTCGACCGCTTCAGCAATGCCGAGCCGCGCGACCCGCGGCCGGAATGGGGGATCGCACCGGGGACGCCGCTGGTCGTGCATGTCGCGCGGTATCTTCCAACAAAACGAATTGAAGACTTCATCGATGCCGGCGCGCGGATCCTGGCGCGCTGGCCCGACGGCCGGCCGCGGCCTGTGTTCGCGGTCATCGGCGGCAGCGACAGCCGTTGCGAGAAAGTTTATCGCGAGACGATCGAGCGGCTGGGCGTCGGCTCGGGCGTGCTCCTCGTCGGCAATCGGGACGACGTGCCGCAGATCCTGCCGACGGTTCAGGTCGCGGCGCTTGCCAGTGAAATGGAAGGCTTCGGCCAGGTCATACTGGAATACATCGCGGCGGGCGTGCCGGTCGCATCGACCGACCTGCCGTGCATTGCGGAGATGGTGCGGGGCGGTCGCGACGTGCTGTTTTCGCCGCCGCGCCGGCCGGACCTGCTCGCCGACAACATCGAAAAATTATTGCTCGACCGCGACTTGGCGAAGCGGCTCGTGGAGAACGGCCGTGAGCAATTGAAAAAATACGACTGGTCCGCGGCGGTCAAGGGATACGAAGAGTTATATCGGGAAATCCTGAAGCAGGATCAATCCAATCCATTTTGATGATCGAACCGATAAATCGGTTCTGAATATATGCCGCATATCCGGGGGTAGGTTTGTCGAACGAGTTCTCCAAACCAACCCCCGGCTTTGTGATCGAACCGCTTCGCGGTTCAAATTCACGCGTTGCCAGTTGGATTCGATGTGCTATCTTAATAGTTAATGGGTGAATTTCAGGAAAGTGCCTGAATTTTTATGAATCCAATCCCTGAATCCTCCCTTGCCGATCGGCTGCCCGGGTTTGAACAGCTCGCGGGGCGGCTCGACGCATGCCATTGGCGGCCGGCCGCGGCGCCGTCGTTCGGGGAGCAGGTTTGGTTCCAGACGTTTCAGGGGCGGCACCTGGCGCCGTGCCGGCGGTTCGAAAACGAGGCCGGGCGCGGGCTGTTGCTGATCGGGCTCGCGCCGATCCATCAGCCGCCGCGCGATGAGCTTTTCGCGCGCTTTCTGAACCTCTCCATGGAAAGCCGGATGGCGCTGTCGCTGGCGCGCTGGGGCGGCGACGCCGAGTGGTTGCTGTTGCTTACCGCGGACCGGCTCGAGCTGTTCAGCCTGCCCGACGAAAGCTGCCGGTTCTCGGCTTCGACGGGCGTCGAGGTCGTCGAGCAACTCGCGCCGATGCTTGCGTCGCTCGGGCGCGGGCGCGACTGGGTCGGCGGCGGGCTTCCGCATCAGCCCGAGGCCGAGTCGCTCAACGGCTGGCTGCGTTATTGGGCGCTGCAGCTTGGCGCGTCGATCGAGGAGCCGCCCGCGGCCGCCGAGCACATTTTGTGGAAATGGATCCTGATGCTCGAGCGTGCGCGGCGCATTCGCACGGACCAGCCCGACGAGGGTTGGGGTATCGTGTGCGGGCGCGACGGCGAAACGCTGACGATCGCGTATGACGCGGTCGGCGCGACGCAGGACCTCACGCGACACCTGGCTTCGTTCGAGCTGAATTTCCAGACCGGGCTTCTCGCGGGTGACGTCGGCCAACAGCTGCGGCGCCTGCAGCGGCTCGACGAGACGGCGCTGATCGACCGGCTGCGCGCGGAGCTGCTCATGAACAGCCAGAACCGGTTCGAGCCGGAGACGGTGGCGTGGCTCTTTACCGACCTCGATCGCGAGCAGGAAGGCTGGCGGCGCGAGGTGCGCGGGATCGAGCCGATCCGCAAGCGCATCGGCCTGGACGGCTGGTCGGTCGAGCACCCGCTCGTGTGCGACATCGGCCACTTCGGCCTGACCGCCGCGCTGCGCGACATGGAGGCGCTCGCGCTTTACATCCACGAATGCCGTGAGCTGGCGCAGGGCGAAACCGGCGCGCTGCCGCTCGTTCAACCCGACCTGTTCCGCCCCGCGCCGCGCGGCGTCAACAGTCGCGGCGAGCTCACCGACCCGATCAATTACCTGCTCGGCTGCGCGCTGCGCGTCGAAGGCGTTCCCGCCGACGAGCGCATGGGCGTTGGGCTGGTGCTGACGCTCAAGGCGCTGTCGATCGCGTCGCGGCTGGGTTGGCCGATCGAGCGCGTCGATTCGATCGATTGCATTTTTGATAAAGCCTGATCGATGCCCAAAGCGCTTATCGCCGATCTCATTCTCGCCGTCCATTTATGCGTCGTGATCTTTATCGTGTTGGGCGAGATTCTGGTGTTGATCGGCTGGTGGCGCAAGTGGCAATGGGCGCGCAACCCGTGGCTGCGCTGGCTGCACCTGGGCGCGATCGGACTGGTGATTTTATTCGGATTTGTGTTGGGTTACTGTCCGCTCACGGAGTGGGAATATGAAATCCGCGAGGCGGTCGGCCAGTCGCCGGAGCAGGGCTCGTTCGTCGGCCGCGTCCTGCACCGCGTCCTGTTTTTGGATCTGCCCGATTGGGTGTTCATGCCGATGTATGTCGCGTTCGCGCTGCTCGTGGCGGCGACGATGTGGTTCTACCCGCCGAAGAGGAAACAGAAATAAATTTTTACTTCGGCAAGAACACGAACCCGACCGCCATCAGCCACAGGACGACGCAGCCGAGGAGCGGGCCGTCAGTCAGCAGGACGTGCTCGGGGGCTTCGCCTTCCTGCCGGTTATAGACCAGGTGCAGGTAGCGAAAAATCCCGAACATCACGAACGGGACGGTCGTGAGCATCATCCACGGGTCGCCGGTGCCGCCGGGGGCCTCGTGGTCCATGCCGGCCGCGTAAAGGACGTATGAGAGGATCGCGCCGGTCGCGCAGATACTGATCACGCGGTCCATGAGCTGAACCGAATAGAGCGCCAGCACAGGCCGGAAATCGTGCGCATCGACTTCGAGCGTGACGCGTTCGCTGCGGCGCTTGCAGAACGCCAGCAGCATCGACAGGAACATCACGCAGATCACGAACCACGACGTCAACGGCACGTCCAGCTCGGGGGTGCGCAGCAGGATCACGCCCGCGACGGCGCGGATCGTGAACCCGATCGCGATGATCATCGCGTCGATGAGGAACACGTTCTTGAGGATGAAGGAATAGGCGATCATCATGAGCGCGTAGGCGAAGGCGCACATGAAGAAATGCACGGAAATATAGTATGCGCCGCCCAGCGCGGCCGCGGCGGCGATGACGGCCGCGATCAAGGCCGTCCTGGCCGGCAACTGGCCGGAGGCGATGGGGCGCTTCTGCTTGCGCGGATGGATTTTGTCGCGGTCGCGATCGATGAGGTCGTTCAGGATGTAAATCGAGCCGGAAACGAGGCAGAAACAGACGAACCCGAACGCCGCGCGGAAAATCGACGGCCCGTGGAACAGCTCGCGCGCGAAGAACAGGCCGGCCAGCAGCAGCAGGTTCTTCGTCCACTGATGCGGCCGCATCGTCTTGAGAACGAGTCATCCTGTGTGGAGGGGTTTCATCAGTTCGCAAGCATCCCCAGGAAGTTCTTCAGGATCGCCTTGCCGCTCGTGGTCAGGATCGATTCGGGGTGGAACTGCACGCCGAACACGGGGTGCTCGCGGTGGCGCAGGCCCATGATGAGGCGGTGCGCGCCCTCGGTCCACGCCGTCTCCACGAGGCACGCCGGCAGGGTTTCCTTTTCCACGATCAGCGAATGGTAGCGCGTGGCCTTGAACGGGCTGTCGATGCCGGCGAAGATGCCGTCGCCGCGGTGATAAATCTCCGTAACTTTGCCGTGCATGATTTCGGGGGCGCGGATGACCTTGCCGCCGAACGCCTGCCCGATCGACTGGTGCCCGAGGCACACGCCGAGGATCGGGATTTTTTCGCCGAGCCGCTTGACGACCTCGACCGAAATCCCCGCCTCGTTGGGCGTGCACGGACCGGGCGAGATGACGATGCCGGCCGGGCTCATTTCCGCGATCTCATCGACGCCGATTTCGTCGTTGCGGCGCACCAGCGGCTCTTCGCCCAGTTCGCTCAGGTATTGGGCCAGGTTGTAGGTAAAGGAGTCGTAGTTATCGATCAGCAGGATCATGCGACGCGACCTCGTGGTCCATATTGACCGGAACGGCGCCAGAAATAAAGCAGGAATTGGCGTTCATCGGCCGGACCGGCCGAGGCGTCAATCCTTTTCGCGGCGGGGTGGGTCTTGTTGTTTGCGCGGTGCGGATCATGTAATATCGTGCCGGCCCGGGCCCGAAGCCCGATGTTTGAGGAGGATGAGACATGGCCGTTCCCAAGCCCACCCCGACGCCGGCGATTCCGACCAATGCCCAGATCGGCAAAGTCGTCGAGGCCGCCAAGGACAGCGTCATCAAATACTTCGAGAACCTGTATGCGCAGAACTCGTTGTCGCACTGGGGCGGCGCGGCGATCGTGTTTGTGGCGACGCTGGGGGCGGCCTTCCTGCTGCGGATCATCGCCGAAAAACGGCTGCGCACGCTGGCCGTGCGCCACAAGCACACGCTCGAGTATTTCATCCACCGGCTGATCCGCCGCACGCACCCGATTTTCTTCGTGACCGTCTCGATCTATTGCGCGTCCAAGACGTTCCTCGAACAGCCCGAGCACGGGCCGAAGCTCGCGTTCATCGTGACGATCGTCGTCCTGCTTCAGTCGATCGTGTGGTTCAACGAGGCGATCGACCACGTTGTGAACGAATACCGGCGCAAGAATCTGCAGGAAGACGCGGCGGGCGTGATGACGATGGCCGCGCTCGGGTTCGTGGCCAAGCTGATCGTGTGCGTGGTGATCGGCCTGCTGCTGCTGGTCAACCTCGGCGTGGAGATCGGGCCGCTGCTGGCGACGGTGGGGGTCGTCGGCCTCGCCATCGGCCTGGCGCTGCAGAACATCCTCGGCGACCTGTTTGCGTCGCTGTCGATCGTTCTCGACAAGCCGTTCGTGCTCGGCGATTTCATTGTCGTCGATGACCAGATGGGCACCGTCGAGGACATCGGGCTCAAGACGACGCGGCTGCGCTCGATCTCCGGCGAACAGCTCATTTTCGGCAACAACGACCTGCTCAAGAGCCGCATCCGCAACTTCAAGCGCATGATGGAGCGGCGCGTCGTGTTCCAATTCGGCGTCGTGTATCAAACCCCGGTCGAGAAACTCGGCCGCATCGGCGAAATGGTGCGCGACGTCATCCAGGGCATCGGCGACACGCGTTTCGACCGCGCGCACTTCACCGAATTCGGCGACAGCGCCCTTCAGTTCGAGGTCGTGTATTTCGTGCTCGAGCCCGATTACAACCTGTATCGCGACATCCAGCAGAAGATCAACCTGGAGCTGATGCAGCGGTTTCAGGCCGAATCGATCGACTTCGCCTTCCCGACCCGGACGGTGCAGGTCATCCATTCCGGCGCGCCGCATTCGTGAATCGTGGATCGTGAATCGTGGATCGTGAATCGTGAATGGTGAATCACACGATACACCGTTTACCATTCAGCCTTCACAATTCACCATGACGATTCACGAATTCATGTGGCATCTCACGCATCCACCATCCACTATCCACTATTCACGGCTTTTGATCTTTCATCTTTCATCTTTCATCGGTTATGGTGAAATGCTGTTGAAGGGCGAGGCTGATGCTTGAATCGGTGAAAATCAACTACCGACCGGCGACGATGCGCGACATGGACGCCATCCTGCGCCTGTGGGGCGCGATGATGCAGTTCCACGAGGAAAACGACGCGCGCATCCAGCTTGCCCCGGGGGCGCTCAACGCGTATCGCGCCTACGCCTCGTACCAGGTCAACCAGGACGACTCGTTCCTGCACGTGGCGGACGCCGAGGGCGAGGTGATCGGATTCATCCTGCTGTCAATCAGCCGGAACCTGCCGATGTTCCAGCCGCCGCTGTATGGGTATCTGTCGGACCTGACGGTGGCGACGCCGTGGCGGCGCCGCGGGATCGGCCGCGAACTCGTCCGGCGCGGCTGTGAATGGCTCAAACGGCGCAACATCATGACCGTCCAGCTTCAGTATTACGATTTCAACCGGACCGGAGAATCGTTCTGGCGCGCGGCCGGATTCAAACCTTATTATACGCGCATGTGGCTCGATATTCCGTGAGCCGTTCCACACCGGAGTCGCTTCCCAGCCCATGGCCTTTGTTCCGCTCTTCTGCCGATCGCATTTCAGTCAGCGTGGGGTTGCCGCCCCCGCCGACCTGGTGAGGCGCGCGCGCGCGCTCGGCTACAACACGCTCGGGCTGTGCGACGAGGCGACGATGGCGGGGTTCCTGTCGTTCGAGGACGCCTGCCGCGACCAGGGAATCCGGCCCGTTTTCGGCGCGCGGCTGTTCATGCAGGGGCTGTCGCTCAAGGAGCAGACGTTCGCGATCGACTTCCTGATCGAGACCGAGCAGGGCTACCGCAACCTCGTGCGGCTGATGACGCGGTATCACCAGTCGGGGACGGGCGGGCATCAGCCGCTCGTCAGGGAGGACATCAGCCAGCGCACGGGCGGCCTCGTGGCGATCGTCCCCCCCGACGGCGAGCTCGGGGCGCTCCTCGAACTGCGCGACCGGGCGCGCACGCAGGATTTCCTGATGCGCATCGTCGAGTTGTTTGGCCCCCAGACCGCCCTCGGCATCGGTGATCCGGGCGACGAGTCTGCGGGGCTGGTGATGCGGCTGGCGTCCTTTTTAAGAATCCACGGGGTTGCGGCGACGCCGGTCGAATACACCGAAAGCGGCGACGCGGCGGCGGCCGTCTGGCTGGCCAATCCGCGGCAGGCGCCCGGGCGCTCGTGGACGCCGCCGGCGGACGTCAAGGCGCTGCCCGCGATGTGGAGCGAGGACGAGGTGCTGGCGCGCTGGACGGGCGACATCGAGGAAGCCCCGCACGAGACGGGAAACATCGCGCGGCGCTGCACGTGGCGGCCCGGCCGCATTCGGCGCGTCTATCCGGTGCGTGACCTCGAGCGCGGATTCGACCCGAACTCGTACCTGTTCGACCTGGTGATTCGCGGCGCGACCCAGCGCTACGGCGAAATCGGCGAGCAGCTCAAGCTCCGCATCAACCGCGAGATCGAGGACGTCAAGGCCAACAACCTTGCGCCGTACCTGCTCCTGAACCACGACATCAGCGGGGCGCTCGACAAGCTCGGCGTCTCGCGAGGCGTCGGCCGCGGGCGGATGGTTGCGTCGGTTCTCGCGTATTGCCTCGGCATCACGCGCATCGATCCGCTCGAATACAACCTCGTGGCCAAGAGCCTGCTGCCGGAAGGGGAGACCTGCCCCGCGTTGAGCATCGAAATCCCGCGCGGCGGCGTCGAGCCTTTGCTCGGCTGGTTGCGGGAGCATTTCGGCGCCGAGCATCTGGCCGAGATCGGCCGCGTGCAGGAAGCCCGCCGCGACCAGATCCTGGCCGAGCTGGCCCTGTGGGCCGGCATGACCGAGGACGAAAAGAAGCTCGCCCAGCGCCAGAAGAACCGCGCGCGCTCGTCGGGGGCGGCGGCCCGGCTGTCCGAGGGCTCGAAGCCGAGGCGGTGGCGCGATCCGGCGTTTCTGGGCGACCTTGCGGTGAGGCTTTCGCCGCGGCCGAGGCCGTGGATCGGCGCCGGCGACAAATGGGTCCTGAGCGGCGAGCCGCTCGAGTATATCGTGCCGGTCGTCGAGTCGAGCCAGAACCGGCCCGTGACCGGAATCGAGGAAAAAGCGATCGACAGGCTTGGGCTGGCCCGGATTTCGTTCGTGCCGCACGGGTTGCTCGACATCCTCGACCAAACGATGCGTCTTGCGCGCGCGCAGCAGCCGGGATTTGAATTCGGCGACATCCCGCTCGACGACAGCTCGGCCTACGAGCTGCTTTCGCGCGGCGACACGAGCGGCATCCCGCCGCTCGAGCCGATCTCGGTGCGCGCGTTGCTTCGGCGGCATCGCCCGCGCAACCTTCTTCAGCTCCTGCGCGTCAAGACCGAGGCCGGGGTGGCGGAAGGCGGCCCGCGCGAGCTCGGCGACGAACTGCCCGACGTGCTGCTCTCATATCAATGCGCATTCCTCAAGGCCAATTACCCGCTCGCGTTTTACGGCGCGGCGATCGGCGCGGCCGTCGAGCACCGCGGCAATCCCGCGGCGATCATCCGCGAGGCGCGGCGCGCGGGCTTCCGCGTTCACGGCCCGGACATCAACCTCAGCGACTGGGACACCACGCTCAGCGGCGGCGGCATCCGGCTCGGCCTTGCGGCGGTGCGCGGCGTCGGCCAGCGCGCGTGGGAGAACATTCACGCCGTGCGCTCGGGCGGCCTGTTCACGTCATTGGAAGATTTCTGCGAGCGCATCGACATGCGCGTGGTCGGGCTCAGGCCGCTGCGCGCCTTGATTGCCTCCGGCGCGATGGACAGCATCGAGTCCAACCGCGCGGCGATGGACCAGACGGTGGTGCGCCTGCAAAAGCGCGTCCGCGAACGCTCGGCCGAGGAAGCCCGCCGCGAAGTTCAGGCCACGCTCTTCGACATGGACGAGATCGAGGAAGAGGAAGCGCCGCAGGCCGAGGAGAAGGCCGTCGTCGAGGACTGGAATCCGTGGGAACGCCGCCAGCGCGAATGCGAGGCGATCGGGTTCTTCTTTTCGGTCGATCCGATCAGCCGCTACAAGATCGCGCTCGGGCACCTGCGGCCGCTGCCGATCGAGAAAGTCTCGCCGCGGGCATCGGGCCGGCTCGTGCGCATCGCGGGATTGGTTTGCGGCGCCGAAATGACGACGCGCATCGCGGGGCGGCAGGGCCAGGCGCTCATCGATCTCGAAGGCCTGCCGGTGTGGCTGCCGCGGACGCTCGCCGAAATTTCGAGCTACTGCCTCGAGCCCGGCACCGAGGTGTTGGTGATCGGTGATCTTAACAAGTCCGAGAATTACCTGCACATGGACGCCGTCGGCCTGTGGCGGCTCGCGGACCTCGAGGACCAGGCGACGAAGGTTGCGTCGGTGCGGCTGTCGCTGGCCGGCGAAAACCGGCAGACATTGAAACTACTGTTCACGCTGGCGCGGCAGTTCCGCGGCAGCACGACGCTGGAGCTGGATGGATTTGAGGGGCGCAAGGGATTCCTGCACGGCCGCCTCGCGCGCACGAAGGTCTTCTTCTGCTCGCCGTTCTACCAGGGCCTGTGCAAGATCCTCCCGCTCGACGCCATCGAACTGTTCGGCGCGAACGGTGAACCGCTGCTGGTCAAGGCCCCACAGGTCGATGATGAGGACGAGCTTGAATCCGAGATCGAGCCCGAAGCCGAAATCGCCGAGCCGGAAGTAAAATCCGAAACCGCGGAAGCCGAGGCGAAGCCGGATAATCCCGAAGGATAATGGGCATTTTGGTGATTGACAAAATGTCAACCGCGCATTACCGTAAAAAGGATTAATGATGCGCCTGGGTGGAATCAGGATTTTAAAGGCTTTTATAGTCAGGCACCCTGAAGCGCATGGGGCCGTTCATCGTTGGATGGCGGTGGTTTCGGCATCCGCCTGGCGCAATTTCGTCGAATTACGGGCGACATTTGCCGGCGCCGATCAGGTTAAGCTGGGACGAGAGCTGGTTGTGACCGTCTTCAATGTCGGCGGGAATAAATATCGGCTTGTCTCGGAAGTGTTCTACGCATTGCAGGCCATTCGAGTTCTTAAAGTGATGACTCATGACGAATACAGCACCGAACGGTGGAAACGGGAATTCATGTCATGAATAAAATGGTTGTGCAAAGCGGCGTATCTCAAACGGTGAGCGCCGCGAAACGTGGCGGACACGCCGCCAAAGTTCGTGCAAAAAATAAAAAAGCCGTGGCTTGGGCATCGACGGTTCCGCCGCGCCTGATTAGAAATAACGCCGAAAACGAGGCTGCGCTCAATGAGATTGCGCGGCTTGGACGCAAGGCGGACGCGCACAAATCGACGCCCGCCGAGATCGAGACGGCGAAGGTGCTGATGCTGCTTGTGGAAAATTATGAGCGCAAGCGTTTCGGGGAACTTGCCGAGTCAGACGAGAACCCCGTGGAGCGCTTGCGTTATCTGATGGAAGAATCCGGTATGGGTGTCGTGGAACTTGGCCTGCTGCTTGGTGATCGAAGCCTGGGGACACGGATTCTTTCGGGCGAGCGCCAACTTTCCAAGGCGCACATTCGCAAACTGGCGGATCGGTTCAACCTTAGCCCTGCTTACTTCATGTAAATTTGCATACCCGGCGGCATCAGATTTGAAGATAAATGCGGCATGCAGGTTTTCGCCGGCGAGATCGATCTTGATGAAGGACTGCATGCAATCACCCAAAAGCAGCAACGCAATGAAGATGGCGAGAAACATTGAGGTCAAGGCCCGCATTGAGAGCGTTGAGGCGATTGCGCCGCGCGCGGCGGCGGCGGCCGACCGGGGACCGATCGAAATCGGGCAGGACGACACGTTCTTTCGCTGCGACGCGGGGCGGATGAAACTTCGGACTTTCTCCGAGACCTCGGGCGAGCTGATTTTTTACAAGCGGCTTGATCAGGCCGGCCCGAAGGAATCGTTTTACCTGATTTCGAAAACTGTTGAGCCGGACACGCTGCGCGAGGCCCTGACCCTTGCCTATGGCCAGATCGGCCGCGTGCGCAAGCGCCGCACGCTCTACCTCGCCGGCCGCACGCGCATCCACCTCGACCGCGTCGAAGGCCTCGGTGATTTCATGGAACTCGAAGTCGTCCTTGCCGAAAACGAGCCGCCGCAGGACGGAATTGAAGAAGCCCACCGCCTGATGGCGCAACTTGGCGTCGCCGAATCGCAACTCATCGAAGGCGCCTACATCGACCTGCTTCTCACGGCCGAATAATTCAATCGTGCTCGTGCTCGTGCTCGTAATCGTAATCGTAATCGTAATCGTAAACCTTTCGCCCGCCAGTCCCTCGCTCACGCTCGGGCTACTGCATGGGATGCCGCGGTCGGCGACCGCGGCATCCCATGCATGCTTTTTTCGCGTTGTTTTTCTTCATCTTTTGCGTTGGTGAGTGTATCTGTGTTGGGTTCGGTCTCGCTCATTTCAATGTGGAGTTGTCTCATGCGGCGGTTGGCGGTCTTTGTCCTGATCGGCTTGGTTGCGGTTGCGAATAGCTATGGCGGGGCGTTTGTCAGCTCGCGCGAGGGGCTGATCCTGGAGCGGGCCCAGAACCGTTCCACCAGCGCCACGACCGCTGTTGAGTCCATGCTGACCAGCGGGACGCTTGCCGATTACCGGCCGGAAGACGGCGACACGCTCGGCGGCCAGAAATGGTCGGAGGTCGCGCTCGACGAAAACGGCAAGGCGCCCCGGCGCGGCGACTTCCTGTTCGTGCCGGTCGAGTCCGACGGCGAGCGCATCGTCATCATGAACGCCGTCGGCCATGGGATCGCCTATGTGAACGGCATCCCCCGCGCCGGCGATACCTATGCCAATGGGTATGTTCACGTTCCGGTCCTCCTCGTGGACGGAGAAAACGGAATCCTGCTGCGATCTTCCCGGGGCCTGTTGGGCGTGAAGCTCTACGATCCGCCGGCGCCGCAGTTCATCCTCGATGCCGACAAGACCCTGCCCGACCTGGTCGTCGGCGAAAAGCTGGACGGTTGGAGCGCGGTGGTCGTCGTCAACGCGACGAGGCAGGCGGCCCGCGGGCTGAAAATCACCTGCGGCGGCAAGGGACTGAAACAAACAACCACCGAACTGCCGGCGATCCCGGCGCTGAGCGTCAGGAAGGTGGGATTCCGCATCCGCGCGGCGATGCCGAAGAAAGCAGGGACGGTCAGGGCGCGGATCGAACTGAAGGCCAAACGGCGGGAATTATCCCGGAATGAGTTCGATCTCAACATCACCACCCCGCAGGACGCGCACCGGCGGACGTTTGTCAGCCAGATCGACGGGAGCGTCCAGTATTACTCGTTGCGCGAGGCTGTCCCCTGTAAAAAGGATGGCCCGCTGCCGGGGATCGTCCTGACCTGCCATGGGGCCTCGGTCGAGGCGCAGGGGCAGGCCGAGGCCTACGGCAAAAAGAGCTGGGTACATCTTGTCTCGGCCACCAACCGCCGGCCGTATGGCTTTGATTGGGAAGACTTTGGCCGCGCCGATGCGATGGAAGTGTTGAGCCTCGCCAAGGCTTTGTTGCCGCACGATCCGGCGCGCATTTATATCACGGGACACTCGATGGGCGGCCATGGCGCGTGGCACATCGCGACGACCTTCCCCGACCAGTTCGCGGCCGTCGGCCCGAGCGCCGGTTGGATCTCGCGCGACACGTATGGTGGCGGCCGCGCCGGGGTCCGCGACGACAGCAAACAGGGGACGCCCGTTGAGCGTCTGATGCGCCGCGGCACCAACCCCGGCCGCACGCTCATGCTTGCCGGCAACCTGCGCAACATGGCGGTCTATATCCTGCACGGTGCGATCGACGACAACGTCGATATCGGGCAGGCCGAGCGGATGTCCCGGGTTTTGGGCGGCATGCACCACGACTGGGAATTCCGCGTCGTGCCCGGCCAAAAGCACTGGTACGGCAACGAATACAGCGACGACGGCCTGGCGTGCGTCGATTGGCCCTACATGTTCGACGCATTCGCGCGCCACGCGCTGCCGCCGGCGGGGTCGGTGCGCGAAGTCAGTTTCGTGACTGCCGACCCGGGCGTCTCGAGCCGCTGCCATTACCTGGGGATCGAGGCGCAGCACCATCAGCTCGAGTTCAGCTCGGTGACGCTTCACGTTTGGCCGGCGCACAACGTGGTCCGGGGGCGCACGGACAATGTGGCCGTCCTGCGGCTCGACCTCGGTGGGATCGTTACGTCGAACACGCTCGCCATTGAACTTGACGGCCAGTTGTTAAAGAACGTCCCGATTTCGGAGAAAACAGGGACGGTCTGGTTTGAAAATAGGGACGGTAACTGGAGCGTGACCGAAAAGCCCGGCCCCGGCTTCAAAAACCCCGACCGCTACGGCACGATCAAGGATGAGCTCCGGCACCGGTTCATGTTCATCTATGGCACGCGCGGCGACGCCGAGGAAAACGCATGGGCGCTGGCCAAGGCGCGGTTTGACGCCGAGACGTTCTGGGCGCGCGGCAACGGCTCGATCGATATCGTCGCCGACAGCGATTTTGACCCGGCCAAATACCCCGACCGCGCGGTGGTCCTTTACGGAAACAAGGATACCAACTCGGCATGGGAGAGTTTGCTTCCGGATAGTCCGATCGACGCCCGTCGCGGCGAAATTCGCCTCGGCGACCGCGCTTGGCGCGGCGACGATCTCGCGACGGTATTCGTCCGCCCGCGCCCCGATAGCGACGTCGCGTGCGTGATCGCGATGGCCGGCACCGGCCCGGCCGCGATGCGATCACTCTACAGCGTCTCGTTCTTCGTCCCGTTTGTCCGTTACCCCGACGCGGTCATCACCCGCGCTGGCCGGGGAATGGGCAGTCCGCTGGCGGCAGGGTTCTTCGGGCGGGACTGGTCAATGGAGCGGGGGGAATTTGAGTATGAGGATTGAGAGGATTGATGGGTAGGGCTTATGGGTCTTATGGGTCCTATGGGAATTAAGGGACCAATAAGAGTCGGGTCGGAGACCCGACCTACCGGTTATACAGACATTGATTTTCGTTTGCGATACACCGCGCAGAGGAAGTATGGCCCGGGTTCCCAGTCTTTGTTGCTGACGGCGTCGCGGGCGATTTCGGTTGTGATGCGCCAGGCCTCCTCGAAATTGTCGAGCAGGCAATGTCCGTTGACTTTGTATTTCTGATAGCCGTAATTGCACGAGAGCGGCGAGTGGTCGAATTCCGCGTCGGTGCTGCGGCTGACTGGGTCGTAGCCGAGGAATTCGTAATCGGCCAGGTCCTCGTGGGCCGTGATTGCGATCTCGATTGGGATTTCTAAAACCAGAATGGGGCCCATAAGTCCCATTCTCCCTTTCCCCCCGCCCGCCGTGCTCCCCCACGGTAGCGTGCTTCGCCGCGCCCGCCATCAAACATCAAACTTTTTAGCGATTCGCTTTATCCAATAATATGGACCTGTCCCATCAGGTCATCGGTTCCACGGGTGGAGATCGCCCCTCGATTCAAGTTTTGGGTGAATCCTGCCGTTTCTTCTTCTGGACCCATTTGGCCGTTCGTGAGATGCTCATGATAAGTGTGGTCCACCGCTGGGAGGTTGGACGAATGCGTGCCGTGGCCTTTGCGAGAATCAGCCTTCTGCTGTTTCTTATTTCCGCCAATATTTTCGCCGCGCCTGCGGTGCCGGTAGCCGCACCGAGCGTTCCCGAGATCGTCACTCGGACCGGTGCGCCCGCCCCGCAATCGGTCTCGACGCCGATCCCGCCGGTCGTGGTGGCTCCGGAGCCCACTCCGGCTCCCACACCGACGCCCCGCCCGGCCGTGATCCTGCTGCCATCGGTCGCGACGCCGGCCCCGGCTCCCGTTTCCGAAGACCAACCGCGCGTCGTGCTGCCGTCACCCAACCTGATGCCGCAGACGATCAACGACCCGATCGAGCCTTACAACCGCGGCATGGGCACGTTTAACCATGGTGTGGTCCTGTGGTTCCTGCGCCCCATCGAGTGGGGCTACCGCTGGATGTTCCCGCAGCAGGTCCGCACGCACATCGGCTACATGGGCGAGAACCTGGCCTACCCCGTGCGCCTGTTCGGCAACCTGCTGCAGGCAAAGTGGCGCGGCGCGTTCGATGAGACCAACCGTTTCCTCATCAACACCACGGTCGGCATCGTCGGTATTTTCGACCCCGCCGGCAGCATCGGGATCAAAAAGTGGGACGAGGATTTCGGCCAGGCGTTCGGCCATTGGGGCAACGGCCCCGGCTTTTATTTCGTCCTGCCGTTCCTCGGGCCGTCTTCGGGCCGCGACGCGCTCGGCGGGCTCTTCGACATGGCGTTCAATCCCGCCACCTACGTCCCCGGCCTTTCGACGTTTTTCCACATCAATAAATTCAGCGACAAGATCGACGACTACATTCGCCTGACCCGCAGCGAGCAGGATCCTTATGTGCTGATCAAGGACCTGTGGGCCCTGAACCGCAACCGCGAGGTGATCGACTATTCGCTCACCGCCAGCGAGATCGAGCCGGCGGCGACGCTTCAGGCCGTGTTCCTCAGCGTGCAGGACCCGAAGTTCCCCGCCCTGACCCAGGAGGGCAAGGTCAAGCTCCCGACCACGGGCCGCAAGCTGAAATTCAATTATTGGATCCAGCCGAAACCGGCGCCGATGATCTATATTCTTCCCGGCCTGGGCGGCAACCGCCAGTCCTCCATGTCCAACGCGCTTGCCGAGATCGCCTGGCGCCAGGGCTTCAGCGCCGTCACCCTCAGCAGCCCGTTCAACTTCGATTTCATGCTGCAGGCCTCGACGGTCGCCGTCCCGGGCTACACGCCGACCGACGCCGCTGACATCTATGCCGCGCTCAAGGCGATCCACGCCGATCTGGCAAAGCGCTACAAGGACCGGATCACCGGCAACGCCGTGATGGGCCTTTCGCTCGGCGCGCTCCACACGCTGTTCATCTCGTCGATCGACCGCGACAGGCTGTTCTCGCGGTACGTCGCGATCAATCCGCCGCTCGACGTCACACACGCCCTTGAAATGCTCGACAACTATTACCAGGCGCCGCTGGATTGGCCCGCCGACCAGCGCACGCCAAAAATGTTCGAGACGCTCTACAAGGCGATCCTGTTGAGCCAGGGCAGCCTGACCCCGTCCAGCGTGCTGCCGTTCAGCAACACCGAATCGCATTACCTGATCGGCCTGTTTTATCACCTCACGCTGCGCGACGTCATTTACGTCAGCCAGCGCCGCGACAATTTCGGCATCGTCAGGCACGACCTCAGTGCCTACAGCCGCGATCCGCTTTATAACGAAATCAACAGCTTCGTATGGCTCGATTACCTGGACAAATTCGTGATCCCGTACCAGAAGCAGCAGTTCACGAATTTGAGCCGCGAACAGCTCCTCGAGAACGCGAGCGCCTGGTCGATCGCCCCGTCGCTGCGGGACAACCCCGACCTGCGCGTGTTCATCAACTCGACCGACTTCCTGCTCCACTCGCACGACATCGAGCGCATGCGGCAGCTGATCGGCAACCGCCTGACGGTCTTCCCCGGCGGCGGCCACGTCGGCAACCTCTACAAGCCCGACGTGCAGAATGCGATCATGGACTCGATCAACGACCTGAAAAAGTAACCTTCCGCAATTTCAAATCCAGCCGGGGCCGAGCGCCCCGGCTTTTTTTGTGTGCGCCCGGCAGGGCGCACTCACTTGGAGGTGAGAGTCCTCTACAGACCCGACAGGGGGAACTGTTAGCCGGACGGCAAGGGTGTCGGTCGCGAGGCCGAATCCGAAGGAAGCCGCAGGCAAACCGCTGGCCCGACGC
>JAJFUE010000133.1 GCA_021372575.1 bacterium | reverse complement strand
GAGGTTGATGCCCTCCAGTTTCGGCAGCGCGGACCCGCATACGGAAACGCCACTCTCATCACTCGCGTTTTCTTGCCGATCGGGCGATCGGCGTTCCCGGGCTCCGGTCGAGCCGCCGGCTGGCCGGCCCGCAAGCCAGCGGTGGAGCGTGCGGAAGAGTTCGGCGCGGTCGATCGGCTTGGAGACGTAATCGTCCATGCCGGCGGCGATGCACAGCTCGCGGTCGCCTTTCATCGCGTTGGCCGTCATGGCGATGATCGGCAGCGGCTTGCCGGCGAGCCACTCGCGGATGAGGCGCGTGGCCTCCACGCCGTCCATCTCGGGCATCTGCATGTCCATGAGGATCGCGTCGTATGGCTCGCGCTTGACCTGCTCGAGCGCCTCGCGGCCGTTTTCGACGATGTCGAGCTTGATGCCGGCGCTCGTGAGCAGCTCCTCGGCGACTATCTGGTTGGCCTCGTTGTCCTCGGCCAGCAGGACGCGCGCGCCGGCGAAGGATTCGTCGGCCTGGGCGTGGCGCGCGCCGTGAACCTTGGGCCCGATGCCGACGGACTCCATGATCGCGTCGAACAGCGCCGACGGCTTGATCGGCTTGTGGACGAAGGCGTTGACGCCGATGGCCTCGCCCTTTGCGATCTCGTGCTCGCCGGCAAAGGCGCTCGTCATGACGATCGGCAGCCTGGAAAGCGCGGGGTCGTTGCGGATCCTGCGCGCGGCCTCGAGGCCGTCGATGCCCGGCAGGCGCCAATCGACAATCAGGAGACCGAACGCATCGGGTTCGGCGCGGAGCAGATCCAGGCCGGCCTCGGCCGACTCCACGCCGGCCGATTCCATGCGAAAGCTCTTGAGGATGTTCTGGATCAGCTCGCGGCTGGTGTGGTTGTCCTCGATGACGAGCGCCTTGCGGCCGAGGAGCGCCTCGGGCGCGACGAACCGGCGGTGGGCGGACTCCTCGCCGATGCCGAATCGGCACGTGAACGAGAAGGTGCTTCCCTTGCCGGGCTCGCTTTCGGCAGCGATGCCGTCGCCGCCCATGAGGAGCGACAGCTTGCGGCTGATCGCGAGGCCGAGCCCCGTGCCGCCGTAGCGGCGCGACGTCGAGGAGTCGGCCTGCGTGAACGCGCCGAACAGCTTGCTAATCTGTTCGGGCGTGATGCCGATGCCGGTGTCGCGCACGCTGAAGCGCAGCATGACGGTGTTCGGGCCGTTGTTTTCGGCGCGCGCGACGCCCAGGCAGACCTCGCCCTTTTCGGTGAACTTGAACGCGTTGCTGAGCAGGTTGAGCAGGATCTGGCGCAGGCGTAGCGGATCGCCGACGAGGGCGTAGGGCACGCCCTCGGCGACATTGACGATGAGCTCGATGTCCTTCTGCATGACCTTGTCGCGGAAGGTGTCGGTGATCTCCTCGAGCACCTGGCGCAGGTCGAACGGGATCGACTCGATGTCGAACTTGCCGGCCTCGATCTTGGAAAAGTCGAGGATGTCGTTGATGAGCGCGAGCAGGCTGCGCGCCGACGAGCCGACGACGCCGAGGTACTGGCGCTGCTTGCCGGTGAGGTCGGTGTCGAGCGCGAGCGACGTCATGTTGATGATGGCGTTCATCGGCGTGCGGATCTCGTGGCTCATGTTGGCGAGGAAATCGCTCTTGGCGCGCGTTGCCTCCTCGGCCCGTTCCTTCGCGACGCGCAGCTCTTCCTGGAGTTTCTTGTTGTCGCTGATATCGACGAGAAGCCCGATGAGGCCGCCGGGGCGGCCGTCGGCGAGGCGGAACCCATCGACCGAGTAGAGCGTGATGTGCGTCTGGCCGTCGGCATAGACGATCGGCAACTCGTAACTCACGCGGCTGGCGTCGCGGATCGCGGCCGTGTCCTCGGCGTGGAATTTCCGCCGTTCGTCCATCGGGATGTATTCGAGTTCGAGCACCGTCTTGCCGGCGAGGTCGGCGCTCGCGATGCCGAACGCCTTTTCATAGGCGGCGTTGCAACCGAGGAACTGCGCCTCGCTGTTCTTGATGAACATCGGGTGCGGGATGCTGTTGAGGAGCGCCTGCTGGAACATGAGGCGGTCCTTGAGTTCCAATTCGGCGCGCTTGCGCTCAGTGAGGTCGCGGAACATCGCGAGGATGGCGGGCTTGTCCGCCAGTTTGACCTTGTTGAGCACGATTTCTGTCGGGAACACCTCGCCCGTCTTGCGCCGGTGCAGCCACTCGAAGCGGGCGGTCCCCTCCTCGAACACTTTCTCGATCAGCTCGACGCCCTTTTCGCGCGAGGGCCTGCCGTCGGGCTGTAACTCGGGCGAGAACATGAACGGCTTGATGCCGATCATTTCCTCCGGCCGCTCGAAGCCCATCATGCGCACGGCGGCCTGGTTGACGTCGATGATGCCCGTCTCGTCGAAGAAGAAGATGGCGTCCTGCGGCGTGTTGAACACCTCGCGGAAAATCTGTTCCCGGCGCACGCGGTCGGTGATGTCGGTGAACATGCCGAAGGAGCCGATTTTGACGTCGTTCTCGTCGTAGAGCGGCGATGCGGCGGCGTGGCAGCGCACGAGCATGCCGTCGGGCCGCATGAGCGAGATTTCATAGACGCTCGCCTCGCCGCGCGCCCGTTTGGCGAGGTTGTCGCGAAAGACCTGCTTGTTCTCCTCGTCGGCGAAATCGAGGATCCAGCGGCCGATGATCTCACCGCGCGGGCGGCCGAGGATGCGGCACAACTCGTCGTTCACATCGACGGTAACGGCGTTGTTATCGACCATCCAGAAGCCTTCGAGGCAGGTGTCGAGGATGCGGCGCAGCTTGCGCTCGTTCCTCGCGAGGGCGCCTTCATGGAGTTCGCGCACGGCGTCGGCGTTCTGCTGGGCCTTCATGCGGTCGAGCGTGAGGCCGCCGACCATTTGCGCGAAACCGGCAAGGAAACCCAAAATCGAGGGCAGGCGCGATTCCGAGACGATCGGGACCTCGCCCACCGCCGCCAAATATTCTTCCTCGTTGAACCCGAGTTCGCGGGATTGATTGCGGAAGAATTCGATGTCGGGCGGCGAGAGGAAGAACTGGCCGATGAACACGTTGGCGACGTGCCGGCCATCGACGAGGATCGGCGCGGCGGCGTCGGTGAGGCCGTTCTTGCAGCGGTAGATCGAGAATTTCTGGCCGTACTGCAGGCGCGCGGCGAGGTCGGTGTCGCTTTCGACGCAGCGCGCGAGGCTCAGGTGCTGCCGGCGGTGGAAGTCGGCGCAGATGCGCTGCCAGCGGGCCGCAAGGATGATGTTCCCCTGCATGTCGATGATCGCGGCGGCGACGCCGACCGATTTGCAATAGTCCTCGAGCAGTTCCTGAAGCGTTTCGATGTTCAGGAGCTCGGTGAGCGGGAGCGTGTCGGGCTGTGAGGTCAAGGGCGAGGCCTCCAACGGAAGCTATTCCATTTCGTAGTCTGAAACCGGTTCGGCGCGCCAGGCGCGCGGCGCGATGTCGGGCTGGCCCGGCAGGATGTTCATGCGCATCAGGTTTGCCGTGTTGACGAACACGTAGCCGCCGGAGTTGCCGGGGAAGAACATCGTGTTCAGGCCGCTCAGCATCTCGAGGAACAGTTTCTGGTCGGGGACGAACGCGACCCTGGTCTGGATTTCAATGACGACCTCCGCGGCGTCGGCCATCATGAGCACGACGAAGCCGTGGAAATTTTCGCCGGGGGCGCGGTTTTTGCGGATCAACTCGGCGCCCTCGTCGCCGGTGAGGGCGCGCTCGAGGTCGGCGCGCGTGACCTCGCGAACCCTGGTGTTGGGGAAGCGCGGGCCGACCACCCAGCCGGGGTCGGGATCGGGGAACATCTCGACGCGCGCGATCTTGGAGCACGGAAAAACCGTGACGCCGTCGATGCTCTCGACCGCGAAATACGGCTGCGAGAACAGCCTGAGCGGCTCGAAGCCCTCCATCATATTCTTGTTCGCGTCCGGGTCGGATTGCGCATACGCGCACACCGAGCCGTCAACCAGATGAACCCTGATCTCGAGGCAGGAAGATTTCGTCGTCATCTCAAATTCCTTTCGTCCTGTATTCATCGGCTTGCCAGCCGAAGCCTTGGCGAAGGCTGGTGCTCGTATTCATAATCGATCGTGCTCGTGCTCGTGCTCGTAATCGTAATCGTAATCGTAATCGTAATCGAAACCATTTCCCGCAATGCCAACTCTCCCGAGCACCAGCGCTTTCGCCGCCCCTACTCGCCCGCCGCCGCCGGCGCCATTTCGATTTTCTCCTTCGTCTCCTTGCCTTCCTTGCTCTCCTTCTTTCCCCTCTTCTCGCCCATCCGGTCGAACACGTAGAACAGCAGCGGGACGTAGAGCATCGCGAGCGTGGTTTCGCCGATCATGCCGCCGATGATGCCGGTGCCGATCGAGTGGCGCGCGTTGGCGCCGGCGCCCATCGCGATCGCCAGCGGCAGCACGCCGAACGCGAACGCCAGCGACGTCATGATGATCGGGCGCAGCCGCTGCTCGCCCGCCTCGATCGTCGCCTCCATGATCGACTTGCCCTGCCGCCGCAGGTCCACCGCGAACGACACGCGCAGGATCGCGTTCTTCGCCCCGAGCCCGATCAGCACGAGCAGCCCGATCTGGAAATACACGTCGTTGCCGAGGCCGCGCAGCCAGTTGGCCGTCAGCGCGCCGAGCACGCCGAACGGCACGGCCATCATCACGGTCAGCGGCAGCGTCCACGATTCGTACTGCGCCGCCAGCACGAGGAACACGATCACGAGCCCGAACACGAACGCGAGCGACGACGTGCCACCCGACTTCTTTTCCTCGAACGCCAGCCCCGACCACGCGAACGCGTAGCCGTTCGGCAGCACCTCGCGCGCGACCTCCTCCATCGCGGCGATCGCCTGCCCCGAGCTGAAGCCGGACGCCGCGTTGCCGTTGACCTTGGCGGCCGGGAAGCCGTTGAAGTGCGGCAACAGGTCGGGCCCCATGACCCACTTGGTCGAAACGAGCGCCGTCAGCGGAACCATGTCGCCCGCCACCGAGCGCGTGTAGAGTCGCGTCAGGTCCTGCGGGTCCTCGCGGAACTTCGGGTCCGACTGCAGCACGACGCGCCACACGCGGCTGTACTGGTTGAACTGGCTGACGTTGACCGAGCCGAACTGCGCCTGGATCGCGTTATAGACGTCCTGCACCGGCACGCCGAGCAGGTTCGCCTTGTCGCGATCGACGTCGGCGCGGAACTGGCGCGACGACGCGCGGAACGTCGTGCTGAGCCCGCTGAGCTCCGGCCGCACCGACGCCTTCGCGATGAATTCGTCTGTGAGCGTCTCGAGCCGCGACGGTTCGCCGCCGGCCATGTCCTGGATCCAGAATTCGAACCCGCCCGTCGTGCCGATGCCCGGGATCGCCGGCGGCGCGACCGGCAGCACTTTCGCCTCCAGGATCTCCTTGGATTGCGTGTAGAGCCCCGTGAGCACGGCGCGCGCGTTCTGCTCGCGCGCGGTTTTGATCGAGTCGTAGCGCTCGTCGAACGGCTTGAGGTTTACGAACATCGTCCCGCAGTTCGTCTTGTAGCCGCTGTCGAGGATGCTGTAGCCGGAAATTTCGGAGCGGTATTCGACGCCCGGCAGCTTCGCGAAGATCGCGTCCACGCGGTCGCCGACGGCCGTCGTCCGGTCGAGGCTCGCCGCGTCGGGCATGATGTTGGCCGCCATCACGTAGCCCTGGTCCTCGTTCGGCACGAAGCTCGTCGGCAGCACGCGGAACAGGTGCGCGATCATCCAGATCAGCACGCACAGCAGCAGGAACGCGATCCCCATGCGCCTGATGACGAGCGTCACGGCCACGCCGAACAGGCGCGTGATCGCATCGACCTGCCGGTTGAACCACGCGAACGGCCCGCGCGTCGGCGGCGCGCTGTGCCTGAGCATCGCCGCGCACATCGCCGGCGTGAGCGTCAGCGCCACGAACCCCGACACCGCCACCGAGATCACGATCGTGATCGCGAACTGCTTGTAGAGCTGCCCCGTCGTCCCCGGCAAGAACGCCGCCGGAATGAACACCGACGCCATGACGAGCACGACGGCGACGAGCGAGCTGGAAATCTCGTCCATCGCCTTGATCGTCGCCTCCTTCGGCGCGAGGTGGTGCACGGCCATGTTGCGCTCGACGTTTTCGACGACGACGATCGCGTCATCGACGACCATCCCGATCGCCAGCACCAGCCCGAACAGCGTCAGCAGGTTGATCGAGAACCCCAGCGCCAGCATCCCGGTGAACGTGCTGACCAGCGCGACCACGATCGCCGCCACGCAGATGAACGTCGTGCGGATGCTCTGCAGGAACAGGAACACGACCAGCACCACGAGAATGATCGCCTCGAACAGCGTCTCCTTGACCTCGGCGATCGAGATCTTCACGAAGTCGTTCGTGTCGAGCGAGATCGTCGTTTCGATCCCCTCCGGCATCGTCGCCTTCATGTCGTCGAGGCACTTGCGCACGCCGTTGGACACGGCCAGGCCGTTGGCGCCCGGCTGCTGATAGACGGCGATGAGCGTGGCCGGCGTGCCGTTGAACTTGGAGTCGATGATGTATTGGCGCAGCCCGACCTCCGAGCGCGCGACGTCTTTGAGCCGCACGATCGCGGTGCCGTCCTGGCTCGCGCGCAGGATGATCTCGTCGTAGTTGGCGGGATCGGTGAACGGCCGCTGCGTCACGACCGGGAAGTTGAGCTGCACTGGCCGCGCCGTCGGCTTCTGCCCGATCTGGCCCGCGCCGTAAAGGGCGTTCTGCTGCGCCACGGCCTGCTGGATATCGGTCGTCGTGATCCCGAGCGACGTCATACGGTCGGGGTTCATCCAGATGCGCATCGCCTGGTCGGGAACGCCCATGATCTGCGCCTGGCCCGCGCCGGGCACGCGCTTGAGCGCGTCGAGCACATACACGTTGGCGTAGTTCGCGATGTATTCGTCGCTGTAGCGGCCGTCCTTCGCATACACCGCGATCATCATCATGATCGAGGAGGCTTTCTTCTGCACCGAGACGCCGAGGTCGTTGACCGCCTGCGGCAGCTGCGGCAGCGCGAGGCTCACGCGGTTCTGCACCTGCACCTGCGCGATGTCGGGGTCGGTGTCGAGCGTGAAATAGACCGTGAGCGTCAGCTGCCCGTTCGACGAGCTCGCCGACGTCATGTAGATCATGTTATCGACGCCGTTGATCTGGGCCTCGATCGGCGCGGCCACCGAGTCGGCGAGCGTCTGCGAATCGGCGCCGGGATACGTCGCGGTCACCGTCACCTGCACGGGCGTGATCGTTGGGTACTGCTCGACCGGCAGCGCCGTCAGCGACACCAGCCCGGCAAGGCACAGGATCGCCGAGACCACCGTCGCGAAAATCGGCCGCTCGATGAAAAACCGCGAGAACATGCCACGCCCTTCTTTTTTCTGATCCGGCTTATCCGACTGATCCGACCGATCCGACCGATCACTGCTTGACGCTGACGGCGATTCCGGGCTGCAGGTCGAGCGTGCCGTCCACCGCCACGCGCTCGCCGGCGTGCAGCCCCTCGGTGATGAACCAGTTCTCCCCCTGCCACTCGCCGACCGTGACCGGCCGCAGTTCGGCCTTGTCTTCCTTGTTCACCACCCACACGAACTGCCCGCGCGAGCCTTGCTGCACCGCGCGCTGCGGCACGAGGATCGCCCCCGGCCGCACCGCGCCGTTGAGGCGCACGTGCACGAACTGGTTCGGCCGCAGCGTCCCCTTGGGATTCTCCACGCTCGTGCGGATGAGGAACGTCCCGGTCTGCGTGCTGTAGGACGGCTCGGCGAACGTGATGCGCCCCTTGTGCGGGAACAGCGAGCCATCGACCAGGATTACTTCGACTTCGTAGCTGCCGTCCCTGGGCACGCGCAGCACGCCTTGTTCGACCCACGTCCGGTAGCGCTGCAATTCATTTTCCGAGATGCTGAAGTTGATCCAGATCGGCGACAGCACCGCGATCGTCGTGAGCAGGCTGTTTTGCGGATTGACGTAGGTCCCGTCGGCCTGCTTCGCCGAGCTGCTCATCCCCGTGACCGGCGACGCGATCGTCGTGTAGGACAGGTTCAGCTTGGCGGTCTCGACCTGGGCCTTGGCCTGTTCGACAGCGGCCGCGGCGGACTCGTACTGGCCGGTGGCGTCGTCGAGTTCGCGCTTGGCGACGACGTCGGTTTTGGCGAGCGGCTTGACGCGCGCCAGGTTCAGCCGCGCCACCTCCAGCGCCGCCTGCTGCTTGAGCAGCGCCGCCTGGGCCTGGTCCAACTGCACGGCGAACGGCTTGGCGTCCATCTGGAACAGCACCTGGCCGGTCTGAACCAGCGCCCCCTCGGTATAGACGCGCCGGTCGAGGAACCCGCTCACGCGCGCGTGGATGTTGACGTTTTGCGAGCTCTGCGTCTGGCCGACATACTCGAAGCTGACCGGGGTGTCTTTCGGGTTCACGACAACGACGCTCACCTTCGGCGGCGGCGGCACGGGCGGCGGCTGTTTTCGGCAACTGCACACCACACCGATCCCGACCACCAACCAAATGGCAAACACAAATTTCATCAGCACACTCCACCAAAAGTTCCATCTCCCATAGGACCCATAAGACCCATAGGACGCATAAGACGCATAGGACCCATAGGACCCCATAGGACCCATCCTCCTGACTACCGCCGCCCTCTTCCGCCGCCGCCGGAGCGGCTGACTCCCGAGCTCGGCCGGCTGTAGCCGCTCGAGCTGGGGCGGCTGTAATTGGAGCGGGTTGGCGGACGATACGACTGTGCCGGCTGCGACGACGACCGCGCGCGCTGATATTCGTTGGCGCGATAGTTGCCCCACTGGCGGGCCTGATAGTCGTAATTCAGGTCACTGCCCGCGCCGGCCTGGATCTCGCGCGACGGCTCGACCGCGCGCGCCTGAGAAGGCCGTGGCGCCTCGCTCATCACCCGGTTTTCCGGGCGAGTGCCCGTCCCGCGCGGCTGGGTGACTTGCCCCGGCCGCACGCCGGTTTCGCGAGCCTGTTGCGCGGCATCGGCACGCACGCCGGCCTGAGGCTGGATGCGTTCGCCCTGGCCGGCCTTGGGCGGCGGGTTGACCGGCTGCCAGCCGCCATCGTCCCATTTCTGCCACTGGCCGTCCTCGCGGCGATAGACGTTGCCGTCGCGGCCGGCATAGACGTCGCCCTCGCCGGTCTTGGCGGCGAACTTGTTCACGCCGCGCGTGGTGCCGATCGCCTCGCCGCCCTTGGAAGTCTGCACCCATCCGGTGGTCCCGGCGGGCGTCGTGCGATGGCCGGCGCGCAGCCACTCGTCATCGCGGGCCACGGCGGTGCGGCCCCACGAGCCGTAAATGTTGGACGCGCCCGCATGCAGGGCGGCGGTGTCCGTGCGCGGATTGTATGCCGCGAATGCCGTGGCGCTGCCGGCCGGACCCCAGCGGTGCGCGGCCCGCGCATACGTCCCCGTCGCCGGGTTGTAATACGCCGCGCGCGCCGCGCCGCGATACGGGCCGTAAGCCCATGCCGCGCCGCCATGCGGCCCGCGGATTGCGCCCCAGCCCGCGTAATACCCGCCCCAATACGGGTGATAAATCGCGCCGCGTCCGTACGAGAAACACGGCCGATACCACGCGTAGGGATAATAGATGTTCCAATCGTCGTCCCAGTTGTCATACCAATCCCTGGCGAGCGCATAACCCGCGGCCAGACCCGCGCCATAGACCAACAGGCCGTCGCAGACATATTCGCCCGTGTAGCCGCCGGTGTAGCCGACCTCGACGGTATCCGGCGTCGAGTCATAGACATAGACATACGTGTCGTTGTATTTCGGGAAATCCGGCGGGATGCTGTAGATCTCCGGCGGGACGTTGTCGCACACCATCCACGGGCCGTTGGGGTTGTTGGCCATGAACCACACGCCGTCCTTGCAGCAGTAATAGGTGGCATTGACCTGGAAGACGTCGTCCTCGGTGTTGACGGCGCATTTGACGTTGGTCCCCTTGATGGTCGCGAACTGCGGGTCGCCCTGATAATCGACGTCGAGCGTCGTGTCCTTGCGGCTGACCGTGGCCTTGTGCGGCACGGAGGCCAGAAGGACGGCGTCCTCGGCGGCGTCAGTCTTCGGCACCGACGCCAGCACGTAGGCCATCGGGCTGTCGGCGGGGATTTTCGCGAATTCGGCGGGCAGGGTCTTCGTGGCCGACTCCCACGGTCCGGTCACGGCCTGCGAGCTGAACCAGCGGCCGGCGACCAGGAAGTAGTGCTTGCCGTCGGTGTTGCACAGGAAGAGCGGCGCATCCGTGTTGGAGACATACATGAGCTGCGTGCCGGGGATCGGCGTGTATTTCGGCGCGCCGTCGGTGACGATGATCTCGGCGGGCTTGTCGCTGGCGAAGACGGCGGGGACGGTCTCGGCCGGCTTGCCGGGGATGTTCGCGCGGACGTCCTTCCAGTCGTCGCCGGCGGGAATGGCCTGGAACTCGTCAGGCAGCTTGTCCACGGCCTTCCACGGCCCCTTCATCGGGTCGGGCGCGGTCAGCCACGATTGGCCGTTGAGCAGGTAATACTGCGTGTCCGCCGTGTTGAGCAGCACGTCCCAGTTGGCGTTGACGCAAAACATCACCCTCGTGTCGGGGATGGGCTTGAACTGCGGCTGGCCCTGGAACAGGAGCAGGATGGCGGGCTTGTCGCTGTAAAAAATCTTCGGCGGGTCCAGATCGACCTTGACCTCGCGCTCGGCGACCTGGCTCGCGTCCATGTAGGCCATGATGCGGTCGAGCGAGACCTCGATGTTCTGGCGCTTGGGCAGCGCGTCGATGACAAGCGCGCGCGCGGCCGAGGCGTCGGCATCGGGCAGGCTCGGGAAGCGGATGTCGGCCTCGATGTTGTCGAACAGCACCATGCGCGTGTCGGGATCGACCCTGGTGTCGGCCTTGATCTCGATGACGCCATAGGCGGGCTGTTGATCCTTCGCCATGGTCACCGCCAGCGCGCAGCGGAATTGGATGTTGCGGTAGTCGTTCCAGGCGTCGATCTGCGGCTGGTAGAGCTCGACCCGCTGGTCGCCCTTTTCGAACACGCGCGGCCAGCCCGGATCCTGCGCGCTGGCGGATGTCGATTCCTGACCGCGCAGCATCGACGAAAGCAGGAGCGAAAGGGCCAGGATGGCGCAAATCGACAGTGAATCCATGCGTTTGAACATGATCGGTCCCCCTTCGGATTCCAATTCACGGTTATCCAGGATAGTCGCTCGCCCTTGGCCCGCCGGAATCGAACGCGGACAAAAGGACGTGAACCATTCGCAATCTCAGCCGTCACCCGACCAAATGAGAAAACAATCGTCCGACAACCAATTTGCAAGTCGTTTGTTGAGACTTCTCTATATAAGAGAATGTAGGATGAAGGGATGATTATAGCCAGAATAAAATGATTTCAGAGCGAGTGAGTCCTTCGGTAATCGCCATGACAGAGAAACACGGAGAAACAGGGGCACAGAGAAAATCCAGGGACGCAGTTCTTCCGGGCGGCGAATGGCATGCGGCCGGTCAGGAGATCGGCGTTTCCACTTCGATCGTGCGCCTTTCGCGGACGGCGCGGTAGATGGCGTCGATCACGGCAACCGAGTGGCGGCCGTCAGCGAAGCCGATGGGGGGTTCGCGATCCTCCAAAATACAATTGCTGAAAATCTCGATCTGGCGGGCATAGAGGCTTTTGCCCTCGAGGTTGAATTCCACCCGCCGGGCCGGAACGTTGCGTATTTGGTCCGCCTGGTAGCCGGTTTCTTCGGGCTGGACGATGCTGAACAAGCGGCCGCCCGGGTCCTGGCCGATCGTTCCCCGGCCGATGATCGAGCCGCGCGTGCCGTGCAGTTCGAGCGCGTTCTGCGCCGCCGCGTCGGGCAGATTGAAATAGTTGTCGATGATCCCGTGCGCGCCGTTTTCGAGGCGCACGACGGCCGTCGAGGCGTCTTCGATCGGCGTGCGGTAATGCTGAACCAATTGGTCCTGGAAGCCGCAGACCTCGATGATTTTGGAGCCGCAAATCCATTCGATGAGGTCGATGCAATGGGCGCCCATGTCGATGAGGGCGCCGCCGCCGCTGATCGCGCCGTCCTGTCGCCACGCGCCCTCGATCGGCGGATACCAGCACGTGAGCTGGGCCCGCGCCATCACGAGGCGGCCGATCGCGCCGCCCTGCACCAATTCGCGCGCCTTCTGATGATAGATGTTGTTGCGCATCGAAAAGCCGAGCATGAACTTGACGCCGGCGGCGCGGCAGGCCTCTTCCATTCGGTTGACTTCTTCGATCGTGGCGGCGATCGGCTTTTCGCACAGGATGTGCTTGCCGGCCGCGGCGGCCTGGATCGCCTGCGCGCAGTGCATGTTCAGCGGCGTGGCGATATAGACCGCGTCGAGATCGCGGGCGAGCAGTTCGGATTCGTTCGCGCACCAGTGCGCGATGCCAAACCGCCCCGCCACGCGGCGCGCGGCGGCGGGATCAATGTCCATCACGGAGTCGAGCGCAGCGATGTCGATCCCGGCGGCCAGCCACTCCGGAATGGTCCGTCGCGACGCGATCCCGCCGGCCCCGATCACGCCCCACTTGATTTTGCGCGCCATGTTCCGCGGCCGCCTCCGGTGAACTGCCAGGCTGGATCATCGTGCGAAAAACGGATGGAATTTACAACCTGATTGGCGGATGAAAACGATCGCGGATCAAAATTGATCGTTTTGGACGCGAGGCTGTGATATGGTTTTCCTAAACAGCCGAACGAAAAAAGTTGCGATGGGGAAATCGACATGAGGCTCAAACCGTCGGGCACACCTTCCAATTCAGAGGCAACCGCCATGGAAAAGGATTTCGAGGGCATTCTGGCCGACGTTGCCAGCCGGCTCGCCAACGCGGCCGACGGCCGGTTCGACGACATTCTGACCGGCGCGCTCCGGGAACTCGTCACGGCGCTGGGCTATGACCGGAGTTCCATTGCCGCCTTTCAGGAACACGGCGCCAGGTTGCGGATCACGCACACGTGGGCGGTCGAGGGCGTGCCGAACGTCCCGATGGATTTCATCGTCGAGACCGAGGCACCGTGGATGACGCACCAGCTGCGCAGCGGCCACATCGTATCGCTGACCCGTGCATCGGTGTTGCCGGCCGCGGCGGAAAAAGAGAAGGGCTACCTGCTGAGCACGGGGCTTTCGACCGTGACGATGATCCCGCTCGTCATCGAAGAGGCAATCGTCGGCGCCCTCGGGTTCGGCAGCTTCCGCCCGGACAAGGTGTTTCCGCCCGAAATCGTCACGCGCCTGCGGCTGATCGCCGAGGTTCTTTCGCTCGGCTTGCGACGGCACCAGTATGCGCGCGGCCTGAAGCGCCTGTCCCAGACCATGAATGAAATGTCCGTCAACGCCGGCGTGCGGGCGCCGGTTCGCAACGAACAGTTCCGCGAACTGGCGCTCAGGCTGATCGACATTGAGCAGCAGGAACGGTTGCGCATGGGCGACATCCTTCACGAAGACGTCATGCAGAGCCTCGCGGCGGCGGCGATGATCATCAATCCGGCATTGACCCACCAATCGGAGAGCCCGACCGTCAGCCAGGCCGTCGCCGCGCTGGGCGACGCGCTCGGCAAGCTCAAAAAACTGGCGATGATTCTGCGCCCGGACGCGCTCGCCCGCCAAAAGATCACCGATTGCATCCAGTGGCTGGCCTACCGCACGCAGCGCGCGGGCGGCATTGAAACCGATGTGTTCATCGACGAGGCGATCGAGCCGCTCAAGCCCGAGATTCGCACGTTCCTTTACGAGACCACGCGCAAGTTGCTCGAGAACGCGGTCACGCATTCGAAGGCAAGCAAGATCGAAATCGAACTCCGGCGCGTCAAGAATCTGGTGCAGCTTGTTGTCACCGACGACGGCATCGGCTTCGATCCGTCATTGCTTGGAATCATGCCCGCCACCAACCAGGGCCTGTTCAGCATTCGCGAGCTGACGAACCTGCTCGGCGGCGAGATGGAGATCGTCAGCGGCCACGGCAAGAAGACGCGCGTCATGATCAATGTTCCGGCATGAGCCGGCGGACGGTGTCGGGTGAAAGCCGCGCGCAAGGCGGGAATCGCGCATCCGGGTCCGCAAGGTCGCCTGTCCGTCCTGAAGACGCTATGGCGACCTTTCGGGTGGCGCGGCCATGCGGGGGGCCGGCGGGAGGATCGGGCAACCCCTTGCGCGTCAATTCTGGACGCGGCCTGCCGGTCCAAATCTCGTCTGGCATGAATTTGTCTTAAAGAATCGGGAATCGCGAACGCACAGGCATGCGCCATGCCGCCCACAACGCGATGGGGCGGCGGACGATTGGAGCGCGTTGATCAGGAACGCGGCGTCCCCGCTCCCCCGGGTCTCGTAACGGACCGCATCCCTTGAGATCGGCTGCTCGAAAGGACTTCCCCCATGCGAATCACGGTTCAGATGCAGGATGGCCGGCAGCATGCCTTCACGATCGCGGACGAGAAGGCCGGCGCGGCATTCATCGCGCAGATCCGGTTCTGGGAAATATTCGACCGGCCGGTCCTGCGCATCAACAACGGCAAGGACGCGTGGGCGTTTAGCCCCGCCTCGATCGAAAAGATCGACTTCGACACCGACGCCGAGCCGCCGTGGCGCCCGCCGGAAAACATCCTGGCCACCAAGTGCATCACGCCCGAGACCTGGCGGCGCAAAATCGAGCGCCTCGACCAGGCCGCCAAGCCGCCGGCCGACATGTTCGAACCCGGCAAATGCATTGAGACGACCCTCGCGGTCACGCTTGCGAGCGGGGCCGTCGAATACTTCGAATGCACGCTCATGCTGCGCGAGCGGCGCGCGCAAATGCTCAACCTCTACCGGCTATTCGATAAGGTCGGACACCCCGTCCCGCGCGAAGGCGGCGGATTCGTGCTGCTCAATCCGCGGCGGATCCATTGCATCCGCATGCATCCGGCGCCGGCCGAGGATGCCGAGTCGGCGTGGCTGGTCGATGGCCCGGCGGAACCTGCGCTGCAATAGAATCGAAGGAGAAGACGATGTCGAAGCACATCCGTTTATCGGCGCTCGGGCTGATCGCGATCGCGATGGGAGCGGCCCTGCTGATGCCGCCGCGGTTGCCCGCCGCGCAGTCGGCGGCCGAAACGCCCGAAGTCGGCGTGTTCGAGGCGGCACTGCGCAAGACCACCGTCGCGCGCGAATACGTCGGCCGCATCGAGGCCGACACCACGGTCGAGATCCGGGCCCGTATCGAGGGCTTCCTCGACAGGCAGCTGTTCAAGGACGGCTCGATGGTCAAGGCCGGCGAGTTGTTGTTCCTCATCGACCCGCGCCAGTACGAGTCGCAGGTGAGCGCCGCGCGCGCACGGCTGGCCAAGGCCAAGGCCGACCTGGTCGCCGCGCGCGCCAACGTCGAGCTGGTCAAGGCCAGGGCCGACCTCGTGCGCGACAAGGCCACGCTCGCCAACGCCGAAAAGGACCTCGCGCGCGTCAAGCCGCTGGCCGAGGCCTCGGCCGTCAGCCAGCAGGAGCTCGACCAGGCCGACACGAAGGTCAAGGAGGCGGCGGCGGTCGTCGAGGCCGCCCGGGCCGTCGTGCGCCAGGCCGAGATCAACCAGGAGTCCAACATCGCGCTGGCCGAAGCCGACGTGCAGCAGACAAGCGCCACGCTCTCCAACGCCGAACTGAATCTCAGTTATACGCGCGTGCAGTCGCCGATCGACGGCCTGATCGGCAAGGCCGAGGTCAACGTCGGCAGCCTCGTCGGGCCCGGCACGAGCATCTCGCTGCTGGCGACGGTCTCGCAGCTCGACCCGATCAAGGTCTATTTCAGCCTGAGCGAGCAGGAATACCTCGCCGTGATGCGCGCGCTTCAGGAGCGCGGCGAAACACGCAAGGGCATCCTGCAATTCGAGCTGCTGCTGTCGGACGGCCAACTCTACGGCCAGAAAGGGCAGTTCGATTTCGCCGAGCGCGCGGTCGATGCCAAGACCGGCACGCTGCAGGTGCGCGCCGTGTTCCCCAACAAGACCCAGCTGCTGCGGCCGGGCCAGTTCGCGCGCGTGCGCGTGACGAACCCCGACGCCCCCGCCTCGCTGATGATTCCGCAACGCGCCGTGATGGACCAGCAGGGTGAGCAGTTCGTGATGGTCGTGGACGGCCGAAACCAGGTCGAACGGCGCAAGGTGCGGCTTGGCGCGCGCGTCGAGACGCAGTGGATCGTGCTCGACGGCCTGCGGCCCGGCGAGCGCGTGATCACCGACGGGCTGCAGAAGGTGCGGCCGGGGATGACGGTCAAGGCGCTGAAGACCGAGGTGTAATGGCACGCAACAAAGGAGATCGGCCGGAATTGCGATGGGCGCTGAAAGCGCGTGAGACGCATGTCATTTCTCTCGCTCTTTCAGAACTCATATAAATTGATCGCCCGACACCCTGGGGCGTCGCTTCGCTCTGCCCCAGGCTATCTTCTCCCGCGCCTTCGGCGCCCAGATTTGTTCCTGGAAGGTTGCCCATGTTTTCCAACTTCTTCATCAACCGGCCGATCTTCGCCATGGTGATCTCGATCGTCATGACGATCGCCGGCGCGATTTCGATCTTTCGCCTGCCGGTCGTGCAATACCCGCCGATCACGCCCCCGACGGTGCGCGTCACCGCCAGCTACCCCGGCGCCAACGCGCGCACGGTCGAGGAGTCCGTCGCCGCGCCGATCGAGCAGCAGGTCAACGGCATCAAGGGCATGATCTACATGTCGTCGAAGAGCTCCAACGACGGCAACTACACGCTCGACGTCTATTTCCAGGTCGGCTACGACCTCGACATCGCCGCCGTCGATGTGCAGAACCGCGTCGGCCTCGCCAACTCGCAGCTGCCGTCGGAAGTCGTCCGCCAGGGCATCAACATCATCAAGCAATCGCCCGACATCCTGATGGCCATCGACCTCATCTCCCCGACCAACGAATACGACGACCTCTACCTGAGCAACTACGCCCTGATCAACCTCAAGGACAACATCGCGCGCGTCAACGGCGTCGGCCAGGTCAACATGATGGGCAAGGGCGACTACGGCATGCGCATCTGGGTCAACCCCGACCAGCTCGCCAAGCTCGGCCTCACGGTCAACGACGTCGCCAATTCGATCAAGGAGCAGAACCTGCAGGCCCCCGCCGGGCAGGTCGGCCAGCCGCCGGTGCCCAAGGGCCAGCAGTTCCAGTACGCGGTCCAGGTCAAGGGCCGCCTGACGACGAAGGATGAGTTCCTGAACATCGTGCTGCGGGCCAACCCCGACGGCTCGGTCGTCAAGATCAAGGACGTCGGCTCGGTCGAGCTCGGCGCGAAGAACTACGACATCATCGCGCGGCTCAACGGCAAGCCGTCGGCAATCATGCTGGTGTACCAGCTGCCCGGCGCCAACGCGATCCAGGTCGCCAACCAGATCAAGGCGTTCCTCGCCGGGGCCAAGGCCAACTTCCCGAAGGGGATGGATTACGTCATCGCCTACGACAGCACCAACTTCGTCAAGGAATCGATCCGCGAGGTGCTCAAGACATTCAAGGAGGCGATCATCCTCGTGCTGCTTGTCGTGTTCCTGTTCCTGCAGAACTGGCGCACGACGCTCATCCCGTCGCTGGCGGTGCCGGTGTCGCTCGTCGGCACGTTCGCGTTCTTCGCGCTGTTCGGGCTTTCAATTAATACGCTCACCCTGTTCGCGCTCGTGCTGGCGATCGGACTGGTCGTCGATGATGCCATTGTCGTCGTCGAGGCGGTCGAGTCGTACATCGAAAAGGGCCATGACCCCAAGGAAGCGACGCGCCTCGCGATGGGAGACGTCGGCATGCCGATCGTCGCGATCTTCCTGGCGCTGCTGGCCGTGTTCGTGCCGGTCGTGTTCATGACCGGCATCACGGGCCGCCTGTATCAACAGTTCGCGATGACGCTCATCGTGGCGTTCGGCTTGTCGGCGATCAACTCGCTGACGCTCACGCCGGCCTTGAGCGCGCTGATGCTCAAGCCCCACGCGCACGGCAAGCGGCGCGGTCCGCTGGCGATGTTCTTCGGCGGGTTCAACTGGACGCTCGACCGCACGACCACCGGCTACCTGCGCATCGTGCGCGGGATCATCCGCAAGACCGTCGTCGCGTTCATCATCCTCATCGTCGCCTCGCTGGGCTGCTGGCATTTCCTCAAGACGATCCCGAAGGGGTTCATCCCCGACGAGGACCAGGGCCTCATCATGTCGAACATCCAGCTGCCCGAGGGCGCCGCGCAGGGCCGCAGCGACGAGGTCGTGCGACGGCTCGAGGACAAGATCCAAAAGATCGAGGGCGTCGAATACGTCAACAGCATGATCGGCTACAGCCTGTCCTCGGGCATCAACGCCTCGAACCTCAGCTCGTTCATGATCACGCTCAAGCCGTGGGAGGACCGCAAAACAAAGGAGACGAGCCTCCCCGGAATCATGGCCAAAATCCAGCAGATCTATAAGGAAGAGCAGGCCGCACAGGTCTTCCCGTTCCTGCTGCCGGCGATCCCCGGCATCAGCTCCGTCGGCGGCCTGCAGCTGGAGCTCCAGGACCGCTCGGGCAAGACGATCGAGGAGCTCGACAGCGTGACGCGCCAGTTCGTCGCGAGCGCCCGCGACAACAAGATGATCGGGACGATCTTCACCGGCTTCAACACCAACAACCCGCAGGTGTTCATGAACCTGGACCGCGAAAAGGCCAAGCTGCAGGGCGTGCCGATCAACAACGTGTTCGACGCGCTCCAGATGTACATGGGCGGGCTTTACGTCAACGACTTCAACCTGTACGGCCGCACGTATCGCGTCATGCTGCAGGCCGACCCCGCGTTCCGGCGCACGCCCGAGGACCTGACGCGGTTTTACGTGCGCAACGATTCGGGCCAGATGGTGCCGCTGTCGAGCTTGGCCAGCACCGCGCCGATGAGCGGGCCGCAATACCTCGTGCGCTACAACCTCTACCGCGCCGCCGAAATCAACGCCATGCCGGCCGCGACGGCCAGTTCGGGCCAGGCGATGGCCGCGCTGGTCGATACCGCGAAAAAAGACGTTCCGCAGGGATTCGGCTACGAGTGGACCGGCATGGCCTACCAACAGCAGCAAGCCGGCAATCCGGCGGCGATCATGATCATGGCCGTCGTGTTCGTATTCCTCGTGCTGGCCGCGCAATACGAAAGCTGGTCGGCGCCGCTGTCGGTGATCCTCGCGATCCCGATCGGCGTGCTTGGCGCGCTGACGCTTCAGTGGTCGCGCGGGCTGCAAAACGACATCTACTTCCAGATCGGCATGGTGATGCTGATCGGCCTCGCCGCGAAGAACGCGATCCTGATCGTCGAGTTCGCGCGCGAGAAGTTCATGCACGGCGACACGCTCGAGGAGGCGGCTCTTTCCGGCGCGCGCGCGCGGTTCCGGCCGATCCTCATGACGTCGTTCGCGTTCATCCTGGGCTGCACGCCGCTGATGCTGTCCTCGGGCGCGGGCGCCAACAGCCGCCAGTCGATGGGCACGGCCGTCGTGGGCGGGATGCTCGCGGCGACGATCGTCGCGATCTGCGTCATCCCGACGCTGTATGTCTTCAGCCAGTATCGAAAACAGCGCCGCCGGGACGCCGAAAAACCCGCCCCCGCCGATGAAGCGCATTCCACCGAAGGAGCCGTCCGATGAAACCGCTCCACTCAATCATGCTCATGGCGTTCGTCGCGCTGGCCGGCTGCAGGATGGGGCCGAATTACCAGCGGCCGGGCGTCGATGCCGGGGCGCAATTCCGCGGCGCGCCGGCGCAGGCCGATGTCGCGTCGCTCGCGGACCTGCCGTGGTGGGAGGTGTTCAAGGACAGGCAACTGCAGGAATACATCCGCGTCGCGCTCGAGAACAACAAGGACCTGCGGCTCGCCGTCGCGCGCGTGGCCGAGGCCCGCGCCATCGTGGGCGTCACGCGCGCCGATCTGTTCCCGCAGCTGTTCGGGTTCGCGAACGGCTCGCGCACGCGGCTCAGCGAGGAAACGAACAAGGCCGGCACATTCACCGGCTCCTTCGCGACTCCCGCCGGCGCGGGCACGTTCACGCTGGCTCCATCCAAAACGGACAAATACGTGAACCTGTACCAGGCCGGAATCGACCTGTCGTATGAGATCGACGTGTGGGGAAGGCTGCGCCGGGCGACCGAGGCCGCGCGCGCGGACCTGCTGGCCACCGAGGACGTCCGCCGCACGGTCGTCTCGAATCTCGTTTCGGACGTGGCGCGCAATTACTTCCAGCTGCGCGAGCTCGACCTGGAACTCGAGATCGCCAAGCGCACCCACGAATCCCGCGTCGAATCCGAGCGTCTGATCCGGCTGCGGTTCGACTACGGCCGCGCCAACGGCCTCGACCTCGAGCGCGCGGTCGGCGAGACGGCCTCCACCGGCGCGGCAATGGCGCAGATCGAATACAAGATCGCCCAGGCGGAAAACGCGCTCGGCATCCTGCTCGGCCGCAACCCGGGCGACATCGCGCGCGGCATGCGGCTGACCGAACAGCCGCCCATGCCGGAGGTCCCGCCGGGCCTGCCGGCGTCACTCATCGAACGGCGACCCGACGTGCTGGCGGCCGAGGCGGGGCTGATCGCGGAAAACGCGCGCGTCGGCGAAGCCAAGGCGCAGTTCTTCCCGGCGATCAGCCTGACCGGGCTGTTCGGCTTCGAAAGCAACGAGCTCAACAATTGGTTCACGCACCGCGCGCACACGTGGCAGGTCGCCGGCAACCTGTCGCAGCCGATCTTCCAGGGCGGCCGCATTTACTTCAATTACAAGGCCGTCAAGGCCCGGCGCGAACAGGCGCTGACCGATTACCTGAACGCGATCCAGCAAGCGCTGCGCGAGGTGGCCGACGCCCTTGCCGCGCGCAAATACTCTTATGAGGAACGCGTGCAGCGCGAGAAACAGGTCGCGGCGCTCACGCACGCGTCGGACCTCGCCAACCAGCGCTACGAAGGCGGCCGGTCCGATTACCTCGACGTGCTCGACGCCGAGCGCGAACAGTTCAGCGCCGAGCTGAGCCTGGCGCAGTCGCAGCTCAGCGAGCTCGTAAGCGTCGTCCAGCTCTACCGCGCCCTAGGCGGTGGCTGGCTGGAGAACGAACCCGTCGCGCAGGCCGCGATGGCGAAGAAATGAACAAGGGGATCGCAACATGGGGGCAACGGTAACGAACGAGGGCGAAATCAAGGTGGTGCGGCTGAGCGGGATGCTCCGCAAGGCCGAGGTCGATGCGATCCAGTGGGGCGAGGTCGCGAAGATGACGCCCGGGCAGGCCGACGCGAAGGTGAACGTGCTCGTGATCGCCGAGGATTTCGCGGGCTGGCATCGCGGCGACCCGTGGGGCGACGTGCGGTTCATCGCAAAACATGGCGGCATGATCGCGCGCATGGCGATCGTCGCCGACCCCGTGTGGGAGGACCAGTTCCTGATGTTCACGGGCGCGGGCTTCAGGAAGACGCAGATCAAGTATTTCACGCCGGACCGGCTGGACGAAGCGAGGGCGTGGCTGCAACCGTAACATTTATTTCATCTGCGCGAGAAGATCGACCATGGCCTGGTCGAAATGATCAATGCGGATCAGGCCCAGGCGCGGGTATTCGAGATCGACCACCACGTAAAGCGCAAACGCGATCGTCGCGGCGAATCCCATCAAATGAATCCAGTGCCGCTGCCGGATGCCACCCATGTCGTAGCCGACCAACAGCGATGAAATCACCGCCAGGCCGAACAGCATCGCGAACACGATCAGGGGCGGGTGCGCCAGGCCGGCCATCTTTTGCGTCGTCAGGATGTCGAACATGGCATTGAGCGCCGGCATGAGCAGCATCGTCGCCTGCGGGCCGTTGTTGCTTTGCGCCGACGCCAGCGCCGAGCTCCAGATTTGTTTTTGCAAGTCGCCGAGGCGCGAGATATCCGCGTAAGCGGCCTTCACGTCGGGCAGTTTGTGATAGACGCCGAGCCGCGTTTCGGCATATTCGCGGAACATCCGGCGCAGCGGCGGCTGGTCGCGCTCCGGCAACAGGTCGAGCCGCAGCCAGGCAGTGCCGATGGCGTTGACTTCCTCGACGTCCAGTTGCCGGCGCCAGTCCAGGCGTCCCAGCGCACCAGAGAAGGTGAACGCAATCACGAGGCCCATCAGCGCGAACACGGAGCCTTCCATGACGCCGATGGCGGGCGTGCCGGCCTCGCCCTCGATTTTCTTGCGGCGGACGCCGAGCCATTTGCCGAACTGGATCGCGATCAACATCCCGATAAAGAGCCCAAACGCAAGGAGCGCGGTCCGAAGGAAGAATCCCATGATGCACCCCCATCAAATGTCATTTTCAGACTGTGGAGCACCTGCTCGTGCTCGTGCTCGTAACCTGGCATAGCCAGAAACAACGGTTAAAGCTGGGACGATGTATCAGTCGGCTTTAGCCGACATTTATGATCGCATCCAAATGTCTCCGAAATTTTGTGCGCATTTTACGTTCAATCTCACTCGTTACAGAGTAATCGGATCCGCATCCTCCCGTTTCGCACGCGCGCTGAAAGCGCAGCAAGAATATAGCCTGGGGCAAAGCGAAGCGACGCCCCAGGTCAGGAAGCACAACATCCGGGAGCTCTGAAAGAGCGGAAGAGACCGTGCGATCCATTTATTTCGCGCCTTCAGCGCTCCGGCATTTTCATCACGTCCCGCCGGCAATGCCCGCGTGCTTGTCCAGAATGCGCCGGACCTCCTCGATCGCGGCCGGATTCGACTGGCACGAATGCTTCGAGCGGACCACCAGCTCGGATTCGACGCCCTCGATGTGCGCGCTCGTATAGCGCACCACGCCGTCGTTCCCCTTCTCGAGCGTCTGCTTGCGCTTGACGGCGATGACCGAGTTGGCCTTGACGCCGGGCGCGATCGGCAGCGAATACAGCGTGCGCAGGAACGGGTTGCCCCAGTCCATGTTATCGACGGCCGTCGGGATGCGGATCGTCGCGCGCGCCGCATCGACGAGCTTGAGCTGCGCGACCTCCATGCCGATTTTCGTCAGGTTGCCGGGCAACGTGATGAAGCGGCGCGCGATGCGGCCCAGGAAATCCTCCGCCACGTAACTGCCGTGGTGCGGCGTGGCGATGAAGATCACGCGGCTCACGAACGGCAGCGGCTCGATGAACAACGAGCGGCGCAGCATGTTTTTCGATTCGGCCGAGAGCATCGCCGTCTCGAACGGATGCTTGCTGATCGTCTCCCAGAATTTGTTGCCGCTGTTGACGACGGTCATCTTGGCGAGCAGGCCGCCCTGGCTGTGGCCGATCACGACCATTTGCCGCAACGCGGGGTCCTTGCCTTCCGGATCGAGCTGCTTGACCGCGGCCGCGAGGTTCTCGCGCAGCCGCATCGCCGACATCGCGATCGGATTGCCGCTGTTATAGATGAAGAACCAGAACTGATAGCGCGACGCGATGCGCGGGTCGCCCTGCAGTTCGTTGAACATCTGCGCCCAGCGCGCGGGGCTCGACGCCGTGCCGTGCACGAACACGACGGGGATGCGTCCGGGCCGCCACGGCGCGATGAAGAACAACCGGCCCTCCTCCTTACGGCCGAGGATGTCGAAATCGCCGCGGCGGAAACCCGCGATCTCGAAATCCCACAGCGGCGAGCCCTGGAGGTTGTAGGCCAGCGCCGTGCTGGGATCGGACTCGAGCGGCACGCTCAAGCGGCCGATGGCGGTGGTCGGCGACATATCGATGTCGCGCACCTCGATCCTGCCGCTCATCGGCCTGCCGCCAAAGCCCTCGCGCCAGCGCTCGAACTTCACGACGGCCGTCACCGGCACCTTGGCGCGGGTCGCGACCCACAGGTTCGTCGCCCGCGTGCTTTCCTCGTTCACGCGCGCCACAAGCGGCGCGCCGATGCCCGGCTTGCGGTAATCGTTGCGCAGGCCGCGGATCTGGTAGTCATCGACCGAGTTGAACTCGGAGAGCCGATAGCCGTCGTAGCCGAAGCGGTCGGCCGCAAGGTCGAGCGTCGTGAACGGCAGCGCGATCCGCCGCGGACTCAAGTCGATGTGCTCGCCGTCGGCGGCGCGAAGACCGTTGGCCAGCGCGCGGTTGTAGATGTCCATCGCCAGTCGCAGCCGCGGATCGAACGGGCTCGGTTCGAAATCGCGGTCGCCCGGGAACAAAAACGCGTACGCATAGACGGCCGCCGCCATGAAGTGGCGCTGATCGTGCGCGCGCCGTCCCTCAATGAACGACAGCTCGGCAAGGGCGAACAGCCGGTCGTGCTCGTCGGGGCCGCCGAGGCCGCAACGGATCGCCTCGATCGCCGAGGCGGGGCGTCTTTTGAATTGCTCGGCAAGGGCCAGCCGCTGGAGGAACTGCCTTGCGAACGGGCTTGGCACGTCGCCGGTGAGCGCGCTGGCCGTCACGGCGCGATAGACGGCCGGCTCGTTCGTGCGCTTGACCCCGACGGGCGTCGCGCACGCCAGCACGAAAATCAGAAGCGGGCAGATGTAACGGATGCGTCCCAACACAATTCCCTCACTGCGGCAGTCCGTCCCGGATCCGATCCGGGAAGTCGCGCGCGGCATCGGCCGCATGCGCTTTGCCGGTGATATTACTCCGCTTCCTCAGTTCAGTAAACGGCAAGCTTGTGGTAATCATCCCGCGCTCGTAACCAAGCTCATCGACGCGGCCGTTGGCGAGGATCCGCCAGTCGAACGGGCGCCCCTCGCCGACGTACATCACGTGCTGCCGGATTGTCGTCGTGCAATTTTGCGTGAGCGCGTTATACCAGCGCGGACGTTCCGCGAGCCGGTTCATTTGGCGCGCGTAATCCAGCAGCAGCGCGCGCGCTTGCGCGGGCGTCGCGCGGATGCGATACAGATACACCTGTTCGCCGCGGAAATTCGTGCGCAGCCCGATCACGTCGCGCTCGTCGGCGACGACGTAATACAGCTCGAACTGGCGAAAGAAGCCACGGATCGCCGAATAGGATTCGCCCTCCTCCTTGCGCGTCTCGATGGAGATCGCCAGCGGCGGCGCGCCCTCGAATTCCCAACTGGCGATCGTGTGGCAAATCAGCGCCGAGCCCCAATACGACAGGAACAGATCGACCCCGCGCAGCTTGCCCAGGTCGTACGTGCGCGTCTCCCAGCGCGGCGTGAAGTCGGTCGCGCTCCGGTAATCGAAGTCGCGCACGTTGTAAACCGTCAGCCGGTTGCCGCTGACTTCGGCACGCGGAAGCCGCTCCACATCGGGCGACCAGTTGCGGTCGTTGCGCGGCGGGATGAGGTTCCACCACGCGATCACCGCGACAATGCATCCGCCCATCGCGAGCATGCCGCGCCATCGCGGCTTCAAAAAAACAATCGCCGCGGCGCACGCGCCGGCAAACGCCAGCGCAAGCAATCCCGAAATCCAACCGTTGCGCGACGCGTCGAACCACAACGCCATCATCGACCATGCGGCGCCCATGACCAGGACCACCCATGCCAACAGTTGCAAGATGATCCTGGTCGGGCGCCGCATGTGCATTCGTTCGTGCTCGTGCAACGAAAATACGTGGGAAGTCCTCGTGCTCGCAATCATATACCCGGCAAGGCCGGCCGAGCCACCCATGATCGCCCGTTCGGTTTTAAAGCTTGCCCGGCTCCGCTCACGCCTTCGGCGGGGTTGCCGCCGTCTGCTTGCCCATCACCGGCGGCAGCTCGCGCTTGCCGGTCGTATCGACCTTCGTCGGCGCGCCCGGCATTTCGGGCGCCGGCAGCCGCACCATCAGCCACGTCTGCGACTGGCCCTTGCCGAAGTCCATCGACACCGGCGTCACGTCCTGCGTCAGGTTGAACAGGCCGGTCTCGATCACCGTGTTCTTGTTGTCGCCGATGCGCCATGCCGCGCGCTGGGTTTTCTTATCGACGCTGCCGGCCACCGGCTTGTTGTCGCCGGTCATGACGTTCTG
>JAJFUE010000123.1 GCA_021372575.1 bacterium | reverse complement strand
TCGATTACGATTACGATTACGAGCACGAGCACGAAGACTACCGACGTATTTTCGTAGTAGCACGAGCACCAGCCTTCGCCAAGGCTTCGGCTGGCAAGCCGAGCACGAAAAGAAGAACCCCCTTCGCGCGTTGTGGCGAAGGGGGTCTTGTCGTGGTGGATGCGAACAAGAATCAGCGGGTGACTCTGCGGCGCATGAGCGCGCCCAATCCGAGGCCCAAGCCGAGCAGCGAGAGCGTCATCGGTTCGGGGACGGACGGCGGGGGGTCGTCCGTGTTGCCCTGGACGGCCCATTCTTCAATGCCGTCATCAGTGCCGGTGAAGCTGCAATAGAGATAGACGTACGGATTGGCGATCGGGCCCGTGAACAGCGCGTCGGGGATGTAAGCGAACATGTCGCCGCGGCCGCTGCCCGGGGCGGCGGTGAGATCGATCGAGTTACCCACGCCCAAGTCATAGATGGGGGTCCCGAAACCGGTGGGGTAACCCAACATGTTGCCGGTGGACTCGAGGTAAATCTTGAGCGAGGTCATCGTCAGGGTCGGATGGGCCTGGACCTCGTTGGCGTCGAGCATGAATTCGCGGTAGTAGGTCTGGCCGTTGTCGAAACTGACGCGGCCGACGCCGTTGAGCCTGATCGAGTGCGTGAAATTTCCGCCCTTATCGTCCATCGGGTTTCCACCGTCGGTGTTGTAACCCTGCTCGCTGTCATTATGCTGAACGCGCAGGAACGAGTCGATGGTGCCGGTGCCGGTCGGATTGGGATCCGAGCGATAGAACAGCGCCCCGTTAATCGTTCCATGATCGCCGGGGTTAATGAGGCTGAGCGCCATGGCGGGCGACATGGCCAAGACGGACAGTGCCAGTGCCAGTACGGCTGCGAATTTCTTCGTCATGGGAGGCTGTTCCTTACTAAACTCTGCATCACCATAGAGATGATTGGACAACTACTTAGCATTGAGCGTGCCATGATGCAAAAAATGTCATTTTGGCAGCGGATAGCTGAAAATAGACAGCTTACCGATAGGTTAATATATTTTAATGTGGCAGGATCGATGAAAGGGCTTGCGGCATGTTGCAAGCGATTGCACAAATCGCCATTTTTTAGCGGGTCGCCATGCCGTCCGCGGCCACTGCGAACAGGTCGTAAGGCTCGGCTTTTGTGATGTGAACGTCTGTAAATAAACCAGTTTCAAGCTGGCGGGAGCTTGAGATGTAAATTTTACCGTCCACCTCGGGCGCTTCGGCGGCGCTGCGGCCGATGTAAGCCTTGCGTTGGGGGTCGAATCCCTCGATCAGGACGCGCTCGGTGCGGCCGAGGCGGGCCTGGTTGAGCTGGAGCGCGATGGCGGCCTGCGTGGCCATGACCGCATGCCAGCGCCGGCGGCGGGTGCGTGGGGAGACCTGCAGGGGCATGGTGGAGGCGGGGGTGTCGGACTCGGGCGAATATTCGAACGCGCCGAGGCGGTCGAAGCGCAGGGATTGGATGCCGTCGATGAGGCGGCGGTGGGCGGCGGCGGTCTCGCCGGGGAATCCGACGATCATCGTCGTGCGCAGCGTGAGCGAGGGGAGCGCCGCGCGCAGGCGGCCGACCATCTCGAACGTATTGCGCTCGAGGAAGGGGCGTTTCATGCGGTGCAGGACGTCGGGGTCGAGGTGTTGCAGCGGCATGTCGAGGTACGGGACGACCTTGGGCTCGGACGCCATGACGTCGATCAGTTCGTCGGCGATGGGGCCGGGATAGACGTAGAGGCAGCGCAACCAGAAGTCGCCGGGGATTTTGCAGATTTGGCGCACGAGGCGCGGCAGGCGCCAGTTGGGCCAGCGGTCGAGGCCCCATGCGGAGAGGTCCTGGGCGACGAGGTTGATCTCGCGGACGCCGCGCTTGAGGAGGGCGCGGGCCTCGGCCAGCGCGATCTCGGGCGGGACGGAGCGCAGGCGGCCCTTGATGAGCGGGATCGAGCAGAAGGAGCAGTTGTGGTCGCAGCCGTCGCCGATCTTGAGGAAGGCGTAGGGGCGCGGCGCGAGCGGGCGGCGCCTGATGAGCTTGTCAATTTCGACGCGCGGCGGGGTATTGACCGCGATCGAACGCGTCGCCCTGCCGTCGGTTTTCAAGATCATCTTTGCGAGCTGTTCAAATTGTCCGACGCCGGCGAGGCCGTCGATCTCGGGGATCTCCGTCATGAGTTCCTCGCCGCAGCGCTGGCTGAGGCAGCCGGCGACGAACAGGCGGCGGGGGTTGCCGCGCAGGCGCTTGTCCTCGGCGAGTTGCACGATGGCATCGACCGACTGTTCGCGGGCGTCGCCGATGAATCCGCACGTGGTGACGACGACGGCGTCGAGCGGCGGGTCGCCATCGCGGCGCGTGGTGACGATCTCGCAGCCGGCCTCGTCGAGGAGGCCGGCGAGGTATTCGTTATCGACGGTGTTCTTGTCGCAGCCGAGCGTGACGATGCCGACGCGAAGCGGGCGGGATGAGCGAGCGGTTTTTTTCGTGGAGGCCATCGATCACCTCAAGCATGCGCCGGCAAACCCGGACGCCATACCATATCACCATTCCCCATTCGTGTTCGAGGCCGGAATTCCAGTTTGGAGATGCGTGTTGATTCAAGACGGCGCGAAGAATTGAAACGCGAAGACACGAAGCCGCCAAGAAAGGCCAGATTGAAGCCTTGCGGCGAAATTCGTTTTAATGACAGTTCTCATCGTTCATTACATCTTCAATTCGTTCCGCATTTTGCGCTCGCGCCGCATTCCGTTTGACAAATCCGGCTTCTGCCGCATAATCGAAACCGAGTCAACCGCGTCAAACCGTCAATGCAGACACCCGGGGGAGCGGCAGGAACCATGAGCAAAAGAATTCTGGCAGTCGATGACGAAACCGATGTCGTCCTGATCGTGAAGACCGCCCTGCAGTGCGAAGGGTTCGAGGTCGATACGGCCTCAAACGGCCGCGACGCGCTGGCCGCCGTGCACGAGCAGAAGCCGGACCTGATCCTGCTCGACGTGATGATGCCCGGGATGTCGGGGTTCGACGTCATGCACGCGCTCAAGGCCGACGACGCGACCGCGACCATCCCGATCATCATGCTGACGGGGCTTTCCGAGCGCAAAAAGATCCAGGAAGCGCTCGTCGGCGGAACCAACTACTACATCGTCAAGCCGTTCGAGATGGCCGACCTGATCAACAAGGTCAACGACGTGCTGAGCGGCGCCGAGGCGTGACGCGCGCGAAACAAGCAGGCCAATCCAAAGAGTCGGGTCGAAGACCCGACCTACCATTTCTGGCGAAAACCATGACTTCTCCCGAGCGGCTCGAAAAAATCATCCATTCATTTGCCGGGCGGCGCGTGCTGGTGGCCGGCGACGTGATCCTCGACAGATACGTGTGGGGCGACGTCGAGCGCACTTCGCCCGAGGCGCCGGTGCCGGTCGTCAAGTGGCGGCGGCAATCGACCAATCTCGGCGGCGCGTCGAACGTCGTCGCCAACCTGTGCGCGCTGGGCGGCACGCCGGAGTTGGTCGGCCTGGTCGGCAATGATGAGGCGGCCGATGAATTCCGCGCGAAACTGAAGGAATTGGGCGTCAGCGACCGGGGGCTCGTCGCCGATCGCGAGCGGCCGACGACGATCAAGACCCGCATCATGAGCCAGGGCCAGCAGCTGTTGCGGCTCGACCGCGAAGACGACGGCAAGCTCGGCGAGGCGCTTGGGAAAAGGCTGATCGAGCGGTTCGAGAAGCTGCTTGCGCGGGCCGAGTTGGTGATCCTTTCCGATTACGACAAGGGCGTGCTCGCGCCGAAGCTTTGCGCGGAGATGATCGAGAAGGCGCGCGCGGCGGGGAAGATGGTCGTCATCGATCCGAAGGGCGTCGATTACCGCAAGTATCGTGGCGCGGACGTCATCACGCCGAACCAGAAAGAGGCGCAGGCGGCGTCGGGGATCAAGATCGACGGCGAGCCGGCGCTGGTCGAGGCGGCGGCGGAGCTGCGCAGGGTCGTCAAGGGGCGCGCCGTCGTGATCACGCGCGGGGCGCAGGGGGTTTCCGTTTTCGAGCGCGGGCGCGCGGCGACGCACGTGCCGGCGCAGGCGCGCGCGGTTTTTGACGTGACAGGCGCCGGCGACACGTTTATCGCGACGCTGGGGCTGGCTTTGGCGGCCGGCGCCAGCATCGCCGAAGCGGCGCGGCTCGGCAATGCGGCCGGGTCGATCGTGGTCGGCAAGCTCGGCGCGGCGACGGCCGACCCCGCGGAGCTGCTTGCGGCGGTGCGGCCGGGGCACGCCGGGTGGAAGCTGCGCTCGGCGGAGCAGATCGCGAGCGAGATCGAGGCGCTGCGCGCGGCCGGCAAACGCATCGTGTTCACCAACGGCTGCTTTGATTTATTGCACATCGGGCATTTGAAATTCCTGGAGCGCGCGCGGGCGCTCGGCGACGTGCTGATCGTGGCGATCAACAGCGATGCCAGCGTGCGCAGGCTCAAGAAGCCGCCGCGGCCGATCCTTGGCGAAGAAGAACGGGCGGCGTTGCTCGCGTCGCTCGACGCGGTCGATTTCATCGTCGTGTTCGACGAGGACACGCCGGAGAAATTATTGGAGCGGCTGAAACCGGACATTCTGGTTAAAGGCAAAGTGCCGGGCGTGAGCGGGGTGGTCGGCAGAGATATTGTGGAGAACTACGGCGGAAAAGTCGAGGTGCTGCCGCTGATGGGGGCGGTCACGACCGACTCGATGCTGGAAAGAATCGCCGGCGCGCTGGGGTCGTGATTCCGGATTTTTTACGCCAAGACGCCAAGAGTGCCAAGAAATTTAATTCATGCCTTGTCGCAGAGATGCAGAGAATGCGCGGAGAGCGCAGAGATTTTTCCAGATTTTTTAACCACGGAATACACGGAATACACGGAAATAATAATTCGGGATTCTTGGCGGACTTGGCGTCTTGGCGTTAAAATATTCTTCTTCGCGTTCTCTGCGAAATCTCTGCGTCTCCGCGATAAGAAATATTTTATTAGAACAGGTGCGAGAAGAGGATTTTGGCGCCGATGGCGATGAGGACGAGGCCGCCGGCGATTTCCATTCTTTGGCCGAAGTGCGCGCCGACTTTGGTGCCGATCAGCATGCCGAGCGTCGTGATCGCCGCGCAGATGATGCCAATCAACGCCGCCGGGTAGATGATATCGACACCGATCATGGCGAGGCTCAGGCCGACGGCGAGCGCGTCGACGCTGGTTGCGAGCGAGAAGATGATGAGCGACATGCCGCGCGTGGGGTCGGCGCGGTTGGCGGCCTCGTCCTCGCCATAGACGGCTTCATAGATGGCCTTGCCGCCGACGAAGGCGAGCAGGCCGAACGCGACCCAGTGGTCGTAGTTGATGATGTAATGCGCGGCGCCCTGGCCGATGATCCAGCCGATCATCGGCATCATCGCCTGGAACAGCCCGAAGTGGAACGCGAGCCGGAATACCTGCCGCAGCTGGATTTCTCGAAGCGTGAGGCTGCACGCGACGGCCACGGCAAAGGCGTCCATCGAGAGACCGACGGCGATTCCGGAGATGACAAACAGCGACATGCGGCGCGCCTCCAAATAATCGGGTCCCAGCATACAATTGAAGATTGCCGTTGACAAGCGGCGCCGGTTTGTATATTGTATCTATACAATAGACATAGGAGACATGCTCATGTCTGTGAAAATCACGATCGACCTGGCCGATGCCACCCGGCCGGTTTACCGGCAGATCGCCGATGTCATCCGCGTGTGGCTCGTCAACGGCGAGCTTGCGCCGGGGGATTTGCTGCCGACCGTGCGCGAGCTGGCGGCGGAGCTGGGCGTGCATCACAACACGGTGGCCGAGGCCTATCGTCGCCTCGCTGCCGAAGGCTGGCTCGATCTTGGCCGCCGCCGCGGGGCAACCGTCATTGAAAAAGACGCCGCCCCCCAGCCGCGGCCGCAGTCGAAGAAGAAATTTTTTCTGCGATTGGAACAGTTGCTGGCACAGGGACAGGCCGATGGGTTCACGGCCGAAGAAATGATGAAAATGGCCGGCAAAATATTGGGCTGAGGGCTGAAGCCGGTTTTCGAGAAGCGCGCTGAACGATCACGAGCCCGACGATTTCGATCACGAATGGAGTGGAATCATGTGGTGGATATTGGCCCTTGTCGTCCTCATCCAGTTGCAAACAGGGATCGTCATGCTGTGCCTGCCGCGCATGGGGCGCCGGGGGTTCTTTTTTGGGAAGCGGACGGCGGACACGCCGCAGATCGCGAGGATCAGAAGCCAGTGGCGGTGGTCGGTCATCCTGATCACGCTCGCCTGCATGGGCGCGACGCTCATTGCCGGGCCGACGCGCGCTTTGTGGTGGGTATCGCTCAGCTTCGTCCAAGGATGCGGGTTTCTGACCGCGTGGGCGGTGATGAGGGCGCGCTTCAAGCCGGTTGAGCCCGCGCCGATCGACATGAATGTGCGCAGCGCGGTTTTGAAGCGGCCGCCGGACCCGAGCCGCAATCTTGTGCGCGTGCTGATGTGGGGACCGCTCGCGGTGATCGTTGTCGCGACCGTCGTGCTCGCGCTGAACTACAACCGGATTCCGGAGCGGTTTCCGATTCACATCAACGCGCGCGGGGTCGTTGACAACTGGGGCAACCGCGACTGGAAGACGCTGTTCCGCATGCCGACGATGGCGCTGCTTGCGTGCCTGCCGATGATCGGCAGTTGGCTGGCGAAACCTTTCGCGTATATGGCGCCGCGGCGGCGGTTCGGGTTCGAGTTGGTGCTCGCGGGGATCATGTGGGACATCGTGCTGACGCTCTGCACGGCGCACCTGCTGTCGCCGTTCATTCCGATCAAGGCCCTCGTCGCGATCATCGTGTTGCTTGCGACGGTGGGCCAGTTCGTGATTTTCCTGATCTTTTTCGTGATCTGGCTGAAGGTTTCGTCTCGCCTGGATGAAGAGGCGCCGCCGACGCCCGCCGAGATCAATCGCGAGGACGACCGCTACTGGCACTGGTTCTTTTACAATAACCCGGACGATCCGGCGCTGTGGGTCGAGAAGCGCTTTGGGGTCGGCGCGACGCCGAACATCGCACACCTCCCGGTGAGCTTGTTTTTAGCGCTCGGGGTCTTGTACGTTCTGCTCTTTGTGACGTGGGTCGTGGTGTTCAGCTGAATCGCGAATCGACAGGGATTGACACACATTCTATAATGGTTTGCATGACGGCGTTTAAGATCAAATCCGATTATGACATCAAGGGAGACCAGCCGAAGGCGATCGAGCAGCTTGCTGCGGGGGTGAACGCCGGGCTGCCGCACCAGGTGCTGCTGGGCGTGACGGGATCGGGCAAGACGTTCACGATGGCGAACGTCATCGAGCGCATCAACCGGCCGACGCTCGTGCTGTCGCACAACAAGATCCTGGCCGCGCAGCTTTACCGCGAATTCAAGGAGCTGTTCCCGGAGAACGCCGTCGAATTCTTCGTTTCGTATTACGATTACTACCAGCCCGAGGCCTACATCGCCAGTACGGACACTTACATCGAGAAAGACAGCGCGATCAACGAGGAGCTCGACAAGATGCGGCTGTCGGCGACGCGGTCGCTGGTCGAGCGCCGCGACGTGCTGATCGTCAGCTCGGTGTCGTGCATCTACGGCATCGGCTCGCCGGACGAATACCGCAGGTTTGTGGCTTTGGTTGAGAGAGGCCGGGAGGTCGATCGCGATGAGATTTTGCGCCAGCTGGTGGCGGGGCAGTATCGCCGGACGGACATCGATTTCCACCGCGGGACGTTCCGCGTGCGCGGCGATGTGATTGACGTGTATCCGGCCTATGAAGACAAGGCGGCGATCCGCATCGAGCTGTTTGGCGACGAGGTCGAGGCGATCTGGGAGATCGACGCGCTGACGGGAAAGAGGCTGCGCGGGTTGCAACGGGCGGCGATCTGGCCGACGAGCCATTACGTGACAAGCGAAGAGCGCATGCGCGAGGCGCTCAAGTCGATTTCGGTCGAACTCGAGGAGCGGCTTACCGAATTCGAGGCCGACAACAAACTCGTCGAGGCGCAGCGGTTGCGGGGGCGCACGCGCTACGACATTGAGATGATGGCCGAGATGGGAGTCTGCCAGGGGATCGAGAACTATTCGCGCCACCTCGACGGCCGCCGACCCGGCGAGCCGCCTTCGACGTTGCTCGATTTCTTCCCGGAAGATTTCATGATGATGATCGACGAAAGCCACGTGTCGATCCCGCAGATCCGCGCGATGTATAACGGCGACAGGTCGCGCAAGCAGGTGCTGGTCGATTACGGGTTCCGGCTGCCGTCGGCGCTCGACAACCGGCCGCTCAAGTTCGAGGAATTCCAGCAGCGCGTCGGGCAGGTGATTTACGTCTCGGCGACGCCGGCGGAGTATGAGCTGAAGATGAGCGAAGGGGTCGTGGCCGAGCAGGTCATCCGGCCGACGGGCTTGATGGACCCCGAGATCGAGGTGCGGCCGGCGGACAACCAGGTCGAGGATTTACTTGGCGAAATCCGGCAGTGCGCCGAGCGCGGCGAACGCGTGCTGGTCACGACCTTGACAAAAAGGATGGCCGAGGACCTGAGCGAATACTGGCACGAGCTCGGCGTCAAAGTGAAATACATGCACTCGGACATCGACACGATCGAGCGCACGGAGATCATCCGCGATTTGCGGCTCGGCAAGTTCGACGTGCTGGTCGGGATCAACCTCCTGCGCGAAGGGCTCGACCTGCCCGAGGTCAGCCTCGTCGCCGTGCTCGACGCGGACAAGGAAGGGTTTTTGCGGTCGCGGACGTCGTTGATCCAGACGGCCGGCCGCGCGGCGCGAAACATCGGCGGGCGCGTGATTTTGTATGGCGACACGATCACCGGATCGATGAAGGAAGCGCTGGAAGAAACCGCGCGCCGCAGGAAGATCCAGGCCGAATACAACGAGGAACACGGCATCACGCCGCAGAGCGTGAAGAAGCGGATCCATAATATTCTCGATACGGTCTATGAGGCCGATTACGCGGAAATTCCGGAAGTCGAGGTGGCGGAAACCGGCGCCGAGTATTTCTCGATGCACGAGATTCAGCGAAAGATCGCGGCCTTGCGCAAGCAGATGACCGAGGCCGCGGGCAAGCTGGATTTCGAGACCGCCGCCAGGCTGCGCGACGAAATGTTCGACCTCGAAAAAAAGCTCGTCCTCAGCGCAAAAGAATAGTCAAAAAACCTGTCAACGCCGGCTTTCCGATTACCGCAAAGGGCGCATGTATCGATTCGGGTTCAACGAACGATTGTTGTAGCGCCACGGATTGATCGGGCCTTCATAATACCGGTAATAACGCGACGGGCCGTAGTAGCCGTACGGATTGGCGTAAGGATATCCGTAATACCCGTACGGGTAACCATAGTAGCCATACGGATAATAGCCGCCATACGGGTAGCCATAGTCATAAGAGGAACCGTATCCATACGGGTTATAAGGATAGGTGTCCCATCTGGGCACGACGGCCCAGCCGACCGGTTGCGCCAGTTGGCTGATCGATGGATAACTCGTGTCGCCGGCCGCATGCGCGGGAATGGCCGCGAGGCCGAACACGGATGCAAGCGCGAATGCCAGGAGAAGCTGTTTCATTTGATCCGCTCCACTTTCGAACATGAGCGACTGGGGAGCTTTGTCGCCCCCCAATCTCTCTTCAGGCATCATTAGTGCCGATCGTGATGACGGCGGTGGTGATGATGGCGGTCCCAATCGTGATGGCGGAAATCATAATGCCGGTATGGATATATCGGCTCGTCAAAACGGTAATAATAGGGGCGATGATAATAGTAGGGGCCGTAATCGTAGTACGGGTACGGCGCATAGTAGCGGTAGCGATAACCGTAATCATAATACCTGTATGGGTATGGCGACAGGTTCAGGTTGATTCCCCAATGCACGTCAACCGGCTGCACCCACGCCTTCACGGGAGGCGTGTTATCCGCCTTTGCCGTCGGCGCAGCAAGCAATATTCCGAGGCCAAGCAGGAGCGCCATGGCCGGGAAAAACACGCGTTTGGGCATTTCGGTTGCTCCTTTCCTCGCTCTCAAAATATTTTATCTCAAATCACAATAAAATTGATTTCGTTTTTATATTAGGATATCGGGATTTTCTGATCTTAAATCCGGGTTGCAGTTTGGCCGCGATCCGCATAAAAGAAAGCGGGGGTTTTGCGAGGATGGCCAGGCTCCGATTGCTGCGCGTGATACCGGAACTGCACATGGGAGGCGTGCAGCGCATGCTGCTGCGCACGCTCGGGAAACTGGCGGACGAGGAGATAGAGACCGAAATCTGCTGCGTCGGGACGGACGTCGGCGCGATGGCCGACCGGTTCCGCGAGCGTGGCATCCCGATTCACCACATCCCGGCGATCATGCACGTGCCCTACACGCCGCGCATCAACCCGGTAGGCGTGTGGCGGCTCAGGCAACTGGTTTCGACGCGCAACTACGACATCGTGCACGGGCACATGTATCCGGCCAACATCGCGGTCAACCTGGCGCTGGCGTGGCGCAACGGAAGCGTCCTGATCAACAGCTACCACAACCAGATGCCGGTTGTGCATGCGTGGCAGGGGCATCTGGTGCGGTGGACGTGCGGGATCCCGACGGCGTGGGTGGCGGTTTCCGAATGCGTGCGTGAGCCGCTCGTCGGGCTCGGCATTCCCCAGGAAAAGATCCACATTATTTATAACGGGATCGATGAGCCGCCCGAGCCGGAGCCGTTTCAGGAGCGCCCGGAGAACGCGCCGATTGAACTGGTGTGGGCCGGCCGGTTCGTGCGCCAGAAACGCAACCTGTTCATGCTCGACGTGATCGAGGAATGCAAGCGGCAGGGGGTGGGGGTCAACCTGATGCTGCTCGGCGAGGGGCCGATGCTCTACAAGGCGATCCACCGCGTGGCCGACCACGGGCTGGTCGATTGCGTGAGGTTCGCCGGGATGCAGCAAAACGTGAGGCCGTTTCTCGGGCGCGCCGACCTGTTCATTTCGACCAGCGACCGCGAGGGATTCCCGAACGCGCTCATCGAGGCGTGCGCGGCGGGGCGGGGATTCCTGGCGAGCGACATCCCGCCGCACCGCGAGCTGCTCGCCTCGAGCGGCGCCGGCCTGCTGATGGGCGACCGCGTCGAGGACTGGGCCGCCGCGATCGCGGGGCTGGCGCGCGAGCGGGCGCGCATCGTGGCGATGGGCGCGGAGGCCTTCGCGCTCAGCCGCCGCTACACGGCCGGCGAAACGGCGCGGCGAACACTGGATTTGTATCGTTCCCTCGTGCGATAAACATGATGGGCGGACCACGATCAACCCCCGACGTTCGGATTTGCCGCGCGACTCCATTGACACGAAAACCCCACAAGCCCATTTCGCCCCGCCGCCGGCGCGCGTTTCGCCTGGGCGCGATCCTGATCGGGTTGCTCGGGGGGCTGTTCATTGTCGAGATGATGATCCGCGTCATGCTCGCGATGACGATCCACGGCTCGCTGGCGGACCTGTCGCCGCAAACGCCCAAGAAACTTTGGGTCGAGGTCACGCTCTCGCAGTTGCTGCGCACGGACCCGGACCCCAAAATCGTGTACCGTTTCAAGGAAGGCGCGCGCGGGACGTTCCGGAAATCGACGGTCTCGATCAATGCGCTCGGCCTGCGCGACGACGAGGTCGAAAAAATCAAGCCGCCGAAAACGATCCGCATCCTGGGGCTCGGCGATTCGACGCTGTGGGGCTGGGCGGTCAACTCCGAGGAAACCTACATCGAGCTCCTCGAGGACGAGATGAACTGGATGCTCGACGGCAAGGGGCGCGTCGAGGCGATCAACAGCGGCGTACCGGGCTACATGGCCGTGCAGGAGGTCGAGACGCTCAAGCTGCTGGCGCCGGCGATCCAGCCCGACGCCGTCTTCATCCAATACGACCTCAACGACGCGCAGGTGCCGACATTCATGCTCGACGAGGACATCGTCCTGCAGCCGAATTTCCTGTTCAGCCGGCAGGTTTACCTGCTTTGGCTGCCGACGTTCATGCGCGGGCGCGACGCGACGGAGCAGGTGCTGAAATTCCTCGGTCGCGAACTCAAGCCGGGGAAAAGATTCTCCGTGCTGGAAGGGTGGCCGGTGCTCGAGAACTCCTACCGCGAGCTGGCCGTGTGGTGCAGGCAGCGGAACATCCCGAACTGGGTCGTGCTGCCGGCGAACGAAGTGTTCCCCTATTGGCCCGATAAAATGAGCGACGAGAAATACGACAAGATCAAAAAGCTGTGCGGCCAGATCGGGATGCCGGTCATCGACACGTTGCCGATCACGCAAAAATGGGCGGTCAAACGGCACATCGGCGCGGCCGACATGGCCGTTTCGCCCGGCGACTGGCACCCGACTCCCGAACGTCACGCGCTCATGACTCGCGCGATGATTCCGCGCATGGCGCCGGCGCTGATTGAGAAAGAGCTTGGAAAAGAACTGGCGCAGAAGCGGGCCGCGTGGGCCGGCAACATGTGCCTGCGGCAGATGACGGGGAAGGGATTTTACAGGCCGGAGCGGCACGACGGGAGACGGATGAACTGGACCGGGAAGAAGGCGAGCATGCTCGTCGAGCCGCACGGAAAGACGATGCTCGTGCCGGTTTACATTGGGAATGAGGACGTTTCGGAACAGCGGCCTCTCGTCGTGAAGTTTTCGCTCAACGGAAAACAATTCGAGCGCCGTTACACCCGAAAAGGCGGCGTCACGGAAACGTTTGAGGTCGCGGGCATGGAAGGAAAACAGGTCGAGTTTGCGATCGATGTCGATCGTACATATAAGACCGCGGGTGATTCGCGATATTTGGGAATATTGATTTATTCTTTGGAATTCCAGGATTAATCAACCACGGAAAACTGAGCGCGGTCGAGCCGCAACCAAAAAGTGCAAACACGAAACACACGAAAGAAGATCACGAAAAAACACAAAAAAGATTTTGTCGCAGAGATGCAGAGTTGGGCAGAGAAGCAGAGAATATTTCTGAACTGAAGAATTGAACAGGAGGAAACAGAGGAAACGGAGTAATTTCTATTGGCTGAAATCTCTGTTACCTCCGTTGCCTCCTGTTCAAGAATCTTGTCAGGAAAACAAGATTCTGACGGATAGTAGTACGGAATACACGGAAAAAATTTATTCCTGATTCCGTGTATTCCGTGTTTTCCGCTTGGAAATCGAATCCTTCAAAACCCGCCGCATGTAGCCCACCGACGAAGGCGAGTGTCACTTATCCACCGGGATATTTCTTTTTGAAAACACTATTCTATGTATCCAAATTGCAATTCCTGAGGATGCATAGCCAAGATAGGCCATGAACGGAATCAATATAAATGCATATCCAAGATACTCTGGATCGGTAGAGCCACTATTCTCAATTGGAATCCAATAAGCATAATACGATAAAATCAATGGAATAGATAAAACCAATACCCGTCGATAGAAGATATGGAACCCAAGAAAACACCAAAGCCATGCGAATATTCCTGAAACTATGATGACAATCATAACACCAACAGGATTTGCCATTACATAATTTGAAAAAGGATTATCCATGGGCATCCCGCCGTGGTTGAAACTCTCTTGTTACGAGTCGAGTCGGAGACCCGACCTACTCTTCCTTGGCTGCGGGTTCGGGCGGGCCTTCGGGGGGGAGCTCGATCCAGAACGTCGTGCCGCCGTCGGTGGTCGTCGTGAAATCGACCTTGCCGCCGAGGTATTTTTCGCCGAACAGTTTCATGCTGTAAGTGCCGATGCCGCGGCCCTGCTCGGGCTTCGTGCTGAACGAGCGCTGGAAAATGCGCAACGCGACGGGCTCGGGGATGACGCCCTCGTTGTTCACGCAAAACACCGGTTTGCCGTTGCGGCGCTCGAACCACACGCGCACGGTCTGGCCCTTGCGCACGGCCTCGAGCGCGTTTTTGACCATGTTGACGAGCACGCGCTCGAGCAGCGCGGCGTCGGTGAAGATTTCTTCCTGGAGCGGCGCGGAGTCGATGTGCAGGTTGCGCTCGTGCGTGGCGTCGTTGGCGCTGAACACGCCGCGCAGCTTCTCGAGCATGTTGCTGACGAGAATGTCATGCGGGCGGACGACGAGCTGGTTCTGCTCGGCCATCGTGAGGCGGCGCTGGTCCTCGATCTCCTGGCGCAGGCGTTGCGACAGGTCGAGGATGCGCGCGGCGGCCTCGGCCGGGTCCAGATCCTTGTAGCGCATGATCATGTTGCTCCAGCCCTCGAGGCCGCCGACCGTGTTGAGCAGGTCGTGGAAGAACACGCGCTCGAGGGTCTGGCGGCGCTTGTCGCCGCTGATGTCGTTGAACACGGCGACCGTGAAGCGGTTCTTGCCGAGGGTGATCGGCGTGGCGCGCACACGGAAATCGAACGACTTGACGTCCTTGCCGTCGCGCACGCTGATCATGCATTCGCCGCTGTGGGCGCGGCCTTCCTGCTGGCTGGCGAGGATCGAAATGACCGCGCCGCATGTGGAGCAGGCCTTCGACGTGCCGCAGCCGCCGGGCATTTCATGCGAGTGCACGCAACCGAGAATTTCGCCGGGCCGCTCGCCAAGCAGGCAATCCACCGAGTCGATGCCGAGCGCCGTCAGCAATGAGGGGTTCATCGCCAACACCTGCCGCTCGGGGTTGAGGATCATCATGTAGCCGTCGATCGACTCGATGATGGCCTGGAACAGCGGGTGGCCAAGGACGAAATTGTGGAGCTCGCGAATCCGGGCTTCGGTCGCGCGCTCGGCCGGAGCAAAATACGTCGGGATGTGTTCTTCGGAAAATGCCATGTTGAATCACCGGGCAAACCGTTTACTAATTATCCTCTCAAGATATATATCGGGGGCGCAATCCTAATCGATTGCCCAACTCGCATTTTTTTGAAACGCGCCTTCGGTCCGTGAGCAACACGGCTTTCTTGCGTTTGTTTTTTATGGTGCCATTCATACCCCCGGCTGGAGGCTTCATGATGAAGAAAAGTTTCCCCGTCGCGATCGCGATGGCGATATGCGGGTTCGTGACCCAGGCCGCCCCGGCGTTTGACCGCCCCGCGCCGAACATTCACCAGACCCGCTCGGAAGTCATGGCCCCGCACGGCGTCATTGCAACGAGCCATCCGATGGCCTCGGCCGCCGGCTTCAAGGTCCTCGCTGATGGCGGCAACGCCATCGACGCGGCCGTCACCGCGGCCTGCACGCTCGGCGTGGTCGAGCCGATGATGACCGGGATCGGCGGCGACATGTTCGCACTCGTCTGGTCGGCGAAGGACAAGAAGCTTTACGGCATCAACGCAAGCGGGTGGTCGGGATCGAAGTCCACGCTCGAGTTCGTGAAGAGCAAGGGGGTCACGAAGCTCTCCAGCACGGGGCCGCTGTCGATCACGGTGCCCGGCGCGGTCGATGGGTTCAATCAATTGATGAAGAAGTTCGGCACGATCGGGATGAAGCGCGCGCTGGCGCCGGCGATCGACTACGCAGGGGGCGGCGTGCCGGTCGAGCCGGTCATCCTCGAGAACTGGAAAAACAACGCAAAAAACCTCGTCACGCCCGAGGCCAAGGCCGCGTTCTTGATCGACGGCCGGTTGCCGAAACCCGGCGAACTGTTCAAGAACGAGAAGCTGGCCAAGACGCTCAAGCGGCTGGCGGCTAGGCCGGACAGTTTTTATCGCGGCGACATCGCGAAGGAGATCGCCGAGTCGATGGAGAAGCAGGGGGCGATGCTGACGCTCGCCGATTTCAACGATTACCACGCCGAGTGGATCGAGCCGATCTCGACGACGTATCGCGGCGTGGAGCTGTTCGAGCTGCCGCCCAACGGCCAGGGCATCGCCGCGCTCGAAATGCTCAATATCCTCGAGGGATTTGATCTCAAATCTCTCGGCCAGAACTCGGCCGAGGCGATTCATTTGCAGGTCGAAGCCAAGCGCCTCGCCTACGCCGACCTTTACGCGCTTGTTGCCGACCCCAAAAAAGCCAAGGTGCCGGTCAAGGAGATGCTCTCCAAGGAATACGCGGCCAAGCGGCGCGCACTCATCGATCCGAACCGCGCGATGGCCGAACCGATGCCGGGGATTTCGTCCGACGGCGACACCGTGTATCTCTGTGCGGCCGACAAGGACGGCAACATGATCTCGATGATCTTCAGCATCGCCGGGCAGTTCGGGTCGGGGGTGATGGCCGGCGAAACGGGGATCCTGATGCAGGACCGCGGCTTCGGGTTCACGCTCGACCCGAAGCACCCGAACGTGCTCGCGCCGCGCAAGCGGCCGTTCCACACGATCATCCCGGCGATGGCGCTGAAGGACGGCAAGCCGTGGGTGGCTTACGGCGTCATGGGCGGCACGATGCAGCCGCAGGGGCACGCGCAGGTGCTGTGCAACCTCGTCGATTTCGGGATGAACATCCAGCAGGCCGGAGAGGCGCCGAGGTGGCGCCACGAAACCAAGGGCGTGTGGCTGGAATCGCTGATCGGCGACGACGTGCGCAAGGCGCTGGCCGCGAAGGGCCACACGATGATCGGCAACACGCCGCCCACGAGCTTCGGCGGCTACCAGGGCGTCATGCGCAACCCGCTCGGGCCGGGATGGATCGCGGGAAGCGACCCGCGCAAGGACGGGATGGCGGTGGGGTATTGATGGAGAATTCTAAACCACGGAATACACCGAATACACGGAAGGACAAATTCAACTTTTCCATGTATTCAGTGCCTTCCGTGGTTGAAATATCAGCGGACGACTATTTTGGGCAGACCGAGCACGGCCGTGTAATAGCCAACTGCGAACATAAGCGACCACATGAAGGAGATCAGCAGGAACACGGTGGCGTATGGTTTTCTGAGAGTCGGACCGCACACCAGATAGATGGCCGTTGCCAGGATCACAACGACGACCGAGGCATACGCGGCCCAATGCAGGTAGGCATCGCTGATTGCGACGACGACTATCGTGAAGAATGGCAATTCAGCCCCGATTTGCGAATATAGATCCAAAATCCTGATCATCAAAAGTTTGATGATGAGCATCGGAACGATGGTGAGAAACATCGCCGACCAGAACGCGAACCGCCACGGCTTTTTGGGTGCATCCACTTCAACAACCGCCTCACCGCCCCATGGCAGCATGAAATACAAAACCAAATAACTAATGAGCGCGACCGGCGGGATGGTCAGAAGCAGGATGATCGCGATCACGCGCACGATGATCGGGTCGCAGCCGAAATGCTCGGCCAACCCGGCGCAAACCCCGCCAATCAGGCGGTTGCGGCTTTTGTGGAGCGGCGGGCGTTGGATGCGCTGACCGGGCGTTTGCTCGGGGGGCTGCGGCGCCGGTTCGGGTTTGCGCTGCATCGCTTTCGAAAGCCGCAGATATTCGTCGTCGCTGATCTTGCCGTCGCGCATAAGCTGATCGAGCATTTCTTGGGACGAGATGTCAGCCGATTCCATGTTAAAGCCTTTCGATTTGCTTGGCTGCGGCGGCGGGGGTGATCTCGCCTTTGGCGAGGCGCTCGAGGATCGCGCGCTTGGCTTCTTCGTTGGCCTGCAGCCTGCGGTAAGTCTCAATCAGGTGATCCAGGCGGTTGCGGATCGCGACGTAACCGAGGCCGGACTCCTCGGCGAGAGCCTTGATGCTGAAGCCGGCGAGGAGGTATTGTTCGAGGAACTCCTGGTCTTCGGCGGGGAGACGCGAGAACTGGCTCTGGCGAAAACGGCCGCGGATTTCGACCTCGCAGCGGTCGCAGACCATGACCGCCGTGCGCATCGGCGCGCCACAGTAAGGGCAATCCGGGCTCTTGCGGGTTGAATCCATAAATGATAAATTAAGCAGAATCGCCTTCTTGGTCAAATATTATTTTGGTGTAGCGGGCTTTCGCGTTAATTTTATTCGGACGCAAGCTCGGGGCGGCATTTGCTCCGCCTGAAGGCGGCCTTGATGCTTGAGCGCGACCCGGATTGATTGAACCACGAAGACACGAAGGCACGAAGAAGGCAATTTTGAAAATTCATGCTGTCATCAAACAAATTGCAGGTGACGTGTCCTGAATCGATTTTGAAGAATGCTTCGTGCCTTTGTGTCTTCGTGGTTCAGTTTCATGAAGATCGAGGAAGGCGGCACTACGAACAACAGCCGATTGACAGAATCCTTGCGGGCTGGCTATGATGTGTGGTCTGTCGCTGGGGGTTCGCCAAGTGGTAAGGCACCGGATTTTGGTTCCGGCATTCGAAGGTTCGAATCCTTCACCCCCAGCCAATTTTTGTTAAGTGCTGAGTCCTGAGTAAATGCGGAGTGCGGAGTGCGGAATATTTCCTGACCCATGCAGGATTCAATTCTCATCGCGCATTTCTCATCGCTCATTTCTTCATTTCTCATCTTTCATCTTTCATATCTCATCTCTTTTCTTTACGATGGTCTTGGTCGTGCTAGGTGGGGAGCCAGCGGTGCCCTGTCACCTGCAATCCGCTTTAGCAGGGCTGAACTCCCGCCCGAGGGTGGGGATGGTCGGTCAAGTGGGACCGTGCGGCGTTGATCCGCGGTTCCCGATGCAAGGAACGGCTTCGAACCGGGTCAGGACCTGGCGGTAGCAGCCCTAAGAGGTGCGGTTCTTGTGCGTCGGGGTCAACTGTGGGGAGCTTGCTGGAACCGCGAGCTCGGTTGTCCTTTCACACAGAGGCGGGTGCACGACCACTTCCGTTCGTCCGATGTGCTATCTTTCGTGCTCGTGCTCGTAATCGTCTTGCCAGCCGAAGCCTTGGCGAAGGCTGGAATCGTAATCGAACACCCAAACGCCTGATAATCACCATGCCCGACGACTACAATCCCAAGCTGCCGTGCGTGTTCATCGATCGCGATGGGGTCATCACGCTCGACGTCGGCTACTGCAACCACCCCGACCGGCTGGAGCTGTTGCCCGGGGCGGCCGCGGCCGTCAAACGCCTCAACAACGCCGGTTACCTTACGATCGTGACGACGAACCAGTCCGGCGTGGCGCGCGGGATCTTCACCGAGGAAGTCCTGGCGAAGATCCACGAGCGCATGTATGAACTGCTGGCCGCCGGCGGCGCGCGCGTCGATGCGCTCTATTACGCGCCGTTCCATAAATCCGCGGCCGACCCGAAATACCGCGACGACCCGCACCAGATGCGCAAGCCCGGCATCGGCATGATCCGCAAGGCGTGCAAGGAATTCCCGATCGACATGAAACGCGCGTGGATGATCGGCGACAAGCCGGCCGACATCGAATTCGCGCACAACGCCGGCATCCCCGGCATCATGGTCAAAACCGGCTACGGCCTCGGCGAGATTCAATACAAGCGCCACGAATGGAAAGTCGAGCCGACCGTGATCGTCGAGGACATCGTCGAAGCGGTCGAGTGGATCTTAAAACGGTAGGTCGCTTCGGCCCGAAGCGACATGGGCTGCTCCGAGCATACGCACGCAACATACAACGTCGATTACCAAGTCCCGGATGGACGACCGCCTTCAGCCCGCCATGATAATGGCGGGGTAGATTGGTAAAAAATAAACGCGAGTCCCGTAGGGACGGATGAACCCAGGCCGATCATGAAATTTATTCAATCCATCAATAACGTTTCCGTTTGGGTCCATTCGCTTCCTGAACAAACCTGTTTTCCCGAGCTTCCATTTAACGGCGAGCCTTATCTCTGCCTGCTGGTAAATTTTCACTACCATGTGGACGATGAATTCGAGTCCGAGTTTGCCAAACAACTCATTCTAAGCAATTGCGATTATGTTTGCTGTGCGGGCATTGAAAGCGAACATTGGCACGATAGCATCGACGAAATCGCAGTTTGGCTTCAGACACAAGATCCCGATGCCGACGAAGACAAGTATTTTTTAATGACAACCTGGCATGACGATGAAGAAGCCGATGAGACATTGAATTTCATTTTCATTCTGCCCTTGATTGCTGAGGAAACCCCCAAGCATTATCTAATCATGTTTTTGGGTGAGAATCCCGCAGAGGAAAACAGGTATTTGGAAGGAATTCGGAACTATGCCTGATTACCAACCCTCCGACCGGATCGTCACGCTTGACCAGGCCGCGGCGTTTGCGCGCGAGCAGCAAGCCGCCGGCAAGACCGTCGTGTTCTGCAACGGTTGCTTCGACATCCTGCATGCCGGGCATGTCTCTTACCTCAACGACTCGAAGGCCGAGGGCGACGTGCTCATCGTCGGCGTGAATTCCGACGCCAGCGAGCGCGAGATCAAGGGCGCGGGTCGGCCGATCATGCCGGGCGTCGAACGCGCGGAACTGCTCGCCGGGATGGAAGCCGTCGATCGCGTCGTGATTTTTGAAGAGCCGACGGCCGAGCGCTGCCTGCGCACGATCCGCCCGAACGTCCACGCCAAGGGAACCGACTACACGGCCGAGGGCGTGCCCGAGCGCGCGATCGCCGACGAACTCGGGATTCGCGTGGCGATCACCGGCGCGCCGAAGGTCAACGCCAGCAAGACGATCATGAAACAGATTCGCGAAAAAGCCTGAGTCTGCCGAATGCGGAATGCGGAGTGCGGAGTGCGGAATAAACGCATGAGTTTCTCCGAAGCGGTGCTGCCTAAGACCATTCGCTTGCTGATTGCAATCGGATGGGTGATGTTGGCTGCCGATGCGCGGGCCGGCCTGCTGCCGGCGGGGCACATTCATCGCGACGAGGAAATTCTTTTTTACCCGACGTTCGGCTGGCTCGACGACACGCGAACGACGTGGACCGTCGAGGTGCATGCGTGCGTGTTCGAGCCCGAGCCCGATTCGAAATGGCGCAAGGCGTTCGTGCATGAGGTCGCCGCGACGACCGGGCTTGACAAGCTGACCACAACCGAATCACTGACGCTCGACAAACGGCTGCGGCTGTTCCTTGTCGATCACGAGCGCAACCAACGCATCCGGCTCAACCTCGCGGGCCGCGAAATGGCCATGGGCAAGACCGGCCGCAACGGGCACGCAATGCTGCTCGCGCAATTCGCCGCGGCCGACGTGAAAGACAATGCGGACTGCCTGAAATGGATCACAGCCAAGGCGATCCTGCCGCACGGGCAGACGCGGAACTTCGAGGCGCGCATCCAGCTCATCCCGCCCACGGGCATCTCGGTCATCTCGGATATCGACGACACGATCAAGCACACGGAAGTGCTGAACCGCAAGCGAATGCTCGCAAACACGTTCTGGCTGCCGGCGCAGCCGGTCGCCGGCATGGCCGACCTGTATCGCTCGTTGGGAAAATCCGGCGCGGCGTTTCATTACATTTCCGGCTCGCCGTGGCAGCTTTACGAGCCGCTCGGCGAATTCATCGCGACGCATGGTTTCCCCGCGGGCTCGATGCGATTCCGCGATTTCAGGGTGACGGACCACAACCTCATCGAATTACTTGCCGGGGACGTTTCGTCCTATAAAACAAAGCAAATCGAGGAGGTCCTGAAAAGGTTTCCAAGGCGAACATTCATTCTGGTCGGGGATTCAGGCGAGAAAGATCCCGAGATTTACGGAGCCATCGCGCGCAAACACCCGCGGCAAATCGGATTCATATTCATCAGAAAAGTCGAAGGCAGCAACCTGTCGGATGCGCGTTTTCAGCGCGCGATGCGCGGCATCGCGAACGATCGGGTGGTCCTGTTCAGGGACCCGGCGGAATGCCGCGATCGAGTGGCGATCCTGGAAAATTAAACGTATTTTAGGTTTCAGAGTCGGGTCGAAGACCCGACCTACCCTTCAACTCGGCTGGCGATGAGTTCCTTGACCATCTCGCGGAGGCCCATTTTGGGCTGCCAGCCTAAAATTCTTTTGGTTTCCTCAATGTTGCCGAACGTGTGCGGGCGGTCGCCGGGGTGGCAGCGCGTGGGATCGATCCGGACGTGGCGCGTGATGTCGAGGCCGAGCTGCGCGAATGACTCGCGGACCCAGTCGCCGACGGTCATCGTGTGGCCCGAGGCAAGGACCAGGTCCATCGCGTCGGGCATCGCGCCCATGCGCGCGAACGCATCGACGATCTCGGGAGCCCACGACCAGTCGCGGCGCGTTTCCATCGAGCCGATCGTGAGCGCGTCGAGCTGGCCGCGCTTGACGCGCACGGCGTTGGCCACGACCCCCATCTCGACGAAATGCTCCTGCCGGCGCGGCGAGGTGTGGTTGAAAAAGATCGCGACGGAGGCGCGCACGCCGAATTCGTTGCGGTAATACTGCGCGTATTGGATCGCCATCACTTTGCTTGTCGCGTAGGGGTTGGTGGCTTTGAAGGGCGTCTGCGGCGTGAGGCCGTTCGGGGCCGCCTCGTGGTCGAAGCAGTCGCACGAGCCGGCAAGAACGAACGCCGACCCGGGGCAGTGGCGGCGCATCGCGTCGAGGATGAAAATCGTCCCCATTGTGTTGACCTGCGCGGTCTCGAGCGGGTTCTCCCACGCGCGGCGCACGGAGCTCTGCGCGCCGAGGTGATATACGATCTGCGGCCGGCGCGAGGCGATCGCCTCCTCAACGGCGGACCGGTCCTTGAGGTCGCACGGATGAAGCTCGATCGGGCCGAGCTCGTCGCGAATTTTGCGCGCGACCTCCATCTCGGCTTCATGAATGAGGCCCACGATCTCGCATCCGCGCGGCATGAGCAGCTTGGCGAGATAATAGCCGTCCTGCCCGGTCAGGCCGGTGATCATAACGCGGGAATTCGTGGGCAACTCAATCATTCAATGCACCTATTCCGCCTGAAGGCGGGACTACAAACATCAAATCGCGACGGGTTCTTCGACCTTCGGCGGAACCATCACGACTTTCTCGACGAGGTACTCTTCCATTCTATCAAGCTCGACGCGTTCCTGGGTCATCTGGTCGCGCTCGCGCACGGTGGCCTTGCCGTCCTCCAGCGACTCGACATCGACCGTGACGCAGAACGGCGTGCCGACTTCGTCCTGGCGCCGGTAGAGCTTGCCGATCGCGGCCGTGTCGTCATAAACCGCCTTCCAGTGCCTCATCAGGTCGCCGGTCAGCTTGTGGCAGATTTCCACGATTTCGGGGCGCTTCTTGAGGAGCGGCAGGACCGCGACCTTGATCGGCGCGAGCGCCGGGTGAAGCCGCAGCACGACGCGCTGGCGGTCGAGCACGGTCTCCTCGTCATAGGCGTCGATGAGGAAACACATGACGGTGCGATCGACGCCGGCGGCCGGCTCGATGACGTACGGCGTGTATTTCGTGTTCGTCTCGGGATCGAAATACTGGAGGTCCTTGTGCGTGGCCTCCATGTGCTTGGTGAGGTCGTAATCGCCGCGGTGCGCGATGCCCTCGAGCTCGCCCCAGCCCATCGGGAAGTTGTATTCGACGTCGTGGCACATGCGGCTGTAATGCGCGAGCTCGTCCGCGTCGTGCTGGCGCAGGCGCAGGTTTTCGCGCTTGATGCCGTAGCGGATATACCAGTTGTAGCGCTCGGCGACCCAGTGCCTGTAATGCTCCTCGTCGGTGCCGGGCTTGCAGAAATATTCCATCTCCATCTGCTCGAACTCGAGCGTGCGGAAGACGAACGCCTTGGTCGTGATTTCGTTGCGGAAGCTGCGGCCGATCTGCGCGAGGCCGAACGGCAGCTTGCGCCGCATCGTGCCGCGGCAGTTCTCGAAGTTCACGAACATGCCCTGCGCCGTCTCGGGGCGCAGGAACACGGTCGAGGCCGCGTCCTCGATCGGGCCGACGTGCGTACGGAAGAGGAGGTTAAAGAGGCGCGGCTCGGTGAGGGCCTTGTTGCCGCACGTCGGACAGGCCAGCGGCGAGCCGGTGTATTCGATCTTATCGACGCGCTCGAACATGCGGTCATCGACTTTGTGGCCGGCAAGGATGACCTTGCCCGGAATGGCTGGCCCGAGTTCGACTTCATACTGGCCTTCGCCGCTGCCCTCGACGACGCCGGTCACCTTGTAGCGCGCGCGATAGCCGTCCAGATGATCGGCGCGGAACCGCGCCCGGCAGCTTTTGCAATCGACGAGCGGGTCGGTGAAGTTCTCGACGTGGCCCGACGTGCGCCACACCTCCGGGTTCATCAGGATCGAGCACTCGATGCCATCGACGTCGTCGCGCTCCTGCGTCATGGCGCGCCACCAGGCGTTGCGCACGTTGCGCTTGATCTCGGCGCCGAGCGGGCCGTAGTCGTAGCATGCCGCCATCCCGCCGTAGATTTCGCTGGACTGGAAGATGATCCCGCGCCGTTTGCACAGGGAGATGACGGTATCAAGCGAGACGACCATGACGTAAGCCTTTGGTAAGGTTTTCAGCCCCGCGTGCCCTGATGCGAACAGGGAGCGGGCGGGTGTAATCCCAATATGGTTATCACACGCGAAGAATGGATGCAAGCAGGCGCGGAAACGGAATTGAGCCACTGAGACACAGAGACACGGAGAATACAAAATTTCACATTCTCCGTGCCTCCGTGTCTCTGTGGTGAATATGTATTCGTTTATTTCAACGATATTGTCATGTTCGGGCCGGCGGCGGGGCCTTCGTCTTCGAACCAGCGCGAGGTGATCGTCTTGGTTTGAGTGTAGAAACGCACGGCCTGCTTGCCATAGACGTGCAGGTCGCCGTAGAACGATCCGCGCGAGCCGGTGAACGAGAAGAACGGCAGCGGTACGGGGATCGGGACGTTGATGCCGACCTGGCCGACCTCGATCGAGTGCTGGAACTTGCGCGCGGCCGCGCCCGAGCGCGTGAAGATCGACGTGCCGTTGCCGTACGGGTTGGCGTTGATGAGCTTGATCGCCTCGTCGAGCGTCTTCGCGCGCATCATGCACAGGACCGGGCCGAAAACTTCTTCCTTGTAGATCGACATGTTGGTCGTGACGTTGTCAAAGAGCGTCGGACCGACGAAGTTGCCTTGCTCGTAGCCGGGCATCACGAACCCCGAGCCGTCCACAAGGCACTTGGCGCCTTCCTTCTTGCCGGACGTGATGAGATCCAGCACGCGTTGTTTCGCGCGCGGGCTAATCTGCGGGCCGTAGGCGGCGTCGGCGTTGTCCCAGCGGCCGGGGCGGACTTTTTTGAAAGCCTCGACGAGTTCGGGAATGATCGCGTCCGAATCGCCGACGAACACCGCGACGCTGATCGCCATGCAGCGCTGGCCGGCGGCGCCGCACGCCGCGCCGACGAGCGCCGAAATGGTCTGCGCGCGATTGGCGTCGGGCATGATGACCATGTGGTTTTTCGCGCCGCCGAGGCACTGCACGCGCTTGAGCGCGTCGGCGCCGGTCTTATAGACATGCTGCGCCACCGGGACCGATCCGACGAACGAAACGGCGCGCACGAGCGGGTGACGGATGAGCGCGTCGACCTGGTCGCGGCCGCCGTGAATAATATTGAGCAGGCCTTTGGGGAACCCCGCCTCGACGAACAGTTCCGCGACGCGCATGACCGTCATCGGGTCCTGCTCCGACGGCTTCAGGACGAACGCGTTGCCGCACGCGATCGCCATCGGATACATCCACAGCGGGATCATGCCGGGGAAGTTGAACGGCGTGATGCCGGCGCAGACGCCGAGCGGCTGCTGCATGCTGATCGTGTCGATATTGCGCGCGACGTTTTCGGCGGTCTCGCCCATGAGCAGCGTCGCGATGCCGCACGCGTGCTCGGCGACTTCGATGCCGCGCCACAGGTCGCCCTCGGCGTCGGCAAGGAGCTTGCCGCTTTCGCGGCACAGCGTCTTCGCGATGTCGGTCTTGTGCGCCTTGAGCAGGTCCTGAAATTTCATGAACAGGCGCGCGCGGTCGGAAAGCGGCCGGTCGCGCCACTCGAGAAACGCGGCCTGCGCGGACTTGACCGCGGCGTCGAGCTCGCCATCGGTCGCGAACGGAACGCGCGCCAGGACCTCCTGCGTGGCCGGGTCCTTGACCTCATGGAACTGCGTCCCCGCGCTCTCGCGGAACTCGCCGTCGAGCAAAAGCTTGACCGTCTGAACCTCGCTCAAAGTTGCCATGATTTCTCCCCTGTTACTGTCTCCAAGGCCTGGGCCTGTCATCAAAACCCGTGGAAAATACCACAGGCGATCCGGATCGTAAAGAGATTCATTTTCATATGGGCAATTGAGTTTTCAGGGAGCCGCCGGCATCGTGCCTCATAAGTGGAGTCGATGACGGTTTTGAACCACGAAGTGGTTCGATCCCCAACCCCCGGACACATGCGCCATTAATTCAGGACCGGTTTACCGGTGTATGTGTTTAGCGCGGCTAATCCGAATTTCTGCGCTGAAAGCGCAAGGGAATTTAGCCTGGGGCGGAGCGCAGCGCAGCCCCAGGTTGTGAGTCAATGAAAACCGGAGCGCTGAAAGCGCGAAAGAAACCGATTTCTCTTGCGCCTTCAGCGCTCGCGACTGACTTGGATCGCTGTCCTGGGGCTGCGCTACGCTCCGCCCCAGGTTTTATTCTTTCGCGCCTTCGGCGCTCAGGTGCTCACGCCTTTCAATTGAAATCGGCTTGCGCACGCCAAAACTCTGGGGCTGAACTGCGTTGTTGCCATTTTGTGCTTTTTATGGCAATATCGAAATAGATGGCACACTCAAGGAGAAATGTCATGGATGTCAATCGCACCATCCTGAAAGTCGCCGAGGGCGGGCGCATCGTCATCCCGGCGGCCGTTCGCGAACGCCTCGGGATCGACATCGGGGACGAAGTGATCCTGACGCTTGAAAATGATCACGCCACGCTCATGAACGCTCGCGCCGCGCGCCGGAAAGCCCAGGAAAGAATCCAGAAATACATCAAGCCGGGCGTGAGCCTCAGCAAGGAACTGTTGGCCGAAAGGAAGGCGGAGGCCCGGCATGAATAATCTCTCGATCCTCGACGCCTCCGCGATCCTTGCCTTCCTCCAGCGGGAAAAAGGCCATGAATTGGTCGAAGCCGCGCTCGACGGCGGCCAATGCTGGGTTTCAACCGTCAATATATGCGAGGTCCTCGGCAAACTATGCGACCATGGCGTCCCCATCAAGGAAGCCGAACTCGCGGTGAACGAGCTGGGCTTGAAAGTTCTCGAATTCGATTGGGACCACACGCGCACCGCCGCCGACCTGCGGGCGCGGACCAGGAAAATCGGCGCGTCGCTCGGCGATCGGGCTTGCCTTGCCCTCGCGCACTACTGCCGCATGACGGGAATTCCGATCGTTGTCTATACGGCGGAACAGGCCTGGGCGCGAATCGATTGGCCGTTCGAGATCGTGCTGATTCGGGCAAGCAGGCACAAGGCCTGAACCCCATCAGCCCGCTTGCTGCGGAAACGTGTCGTCGATTTCGGCTGAGGCAAGATCGACTAGAAATTTGCTGATCCGGCCGCAAACCAGCTCCAGGTATTGCCTTCCCTTTTCCGCGCTTGCGCGCGACGGATCGCCGGCGGCGCAGTGGTCCAGAATTAACCCTCGGGTTCGATGGGTTTAAGTGAAAAGAACATGGAAATCCCAACCACGATGCCCACGGCAACCGGAAGGTTTAACCAATGTGGCGGCAATAACTGCAAAGCCGTGAGTGCAACAATCAGCAGAGGAATCGCAAACGCCCAGTATTTCTTTTTATTCAATTTCAGTATGAATGCTTTCCCGCAAGCAGGGCACTTTCTGGCGCGTTGGTTCAAACTATTCACCGCCTTGCTAAAATAACCGATTCTGTGGTGGCAAAACGGACATTCCATTTTTCTCTCCATCTGATGAAATGTATATCAAACATAAATCGAACGTATCATATTCTAAACCTGCGGGAATGTTTCGTCGATTTTCGCTTCGGCCAGCTCGACTAAAAAATCACTGATCCTTCCGCATACCAATTCCAAATATTTGCGCCCTTTTTCGGCGGTGGCGCGCGAGGGGTCGCCGGCGGCGCAGTGGTCGATCATGCGCGAGAAACGGCGGCTCGTGTGCGCCCAGCCTTTGCGCAATCCTTCAAGCCTGAACGGTGTGGGAATGCCGTGGCCCGCACGCTCCATTTCGACCAGATCAGGATAAAGCGCCAGCGCGACGGAGGTTTCCCATTCGCCGGCGTGATCGTCGGGCTTTTCAAAAATTTCGCCGTAGCGGTCCATGCCGACAAGCCACCAGTTCACGACGAACACGTGCACGTCCATGTCGCACTGGATCTGGCGAATCAGTGGCGTGAAATCGTTGCCCCCATGGCCATTCACAATAACCACTTTCCTGATCCCATGCCGCCGGAGCGAGACCACGATGTCCCGAATCATGGCGTCGAGCGCCGCCTGCGAGACGTGGATCGTCAGCGGGAAATCGAGCAGATTGCAATCGACGCCGTACGGCAGCGCCGGCAGGCAGATCACGCTCGGCGAGCGCCGCCACGCCATTTCGCAACTCGTCCGCGCCACATATGTGGTGTGCCGGAAATCCTGACCCTCCGGCAGGTGCCGGTTGTGCGCCTCGATCGCGCCGGTCGGCAGCACGGCGACTTCAAACTTCTGCCCCTGCAGGCGGCCCAGGTTCGTCGAGGTCAAATCCCACGGATCGATCCCCATGAAAGGCTCCCCTTTCCCGTGATGGCGCAACGCTTCTTGAACCGATTGTTCAGATCGGACCGGCGTTGGCAAGCGAAACCGCAAAATGATGGACAGTGCCCACGCCCGTTGGCGACAATAACTGGATGGTTCATAGTCGGCGCCAGACCCCCGATCTGTTTCGCAAACTGACGATCATCGTCGTCGCGGCTGCGGCGCTGTTCCTTGTGTTCCTCGCCGTCCGCCACGACTGCTGGGAGGACGAGGGCTTCACCGTGCGCCGCATCGGCAGCCCCTGGGAGCGTCTCTATAATCCTTTCGCCCCGGGCCTGGACTGGCACGCCGACCCATTCGACCGCCGCTTCACGATCGATTACAACCCGCCGCTTTACTTCGCGCTGCTGCGCGTGATCCTGGGCGCGAATCCAGCGATTGTCATGGTCCGCGCCGCGTCGATCGCCGCGTTTTTCATCGGCCTGTTTGGCCTGATGTGGTGGGCGCGACGGGCCGTCGGCCTGCGAACGCGGCCGTTCCTGCTGCTCCTGTATGTGCTGTCGCCGGCGTTGATTTTTTACGGCCACGAGGGGCGCCCGTACATGCTTCCCATCAGCGTGGCTATGCTCGGGATGGGCCTGATTTGGTCGCAGGCCGCGCGGCCGTGGCGGCTTTTTTTCATTTGCCTCGTGATGAGCCTCGCCGGCAGCCTCATGAATTATCATTTCGCGTGGCTCGTCATCGCGCTCGCGGGCGCATTGTGCGTGATTGCCGTCAAGCCGCGCCGACCGTTCAGCCGCACGGGCGCGCTGGCGAGTCTTGCCGGACTGATCATCGGGTCGGCATGCGCCCTCGCGGCGGTGGCGCCGCAGTGGAAGAACCTCTCGATGGCCGCGACGGTCAAGACGGACCCGGCGGACTTCGAGACGATCGTCCGCATGATGGTGCTGCCGGTGGCGGGGCCGTTCAACACGACCATGCCGAAGCTGCGGCCGATCGCCATTGCCCTTTGGATTGCGACGTGCCTGCCGATGCTGGCGCTGGTCCTTTACGGCTTGGCGCGCCTGCCGCGCTCGCGGCGCGCGCACGTCGGCTGGATCTCGCTGATGCTGTGGCTCGGGCCGCTGGCGCTGATGCTCATCGCGCACGCGGCGATCCACGCGCCGCTTTCGATCAGGTATGCCACGTTCAGCCTGCCGGGCTGGCTGATGTTCGCGACGTGGCTGGCGCGCGAGATCAGCGACGACGATTCGGGATGGCACCGCCGGCCCTCGGCCGCGCTCGCGATCCTGTTCATGATCAGCCTGGTGATGAACGTGTTCATGCTGGTGCACCCGACCCGCCAGGTGTGGAAACCGGCCATCCGGGACTTCACGCAAAACGTCCGCCCGGGCGACCTTTACACGTTCGACCCCGACGAGATCAAGTATGCGTTCGCCGTCAACGCCGGCACGCCGCCGCCCGCGAAATATTTCGCGCTTACAAATAAAATGCCCGCCGCAAGCGGCGCGATCTGGCTCCTTGCGGCCAGGAACCCGAGTCCCCAAACGATGAGTGTTTTCGAAAAAAACGGCTATGCCCTCGCCAGGCGGATCGACGGCGACGTCACGCTCTGGATCGCCGAGAAAAAGAAATAGAAATTCAAAAATCCGCGCGCGAATGGCACGACTTGAACCGATGAACTTGGCGCAGCGGAGCCGCAACCCAAAAATGCAAACACGAAACACACGAAAGAAGAGCACGAAAAAACACGAAAAAGATTTTTGTCGCAGAGAAGCAGAGTTTGGCAGAGAGGCAGAGAATATTTCTGAACTGAAGAATTGAACAGGAGGAAACGGAGGAAACGGAGTAATTTCTTTTGGCCGAAATCTCTGTTACCTCCGTTGCCTCCTGTTCAAAAATCTTGTCAGGAAAACAAGATTCTGACGGATAGTAGTAAGGATGAATCCAAATCAGCGGAAGTCCGTTCAATCCGTTCAATCAGCGTGTGGCATTATTAATTCTGGTTCCCGGCCGCCGCGTTTTCCGCCGCCTCTTTTTCTTTTTCCTTCTGGAACTCGCGCGAGGCCAGGTGACGCGTGTAGTATTTCTTGAAATGCTCCATCAAAACCTCGGCGGCGTCCTTGAAGCCGCTCAGGCAGAACTTCTCGTCGGCCTTTTTTCCACCGCGGTTGTATTCGATTTTCAGGTATTTGCTGCCGAAGCTCTCGCTGGCCGTGCACTTCGCGATCTCCTCGTAGCGGATCGGCTCGGGCCATTTCGAAAAGTGAATGTGCCGGTAGTCGATGACGAGCTTGTTGCCCTTCTTGTCGATGAACTCGAGCGCCGGGAAATGCTTGAGCACGATCGCGGTTTCCTGCTCCCCCGCCGGCATGTAGCGATACGCCAGCGACAGCTCGTGCGCCTTCTTGAACTCGTTTTGATATTCTTCCCAGAGCTCCGCCTCGATCTTGTCGGCGCCGGGAATCTCGCCGTACCAGCTGTCGGCCACCGGTTCGAGCAGCGTTTTTTCGTCGAGATTGACCTCGCCGATGCCGACCGCCTGGAACCGCTCGCGCATCGTCGGGTGCGAATCGAACGGGTGCGTCGTCTTGGACTCGCCGAGGTCCGACGCCGCGATGCAGCCGCGGACGAACTCCGGGAAGCCGCTCGCGACCTGCGCCGGAATGTTCACCGATTCGTGGACTTCTTCCCTTTTGAACAGGTCCTCCTCAACCTTGCCGCGGTAGCGCGAGAACGCGGCGATCTTGACGAGCGCATTGGCGAGGCTGGCCGGCGACGTCTGCTGCGCGGCGATGGCGTCGGCGCGGAACTCGCGCTGGCGGCTCAGGCGCTGGATCGAAAGCTGGTACAGGCTCCAGAACGCGTGCATGAAATAGAACACCGGCCGCGACACGCCGCCGTTGTAGAGCGCCTTGAGATATTCAAAATACCGGCTCAGCAGCGGCGAAATCTTCTTCGAATACACCGTGTCGCTGCCGCTGAAATGCGCCATCTCGTGCGCCAGCACCGCGTTGGCCTCGTCGCGCGTGCAGTTGCGCAGCAGCGACAGGCTGACGAACAGCGTCTTGCCGCTCACCGTCTTGTCGCCGGCCGTCACCGTGTGCTCGGTCACGAAGAAATTGTCGTCGATGCCGGCGATGATCTGGTGGGGCGGCTCGATGCCGAGGTTGGCCGCGACGGCGGTCAAATGCTGCATCAGCGGCCCGGCGCCTGCATGGTCAAGAACCCGGCCTTCGACGTTAAACGTCTGGTCGATGCGCTTGAAGATGGCCACGATCACAACGAAAATGCCGCCGACGGCGAGCACGGCGCCGCAAATGACCAGTTTCGGCCAATACTGTTCCATGAAGAACGCGGTCACCCAGTAAGAAAGCGCAAACAAAAGGACGCCTTGGCCCATCACCTGCAGCGTCGCAAAAATGCGCAGCACATGCCAGCCGGTCAGCAGGCTGTAATACTGCGCCAGTTGCGAGCGGAGCGAAAACAGGACGCTGATGCCGGCGATGATGAACGCGGCGATGCCGGTCCAGATGCAGAACCGCGCGATGCGGATCATCCAGCGGAACGTCATGTAATCGCGGCGGATCTTCGGCTCGAAGCCGTTCTGGAATTCCCTGGCCTCGGCGCGGTTCGACGCAAGCATCTTCGACAGCGGCACCTTGCGGTAGAAGTTCAGGCCCTTTTCGCGCTCGGCCTGGGTCAGTCGCTTGTCGTTCTGGATTTCCCGTTCGGCCATGCTCAGGAACTGCTTGTCGTAGTAGTTCTGCACGTGCATGAAGAACCACAGGCTGAACCCGGGGATGAGAAAGATCAGGAACAACGGCAGCAGATAACGCCCGACGAAGCCGACCTTGGAGAATTGGGTGTCAGCCTTACTCATGAGAGCGCTCCTGAAAAAAGTGTTAGACGATCTCGCGATCGCGCATTCTGTCCGCGAGCCAGTTGAGTGAAAAAATTAATACCATGAGCGTGAGGCCGGGGAAAAGCCAGATCCACCACGCCCCGCTCGAAAACTCGTTGAATCCGAACTTGATCAGCATCCCCAGCGAGGGGCGCGTGATCGGCACGCCGAGGCCGAGGAAGCTCAGCGTCGCCTCGAGCATCACGATCGACGCGAACTGGATCGCCGAGATCACCACCACCGGCGCCATGATGTTCGGCAGGATGTGGCGCAGCACGACGCGGGATGGCCGCGCCCCGAGCGAGACGGCCGCCGCGACGTATTCCTTCTCGCGCTCGGTCAGCACCGCCGCGCGGGTCATGCGCGCGTAGATCACCCAGTGCGCGATCGCCACCGCCACGATGATCTTCATGAGCCCCGAGCCCCAGATCGCCATCATGAACAGCGCGATCAGAATGGACGGGAACGCAAGCTGCACGTCGGCCGCGCGCATAACGACCGACTCCGTCCAGCCGCCGCGCCACCCCGCCGCAAGCCCCAGCGCGACGCCCGCGAGCGCGGCCAAAATCGTCCCGCACACGCCAACCAGAAGCGACACGCGCAGCCCGAACATCACCGCCGAAAGGATGTCGCGCCCCTGCACGTCGGTGCCGAGCAGGTAATGGTTTGAAGGCGGCAGCGCGCTGTCCTCGAGCCGGATCTGTTCGAGTTTGTAAACATTGAAAGGCGCAATGAGGGGCGCGGCGATCGCGATCAACACCAGCACGGCAAGGATCACGGCCGGGACGATCCAGCCCCACCGCTCCCACCCCGCGCGCGCTTTTGCCCAAACGCCCATCGCCGTCACCCGCGACTAAAATGTCACACGCCCAGCGCAGAGAACAGCGAAAATACGATGTCGGAACAAGTCAGGAGTTCAAACTTCAGTTTGCTCTTTGTTGTATCCGCGTGTTCATCAGTACCCATCCGCGTCCAAAGAAACGCGGATCTTGCGGATTAAAGCGGATGATTTCGGATTTTAATTCACCTGAATCAGCCGAACGGATTTCTCTGCTCGGCCAATGATTTCTCCGCCGGCCGAAAGAATCTCCCCGTTGCTTACCGTCCCGTTCGTCGGGTCGTAGATGAACTCGATAAACCGGTCGGGGGCAAACAGGTTTTCGCTTTGCAAAAACGTCCCGCCGTTGCTGCCGATGCTCCGGATCTTGTCCGGTCCGGCGCTGAACAAGACATAGTAAAACACCTTCATCGTCCCCGCTGGCGAATAAACGGGAATCATCTTGCCAGTGTATTTGTCCGTGTTCACGAACCCCATTTCGTTGAAGCCGAAATATCGGTAATTGCGGTAGCTGCGCAGCGTTTGCAGGTCCTTGGCGTCGGCGCCCACGCTGAACGGGTCCTCGAGGATTTTGATGTCGGCGAGGTAAGCGATCGGCGTCGTGAGCGGGTGAAGCCATTTGAGGGTGCCGTTGCTCTCGGCGCAGGGGTAGGCAAGCTCATCGACGTGATAGGCCTCGATCGCGGTGCGGAACGCGCGGTGATCGGCGCGCACGCGCGTAATCTTCGCCCGCGTCTGCGCCTCCAGAAAATTCGGCACCGCGATCGCCGCGAGGATTCCGATGATGGCCACGACAATCAGCAGTTCGATCAGGGTGAAACCCTTGCGAATGCGGAATGAGGAAGCGCCAGGACGCATCGTGTTAGATCCCGATTTAATTGAACGTCCACTTCGCGTGCGAATGTAACAAACCATAGGAAAGAGTTTCCAGAGCAAACTGAACACCTTGATTTTCACAAATTGGAACCACGAAGACGCAGGGACAAGAAGCATGCATAAGTTGCCTTTAAACGGCATCGTTCACCGGTGACGTGCCCGTCCAGTCAACTCCGCATATCGCACTAATCCCTTGCCCCGTTCACATTCCGAATTTAATATCATGGGGCGAGGTTCGTTCTGCGTTTTGCGATCCTTTCGCAAGCCGTTCCGTGGTCCTGGATGTTTGTCATGAAAGATTTTCAAGCCCTTTTGCTCGATGGTCAAGCAGCCGCCGCACGCGCCCGGCTCTGCACCATCGCGCGTTCGCAGCCCGACCAGATGGACCGCATCGCCGCCGATGCGGCCGACATGGTCGCGGCCGTTTATGACCGCTTCCGCGTGGAGCCGGTGCACGCCTTTTGCGCCGACATGGAGCTGGACCTGCCCGAGCCGATCGCCAACGCAATCGAGCGCCGCCTGAAGCAACCGATCGAGCGGACGAAGTTCTGGCTCGGCGAACTGCCCGGCATCACCCAGGAGCGCCTCGCGCGCGAGTGCCGCCGATCGATCGTGACGCGCGACTACAAGGAAGCGGGCCGCCTGGGCGCGGCCATGCTCGAGCTCGCGGGCAACCAGGAAGAGCTTGTCCAGCAGGCGCGCTACCTGTCGCTGGCGCTGGCGACGCTTTACCACGACCGGGATCGCGTCCCGCAGATCATCGGGCTGATCGCCAAGAGCGGGGGCAAGGCCACGGCCGGGGCGCGTTTCATATCCGAGCATTTCGCCGCGATCTCGCGCCAGACCGGGCAGAGTGCCTTCGAGACCGGCGAGCGCGAGTGGCGCCAACGCCTTACGCAGGCGATCGTGCACATGCAGTCGTGGCTGCCCGGGCCGATGGAGGCCGACGAGCCGACCCCCGAGCAGGTGGAACGTTTCGCCGGCGAGTGCATGGCGATCCTGCGCGCCAGCCTGGCCCATGGCCGCATCGAGCTCTTCATCGACGCACTGACCGTCATCTATGATTACTGCCCGTCCGACCCCTCGCGCATCGCCAACGCCGCCGGAGTCGAGGACCGCATCTTCACCAGGCTCGGCCCGCGCGCCAAGTTGTGCGCCGTGCGCGCCATGGTCAGCCTCGGCCAGAACCCGACGCTGCGCAAGGGGGTCCTGGAGCTGGCGCGCGCGCCCGAGGGCGGCAAGAATCGGCTTCAGCTCCTCGCCGGCATCATGGGTGGGCTGCGCCACGAGGACTTTTTTGAGCAGCTTCGCGCGTGGTATGAGAAAACCGACGTCGAGCGCGAGGAGGAGCTGATCGTCGATGCGCTCGGCCGGATCGCCAATCCCGACGCGGGCGAAATTCTCACCAAGCGCCTGCAGCACTGCATCCGTCGCATTGCCGACCCCGCCAACGAGCGCCGGGCGTATGTTTTGCTGACGGGGCTCGGCAGGCTTGCGCGCGGCCGCGGGCTCGATGCCAGGACGCGCAACCAGATTGTCCGCCGCGTGATGGAGCTTGTCGAGAACGAGGCCCGCCAGCTCTCGTTTACCGCGGCGAGCGAAATGTTCAGCATGAAGCTCGACGACCTGGACCCGGACCTTCGCGCGCTCGCCGCGCGCAAGGTCGTGGCTGCGCTTTGGTCGGCGGCCCCGGCCGGGGCCACCGCCGACAGCGGCTGGCGCGTCCCGATGGTCAACGCGCTCAAGAAGTTCGGGCCGGAAGCCCTCCCGGACATGCTCGACGAAGCGACGAAGCACGCCACGCGCTTCAGCGGCGCGATGGGCTCGTTCGCCGAGGCGCTGCAGGCCATCGGCGACGAGCGTGCCGTGCCGTTGCTGGAATCCATGACGCGCATCGCGATCACCTACGTCGAGGATCCGAAGCAGTCGCAGATTTTCCGCGAAAAGGTGCGCGACATCGCCACCGACAAGCTCGTCGATCTGGACCGCGACGACCTCGTCAACACGCACCTCTACACGCTCCTCAAGATCGGCGGCGATGCCGGCCGGGGCGTCGTCCTCGATTTCGCCGACCAAGTCCAGGCCGGCCGCATCGTTTCGCCGGGCGACAGCACGACGAAGATCCTGCTCGACACGAAGCTCAAGTTCGGCAGCCTGCATTCGTTCAGCCGGCGCGCCAAGGCGGTCAAGGTCGATGAGCGGGAGCTGCGCCAGGCCATGAGCCGGGCCAAGGGCGGCCTGCTCACCAGCCACAAGACGCAGATCGCCGCGCTGGCCACGCTCGGGCGCATGCGCCAGGCTGAGGCCGTTCCGGTCATCGTCGGGCAGCTTGCGAATAAGAATCAGCTCGTCGCCGGCGCGGCGTATGCGGCGCTCGCGGCGTATTTCCACCCGCTGCCGGGCGACGTCGAGTTCGACGAGTTCATGCTCAGGCTGCTCGAGGACCCGGACCGGCTCGAGGGCGTGCTGCTGGAGCGGATCGTCGAATTCATCCGGCGCGAGCTGCCCAAGCGCGCCCCTTACGACAAGCTGTTCGATCGCCAGATCGCGGCGTGCGTCGAGGACGAGGAGCTTGCCCACTACCTGCGCGGCGCGTTCGCCGCCGAGCCCGAACCCGCGCCCGGTTCCGCGCCCACGTCTGACCAGAAGTACGAAAACATGATTCTCAAGGCCGAGCCGGCTCCGCTGGATTCGGGCCCGGCGGGCGAGCAGCCCGCGCCTCCGCCGGCCCAGGGCAGCTCCTGGACCAACGAGCTCGAGCGCCGCCGTGCCGCATTCCGTGCAAGAAAAGAGAGAAGGGGCTGATCGCCATGGGACAGATAAGACCCATTCATTCGGCCTTCACCCTCATCGAACTCCTTATCGTCGTCGCGATCATCGCGATCCTGGCGGCCATCGCCGTTCCCAACATGCTCGAGGCGCAAATGCGCGCGCGCGTTTCCCGGGCGCAGGCCGACCTGCGCGCGGTCGCCGCCGCGATCGAGTCCTACCACATCGATTTCAACGCCTACCCGACAATGATTTCTCCCGGATTTGCCGGCGGCGTGATGCCCCTGGCCGGCAGCGACCTCAAGTGGTGGTATGTTCCCGACTCGCTCAGCACGCCGGTCTCCTACCTCGCCACGGCCGACCTGCGGTGTCCGTTCGGCGGCGACATCGCGCGCAGCGGGGATTTCCCCGACACAATCTGGCGGCGGTTCAGTTACGAAAATATCGCGGAGCTGGGGGAGAAAGCCGCGGCGTATCCGGTGCTGCAGGGCAAATACGGCCCCGCGCAGCGTGCGCTCGAGCGCATCGGCCCGTGGCGCGTCCTGTGCATCGGCCCCGACCGCTCATGGAACCCGATGATCGCCTACGACCCCACCAACGGCACGATCAGCGACGGCAACATCATGCGCAATCCGACAAGCTGACCGGGAACTGGCCCAAAGAAGGGCCGGCAGAACACCCCACCGCGTACAAAAAAACGAGGGGCGGCCCAACCCGGACCGCCCCCCTTTCATCTTTCATCTTTCATATTTCATCATTCATCATTCATCATTCATCATTTCCATCACCCCACCGCGCTCACCGGTTCGGCCGTCGGGTTCATGTCGCTGACCGGCGCCGGGCGGTTGCTGATGCCGTGCCAGCCCTCGAGTAATGTTTGCATGAGGCCGATCACTTCCTGGACCTTGGCCTTGCTGCGGTCGAGGTTGGCCTCGCTGAGGCGGTCGCGCATGTAGTTGTAAAGGCGCTCGAGGTTGAACGCGATTTCGCCGCCCTGCTCATGGTCGAGCGCGGTCCGCAAATAATTGATGATTTCCTGCGTGCGCACCAGCTTGGCCGTCGCCAGCTCCATGTCCGAGTCGATCAGCATCAGCCACTGGTTCAGGTTCTTGATCGCCCCCTCATACAGCAGCACCACGATCTGCAACGGATCGGCCGTCGTGATTTTGACCTGCTGGTACATCTGGTACGGACGCATGGTGTTCCTCTCTTATGCGGTCGATGAGTTGATTATGAACTGCTGCTCGTCGTCGAAATCAGGCTCGAGAGCTGGCTCGTCAGCGAGTTGCCCTGCTGCTGGAGCGAGGCCAGTTTCTGCTCCAAGGCCGTGAACGTGGCATTGAGGTTGGTTTCCTCGGTGTCGAGCCGCGACTGTAGCGTCTCGATCTGTTTTTCGATGTCCTCGATCTGGGTGTCGTAGCTCTTGTCGCGCACCGAGAACAGGCCCGTGTCGCTGTCCGTCGCGTTCGTGATCTGGTTGAGGACGTCCCACGCGACGCCGCGGCTGACGGTGAAGGAGGTCGTCAGTGGGGCCGTGGCGGTGATCGTCAGCGCGAGCCCGCTCGAGGCGCCGCTGCTTGCCGATGTCAGCACCTGGCCCTTGCCCGTGGCCTTGACCCCGGCGATCGTCCCGGCCACATCGACGCCGACGGCGTCGATCTTCGTGGTCCCGATGCCGAGCTGCCCGGCGGCGGCCGCGTCCATCGGGGAGGACATCGAGAACTTTTCCTCGTCGCCGTATTCGCGCGTGTGAACCTTGAGCTTGCCGCCGTCGTCGGTGGCCTCGAGGTCGTAGCCGTTGGCTTCGAACTGGTCGTTCAGCTTCGTGATGACCTGGCTGAGCGTCATTCCGGCCGAAAGCGTGACGTTCATGGACTCCTCGCCGTAGGCGAACGTCAGGGTTTCGGCCGCGCTGATGCCGCTCGTGGCGACCGTTTGCGTTCCGGTCACGGTCGCCTGGCTGGCGGGGGTCGTGACGACGACGTTATACGTGCCGATCTGGGTTTTGCTGGTTGTCGTGTTCAGTTGGACCGTCGAATACGCCGACTTGCCCGACTCGACGAACAGCCGCATCACGGCGTCGCTGTCGTTGTCGAGCGCCTTGGTGAGCTTGGTCAGGTCGAGCGACAGCTTGCCGTCCTTGCCGAAGGTGATGCCGACGGAGCTGAGGGAGTTGTTGCTGGAGAGGCCCTTGACCGACTGAGTGATCGATTGGCGGAAGCTGCTGACGAGGTTGCGCAGCCCCGAGTCGCCGAACAGCGCCGCCGCGGTCTGCGTTTTCGTGTTGTAAGCCGTTTGCGTCGAAATTTCCTGGACCAGCGCGTTGTAGGCCGTCACGAATTCCTGGACCGCGCCGGAGATGGTGGCCTTCTGGTTGGCAACGGTGATCGTCACGGGGTCGTCATCCGTGGCCGTGACCTGCTTGGCCGTGAGCGTGACGCCGGGGATCACGTCCTCGAACGTGTTGTTGTCGCGGCTGACCTGGATGCCATCGACCTCGATGATCGAGTCCTGGGCCTTCTGCAACTGCGGCGCGAAGGCGTCGATGGTGAAGCGGTCGCCGACGACGAACGACTGCGTGCCGGCGCCGAACGCGATCTGGATGCCCTCGGCCGCCGTTCCTGTGATGTCGGTCGCGGTGGCGCTGGTCGTGAAGGCGTCGGAGGCGGTCCACGTGAGGCCGCCGTCGAGTGAAACCTTGTATTTGGCCGTGCCGACGTCGCCGGCGGTCGTGATCTGCACGACCGTGTTGCGCGTGCTCGTGCCGGTATAGGTTCCGCTGCTGGTGACGGTGCCGTCGAATTGGTTGCCGTCGGCGGCGGCCGCGGCCTCGATGGTCGAGGTCTGCAAATTGACCGTCGTGTCGTTCCGGGTGATGTTGATCGTGTTGGACGCGCCGGTTTCGGAGCTGGTCAGCACGAGCCGGTAGGGGTTGGTCGCGGTGCCGTCGTTGACGATGCTGGCGCGCACGCCGGCGTCGGCGTTGTTGATGGCGTCGCGCAGGTCCTGCAGGCTCATCCCGCTGGTCACGTCGATCGACGTGGCGGTGTCGCCGCCGACATTGAACGTGAACGAGCCGCTCGTTTCGGCGATGGAGGTCTTGTCCATCGTGGCATAGCCCTGCGACGCGATCCGTTCGGCCTGCGCGAGCTGCCTGACGCGTGCCGTGTAGGTCCCGGCCACGGCGTCGGTGGAGGCGTTCGCCATCAGCATGTTGGCGTCGGTGCTGGAGGCGTTCATCTTGATGAAGTTGGAAGGCTTGCCGATCGCCTCGACCTTGGTTTTGAACTCGAGCAGCAACCGGTTGATCCCCTGCATCGCCGATTGCTTGGTCTTGATCTTCGATTCCTTGTTTTGGGCAAGGTAGATCGGCTGCGAATCGGCCTGGATCAGCTTTGAGATCAGCGAACTGTCATCGATGCCCGAAATCAGGCCCGTACCTGATGCCAGAGACATGTCTCCCGCCC
>JAJFUE010000101.1 GCA_021372575.1 bacterium | reverse complement strand
CATCCCGGTGACCTCGTACACGCTGCACGTGCCGGCGGGCGTCAAGCTGGGCGTGGCGATGAATCCGACCAACGACCAGTGGCGGCCGGTCAAGCTGGCCGCGGCGATCAGCCTGGCGCAGGGCGAATCGCGCGACCTGGGCGAGTTCGCCGTCAAGGCATCGGCGATCGCGCCGGTGCAGGTGGTCGGGCCCGACGGCGCCCCGATCGAGGGCGCGCCGATGTACAACGGCTGGAGCAGGGTGCACAACACCGACGCTCAGGGCGTGGCGTATTTCTTCGTCGAGCCCGGCACGAAAGGCGAATTCGAGCTCCGCGTTCAGCAGAACGAGAAAACGGTCCTGTCGGCAAAGGTCCCGTTCGACTGCCCCGAAAACGTGACCGACCTGCCGATGCTGACGATCACCCTGACCGCCGACCAGGCGGCGCTCCTGAGCGAGACGCTGAAGTTGAAACCCGCGGATCAGGTCACGAGCGGATCGCTGGCGAATCCTGCGGCTGCGCAATAGATCGACTGAACAGATAAAATAAGGCCGGGTTCATAAATATTGAGCCCGGCCTTGGCGTTCTTGGCGTTTAAATCTGTTCCGGCCTTGTCGTGCCGTTTTGTTTTTCAAGCTCCGACATCAGCAGATACCGGTTGAGCGCGCTCAGCCATGCCTGCGCCGAGGCGACGATCACGTCGGTCGCAACGCCGATGCCGCGCACCTCGCGGCCATCGACCTTCATCCTGACCTTGACGCGCCCCAGGGCGTCCTTGCCGCTCGTTACCGACTCGATCGCGTAGTCGAGCAGACGGACCTCGTGGTTGACGATCGACTCGAGCGCGCGGTAGAGGCCATCGACCTGCCCATCGCCCTCGGTGCTGGTCGCCTCGCGGATCTGGCCGTCGGCGCAACGCACGCGCACGCGCACCATCGGCTGCTTTTTCATGCGCGCATCGACTTCCATATCCTCGAGGCTCCACATCGGCTTGGTCTGCAGGACCTCGTCCTCAACGATCGCGATCAGGTCCTCGTCGTAGATGTCCTTCTTCTTGTCGCACAGGTCCTTGAAGCGCTCGTAGGCGCGCTCGATCTCCTCCTTGCCCAGCGCGAATCCGAGCGAGGCGAGGCGCTTGGCCAGCGCCGCGCGGCCGGAGTGCTTGCCCATCACCATCGACTCGCCGGTCCAGCCGACGTCCTCCGGGCGCATGATCTCGTAGGTCGTGCGCTCCTTCATGATGCCGTCCTGGTGGATGCCGGCCTCGTGCGCGAACGCGTTGCCGCCGACGATCGCCTTGTTCGGTTGGACCTTGACGCCGGTGATGCGGCTCAACAGCCTCGATGTCCGGTAGATCTCCTCGGTTTTGATGCCGGTCTCGACGCCGAAGTAATCCTTGCGCACCTTCAGCATCATGACGGCCTCCTCGAGGCTCGTGTTGCCGGCGCGCTCGCCGATGCCGTTGATCGTGCACTCGATCTGGCGCGCGCCGTTCTTAACGCCCGCCAGCGAGTTGGCCGTCGCGAACCCCAGGTCGTTGTGGCAATGCACCGACACGATGCACTTGTCGATGCCGGGCGTTTTCCTGATCACGTGCGCGATGCAGCCGCCGAACTGCTCGGGAACGGTGTAGCCGACCGTGTCCGGGATGTTGAGCGTGGTCGCGCCGGCCTCGATCGCGGCGGTCAGGACATCGACGATGTAGTCCCAGTCCGTGCGGCCGGCGTCCTCGCAGCTGAACTCGACGTCGTCGGTGAACGTGCGCGCGAGCTTGACGGCGTCGTGGGCGCTCTGGATCACCTGTTCGCGCGTCATGCGCAGCTTCTTTTCGACGTGCACCTTGCTGGTCGCGATGAACGTGTGGATGCGCTTTCGGGGCGCCTCCAGCAGCGCCTCGCCGGCGCGGACGATGTCTTTCTCGATGGCGCGCGCGAGGCCGCAGATCACCGGGCCGCGCACTTCGGCGGCGATGCGGCTCACGGAGTCGAAGTCGCCCTGGCTGGTGATCGGGAACCCGGCCTCGATGACGTCAACGCCCAGCCGCGCGAGCTGGTGCGCCATGTCGAGCTTCTCCTTGAGGTTCATCGAGAACCCCGGCGACTGCTCGCCATCGCGCAGCGTGGTATCGAAAATGATGACTCGATTCTTGTCGGTCATGGTGGTGGTGCCTTTCGCTATTCGAACAGT
>JAJFUE010000099.1 GCA_021372575.1 bacterium | reverse complement strand
GGACGGTCTCCGGGAGCTGCTTGCGCGAGCACTGGTCGAGCAGCTCCATGATCATCTCGGCGCTGAGGCCGTTGTCGAGCCCCTCGCGCACCGACTCGCGCGAGATCGACAGCGTCGTCATGATGTCGACCTTCTTGATGTTCGCGAAGAGCAGCAGCCGGTAGAAGCGCGCGAGGTTGAAGTCGGGCGGCGTGACGATCTCGAGGTTCGGCTGCACGGTGAAGTAGTCGGACTTCGTGCCGAACGGAAGCTCGGCGTCGGGCATGCGCGCAAAGAGCTTGTCGGGCTCGAGGTACTGGCGGCTGAGCATCGCGCGGCCATGTTCGGTCGGGCGGAACGAGAACATGAAGTTGGCCTCGCCGACCTGCCGCGCAAGGAGCGGCCGGGACGGGTCGTAGGGAGCGATCGCCTCGTTGGGGCGACTGCCGAGGCGGCGCGCGACGTCCAAGTCGGCCACCCCAAGCAGCACGACGCCCAGCCAGTAGAGCGCCTCCGCGACGACCGATTCGAGGATCAGCGTCGGGTGGCGGTTGAACTTGTCGCCGGGCGTGATGTCGTTGCGGCCGGGAATCTCGAGCGCGATTTGGGGCAGGAGGCTCGCGGCGAACGTTTCGAAATCGATCCACTGGTCGGCCGGCAGGCGCTCGAGCATGCGCAGCACGAGCTTGCGCAACTCGGTGATCGAAATGAGGTTCTGCGGGTAGTTGTCGGCGTGGATGACGTCGCCGTCGATGTATTCCTCGTTCCACTCGTTGGCGGTGAGCCAGAATTCGAACAGGTCGCGGTAGCAGCCCTGGCCTTTTTCGAGCCACGGCTCGAGGGCCGACGAGACGCGCCACTGGTCGCCGACGACGATGATCAGTTTGCGCGTGATCGCGAACAGCACGAGCATCGCGACGTATTTGATGGTCTTGTTGTGCGACAGGAGCGGGGCGATTTTCTTGAGGTCGTTGCGCCCGATGCCGCCATTGTTGAGCATCTTGACGTGGTTCGTCTGGATGTAGGCCAGCACGATCACGAGGTCGCGCAGGATGTTGTTGGAGTTGTCGATGATGACGCCGGGGCGGGGCGAGAGCGACTCGTGGCTGAGCGCGGGGCGGCTGTCCGCGCTGCCGAGGCGCGAGAGCTCGTCGAGCGTGCGCTCGTCGCGCTTGTAGCCGTTCTGGATCGTGAACGCGACGTCGCGCGGGACCATGAGCAGGTTGTTGTACTTGTTCGGCGTGGCCTTGAGGATGTACACGAGGCCGGAATGCTCGACGAGGTCGCGCAGGCGTTCGGCGCGGACGTGGTCGAATTTCTTGTGCGCACCGGCGTCGAGGAGGTCCTTCCACGCGCAGACGCCGTTGCGGGCGAGGATCTGCTCGAACATCTCGAGCTGCAGGGCGTCGCGCTTGGCGAGGATTTCCTGAAGGGTCTTGGGGTCGAGCAGGCGGCGGCGCAGGTAGTGGACGAGCGCCTGTTTCTTGCGCGTGACGGGGCGCTCGCCGAGCGTGTTGCGCGCGATCGAACGCAGCTCGTCGGTCCCGAGCTCCTGCAGGTAGAAACCCAGGAAACCCTGCCAGTATGGCGGCAACTCGATGAGCCGCACGAACGGCTCGGCGATGCCGACGAGATCGACATTGATCAGTTTGTCGCGGACTTTTTCGCGGAAGATGAACCCTTTTTCGGCGAGCGGCTCGAGCGCGTCCTGAAGCTCCTGCTGGTTCTGCATGTCGCAGCGACGGCGCATTTCATCGACAGGCAACTCGCCGCCGTGAAGCGTGAGCAGATAAATCAACTGGCGCTGGGCCGCGTCGAGCCGGTCGAACGCGGCGCGCAAATTGCCGACGGTCTGCATGCGCGGGTAGAGGAATTCAGCGAGCGCGGCGGCATCTTCGTGCGAAACATCGGGCGGGGGGATCAAGTTCCAGAATTCGGCGACCGCGCGCAGGCGATCGATCGATGTTTCATGCAGGTGAGTCTTGAGTTTCATACGCTATCGAACCGTCGGACCAGTCACACATCGTGCCAAAGAGACGGCACAGTCCATTATTGTCCGATAGGAGGGAAGGTGGTTCAAGGGAAAAGGATCACAAACCGTGAGTCCTGAGCTTGGTAAAACTTCTTTTGCCAGCCCCGCAGGGGCGACCGCTTTCAGCCCGCCATGACATATGTGTTTAGCGTGGGCAAGCTGGTTGTATCCGAATGGCGGTGTCAACCAAAGCGCCGAAGGCGCGAGAGAATACAGCCTGGGGCAGAGCGAAGCGACGCCCCAGGATAAGATCCCAAGAAAACGAGAGCGCTGAAGGCGCGAAAGAAATGGACCACGGGTTTCTTGCGCTCTTTCAGAGCTCCCGGATGTTTTGCGACCTGACCTGGGGCGTCGCTACGCTGTGCCCCAGGCTATATTCTTGTTGCGCTTTCAGCGCGCGCGTTTCAACGTACATTCGGTTTACCTGATGTCGAAGCGCTAACACACATACCGTGTCATAGACCCGACCTACCACGCTCAATCGAACTGCGTCAGCGGCGTGAGGACGCTTTTGGCGCCGGCGGGGCGCACGGTCAGCGTCGCGGGGCGCAGGTTCATCGCCGGGGCGCCCTGGGAATCCTTCGCGATCAGCTCGCACTTGAACGTGCCGACCGGCAGTTTCGTGCGCAGCTGATAGATGCGGCCATTGGCGTCCTGGACGTTCGTGAGCGGCGACATCGCGAATGGGCTGCCCGCGATTTCGGCGCCTTGCGCGTCGGTGATCCTGACCTTCGGCGCGCCGCCCTCGGGCGCGTCGTTGTCGATGTCCAGATACGTGATCCGGCAGTCGAAGACGGTGTTCGGGTCGCCGTTGCTCGGGTAAATCCAGTTTTCGACGAAGCTCGGGTGGCCCATGTGCGGGTAGAGGATCGGCGCGGTGTTGCCGGACGTGACGGCCGGACCGGCGAAGTCCTTCGTTGCTTCGCCGACGGCCTTGTTGCCGGGCGTGTCCATCGCCTCGAACGAATACGAATAATCGGTGCCGCGCGGCAGGGCAAGCTCGCACATGTAGGTGCGGCCCTTCGAGAACTTGTTCAGGTCCAGAGGCATCATCGTGAGCGGCGTGAGGTATGAGAACACCTCGCCGTTGCGCTTGAGGATGAGGCGCGGGTAGCCGGCCATCGGCGGGTCGTAGTCGGGGTCGGTGTATTTGACGCGGAAGCGGTAGATGCCGCCGGGGATATCGCCGCCGGTTTTGATTTCGTGATCGACGCACGTCAGCGTCGGGGCGTGGCCGGCCGGCTTTTCGTCCTTGGGGCCGAATTGATTGTTGTCGCTCAGGTGGAACTTGCCCTTGGCGTTGAGCTGGCGGATGTTCCAGCTGTCCTTGTCGCGATAGAACCAGTTGTTGTTGATCCACACGCCGACGCTCGGGATGCCGCGGATGTTGACGCTGCCGCGGTCGAGGATGCGGCACGTGTTGTGGTGGATGCGGATCTCGGTGCCGGCGACGTCGGCGCCTCCGCCGGCGATGCGCGCGATGTCGGCTGCCGGCATCGCGACCGAGTAATGACGGACCTCGTCGATGTTGCCCTTGAAGAACGACGTCGCGGTCTCGGAGTCGCGGCCGACGATGTAGCGGCTCGTGGTCGATTGCCTGACGCCGCCCGCCGCGAACGACGCCGATTCCTTGCCGTTGATATAGACGCGCGCGATCGAGCCGTCGAACGTCAACGCGACGTGCGTCCACTGGCCGGGGGCGATCGTGCCGGTGGTTTTCGACACGCGCGCGCCGGTCGAATCATAAACGGCCGCCTCGACGCCCGGGCCGACGAGGCGCAGGCTGTAGCCGGCGCCGGTCGGAGTCGTCGAGGCCTTGCTGACGATCGCCTGCGTCGCATAGATGTCGGCCGGCTTGATCCACGCCATCGTGCTGAATATCGGCGTGCCGAGGTTGTTGCGGTAGCCCGGGCCGCCATCGACCCAGTCCTTCATGCCGTCGAACTGGAGCGAGTAATTGATGTAGCCTTCCACCCAACAGGTGGCGGGCTCGAAGCCGTGCAGCGTGGGGTTGTTGTGGCCGTATTCGGAGGTGTCGGCGGTGAAGGCGCCGGCGGCCTCGTCGAAGCGATAGATGATCTTGTTGATCGCCTTCTCGAAATCGGCAGCGCCGTGCATGTCGAAGGCGTGGCTGATCGAGTGCTCCATGACCAGGTTGTAGCGGGCCTCGTAACCGCTGGGTTCGGGACCCGTGCTGGCGATCGAGTGGCGGTGGTAATCAAACAAATTCCCCTCGATGAGCGCGACGCCCTCGTCGGTCGAGATGCCGTAGCCGCAGCCGATGCGCGTGTTGTGGTGGAAATAGTTGTGGTGAACGTAAAGGCCCTTCGTGCCGGACGTCGTGTTGATCGCCTCGTAATTCCAGCCCCAGAATTCGCAGTTGTCGATCTCGGTCCAGTAGTGCGCGGCGTAAATGCCGTGATACATCGGCAAAACGCGGCCGAAGGCGTTGCTGGGCCCGGCGAAACGCAGGCCGGTGATGCGCACGCCCTTGCCGCCGGTTTTGAACACCGGGTCGTGGTTGCCGGGGACATAGGACGTGGATTTGATGAGGCCGCCGACCGAGCCGGCCTGGCCGCGGCCGCTCGCGAGAGTGACGCCGCCGAGAATGATGACGTTTTCCATTCCGGAGACGTCGATCACGGCTTTGTCGCCGATATAAATGATGTCGCCGGGCCGGGCGGTTTTGAGCGCGTCGAGAAAGTCGTTCGTGTTCGCGACGATTTTGGTCGCCTGCTCGCGCTTGATCATTTGGCTGTAGCCGGCGCCGCCGCCCATCGGCTCGCCGGTAACGTTGACCTCGCAACCGATCGTGGCCGGGCCGGTTTTGAACGTGCAGTCGCGGCTGGTGATCGTCGAGGATCCGTCGAAGCTCAGGACGCGATAGTGGTAACGGGTTTCCGGCTTGAGGTTGTAAAGCGTGACGCGGTGCTTGGTGTAGAGGTTGTCGTCCGTGGCGATCTGGCTGTATTCGCGCGTGGTGCCGAATTGGACGATCGAGTTGCCGTCCTGCGGCGTGGTCCAGGTGACCTGCGCCCAGTTGTCGCCGACGGGTTGGGGCGTGACATCGAGCTTCGGGCCGGTCGCGCAGGCGATGTTAAACACGGCGCAAACGGCAAGCAGGATCGACAGGCAGGCTCTCATCTTCACCCTCCGGCGGTAATTGGTCGTTACGAACACATCACCCAATCATTTTCCCTGACGAACATCAAGATATGAGTTGACGCGGGAAGCCCGGTACCGCCGCTCTCTCGAGCGGCAACCTATCGCCCGTTTACAGCCCATGCCGCGTTTGGCAAACGCGGCCTACCGGGATTGGCGTTCATTGTCGGACCGACATGGTTTCACTTCCGCACGGGCATTTTGATGGGTAAGATGCAGGCCTTGAATGATTTCCGGACGTATTGACCAAAACCGCAAAGGAATGGATGATCATGGGGCGCCCGCTCGTAAAACAGTTGATCATGATTGTGGCCGCGATGGCATTCGTCATGAGTGCCGGGCTTCTTCGCGCCGCCGATCTGGCGCTTGAACCCGCGCCCGACCTGTATCGGATTCCCGATGGCGTGCAGACGCGCTGGGCGAGCGCCGAGAACTGGCTCGGCGAAAAGGGCAAGGCCGCCCAGTCGTTCCGCGGCCGCAAGGGGTCGCCGTTCTTCGAGCTGGCGCCCGGCGAGCAGAAGGTTCTTGCCGAGGTCAAGGGCCAGGCCGGCACGGTGCGGCGCATCTGGATCACCATCAAGGACCGCTCACCCGAGATGCTGCGCGGCATGAAAATCGAAATGTTCTGGGACGGCGCAACCGAGCCGGCGGTTTCGGCGCCCTTGGGCGACTTCTTCTGCCAGGGCCTCGGGCGCATGGTGGCGTTCGACAGCGCTCTGTTCTCAAGCCCCGAGGGCCGCAGCTTCTGCACGACGATCCCGATGCCGTTCCGCACGGGGATGAAAATCGTCGTCACGAACGAAAGCGGCAAACCCCTGACCCGTTTCTTTTATGACGTCAACTACACGCTCGGCGACAAGCACGACGACAACGTGCTTTATTTCCACGCCTATTGGCGGCGCGAAAACCCGACCACGATGCAAAAAGATTTTGAGATCCTGCCGAAGGTGACCGGGCGCGGCCGGTACCTTGGCGCCGTGTTGAGCGTCATCCCGAACACCAATAGATATTACCGGACATGGTGGGGCGAGGGTGAGGTCAAGGCCTACATCGACGGCGACACGGAACTGCCGACGCTCGCCGGCACCGGGACCGAGGATTACATCGGCACGGGATGGGGGCAGGGGCAATATGCATGCAAATACTTCGGCAGCCTGGTCGCCGACGAGAAGCTCTTCCAGTATGCGTTCTACCGGCTGCACATCCCCGACCCGGTGTTCTTTCATCAAGACTGCCGCGTGACGATCCAGCAGATCGGATTAGTGATGGGCGACGACGTCAAGCTGTTCCAGAAGGCCGATTCCGAACCTCTTTATATCACCACCGAGGCGGGCACGATCGTGGCCCCGAAAGACAAGCTCGGAGCAACGCTGCGCTACAGATACTACGAACGCCAGGACGATTGGGCGGCATGCGCATGGTTCTATCTGGACAAGCCGACGAACGGCCTGCCGGAAATCGCCCCCGCCAAAGAGCGCATCGCCGGCCTCGCCGCGCCGCCGCAACCAAAACCCGGCTTCTTCAAGCGGCTTTTTGGGGGAGCTATTTGAATGTAATTGTAAGACCGGCACCTTCATGAGCAATTAGTGTATTGTCTCCGAATTGGATCCGATTATATATGAACCACGAAGTGGTTCGATCCTTAAGCCGCGGGTTGGTTAGGGCGAGCCTGCGAGTCCGAACCTACCCCCGGTCGCATCGTTATGAATTCAGAACCGATTTATCGGTTCGATCATCACTCTCATTCGTCCAGTCATAATCTGCAATCAGCGTGAGACACTACATCAGGTAGCGCCATGTCCCTGAACTCCTGAAACTCCGATTGCAAAATTCGGAGAAGAATATCTGCGTGCAGTGGATGGATGGTTTGATTCGCTTTCTACTGTATTTTCGCTATAATTCGGCTGGTTCATGGGCAGGCCACATTCACGGACGGAGATGCAAATGGGATTGCCAGAGTCACAAACCGACCAGCGTTTTACATATGGCGACTACGTGAAGTGGCCGGCCGACGAGCGCTGGGAGCTGATCGAGGGGCGCGCCGTTGCAATGACCCCTGCCCCGACAGTGCGGCATCAAGAAGTGCTGATGGCACTCGCCGCATTGCTTTGGCAATATTTCGAAGGCAAAACCTGCCGCGCGCTCGCTGCCCCGACGGATGTGCGGCTTCCCGACGCGAACGAAAAGGACGAGTCGATCGAAACGGTGGTTCAGCCCGACCTGCTGGTGGTGTGCGACCCCAAGAAGCTGGACGAAAAAGGCGTGCGCGGCGCGCCGGACCTGATCATCGAGATCCTGGCGGAATCGACCGCGGCGCGCGACCTGGGCGAAAAGCTGCGTTTATATGAGAAGCACGCCGTGCGCTGTTACATCATCGCCGACCCATGGGGCAAAACCCTGACGGTGCGCTATTACGAGGAAACCAAATTCGGCACCCCCGAACTCTTCGCCGCAAAAACCAAGATGCCCGTGCGCCTCTTCGAAGGTCTGACGCTCGATTTGGAGCGGGTGTATGGCGGGGTGTGAAAAACCCAGAAAACAGATTGATTGTGTTTACTCAAAGGGATGCAAAATGAAACTAGGAACGCTGAAGAGGCTGAAACTACGGGAATACTGGAAACACGAAGCGCTGGATTTTACCAATTGGCTCAGCGAACCGGACAATATTGCACTCCTAAGCGACGAAGTAGGCATCGGGATTGATGTTATTCAGACCGAAGCCAGCGTCGGCCGGTTCAATGTTGACATTCTGGCCCAAGAGGAAAACACGGGTAAGAAAATCATTATCGAGAACCAACTTGAGGTGACTGATCACTCTCATCTCGGCCAACTCGTAACATACGCAGCCGGTCTGGAAGCCCAATATGTGATTTGGATCGTAAGGGAAGTTAGAGAAGAGCATCGTCAAGCACTAGACTGGCTCAACGAACACACGGACGATGAGATAAATTTTTTTCTGGTTGCCCTGCAGCTCTGGCAAATTGAAGATTCCCCACCGGCACCGAAATTCCACGTGATTTCCCGCCCGAACGAATGGAAGAGGTCTGTACGCACGAGCACACAGGAAGGCGACCTAACGGACACGACAACCAAACAGCTTGAGTTCTGGCAGCAACTCAAGGAATTCGCGGCGGAAAATTATCCGGAATTGAAACTGCGCACTCCGCGACCGCAGCATTGGTTTGATGTGGCCATAGGACGAGCCGACTGCCACGTCTGTCTCATCGTAGATTCGCGTCAAGACAAGGTGCGATGCGAGCTATATATTCCGGATTCAAAGGAACTATATAAGGTTCTCCTCGCCTCCAAAGAGCAAATTGAGAAGGAGCTTGGGTTTGCAGGACAGATGGAATGGCGTGAACTGCCGGGCAAAAAAGCATGTCGGATCCAAACGCTGCATGGCTTCAAGTTCAATGACACGACAACTTGGAACGACTCATTTCAGTGGCTGAGTGAGACGACTTTAAAATTCAGGAAGCTTTTTTCTAAGAATTGGAGACAATCATGATCATTGGGCGAAGGCCAGTCATGTTGTGAAGGGAGCGCGGTAATGAGCAGACAGCGATTCAAAGAGCGTCGAACCGAGCTTCGAAACGCTGTCGCTCGCTTGCAGGAAGCCGTCGCGCAGGTGGAAACGCCGATCGTTCGCGAAGCCGTCGAAAACGCGCCGCTCATTTATCACATTGACATCGTGCGCCCGGAGGAGATGGCCAACGCGCGCCTCAAAGAGAAGATCGCCCGCGACGGCGTCGTCATTTATCCGGCATGAGTTTTGGTACCACTTGAGCCAATGGGTTTCGGTTATTTGCCTCGGGGGTGAACAGCGGGAACGTGTGCTGTTCGTACTTGTTTGGCATAAAGAGGTAAAAGTAGTCTTTTTTGAATTGGGCGCACCATTGATCGGGATGGCTGAATAACGGCTTCACAACGAACGGGCCGTATTCGGGCAAGATGCGGGCGTGGTAGCATGTGATCAGATACAAATTGAACAAGACGAGCACGACCAGGCCCGCCCGCAACAGGCGCGATGTCATTTCATGCTGGCGCGCCCGATCGATCAGCTCGGCAATGCCGAGGCAAAAAAACGGCGTGCACTCGCAAAATCCGCGCATCCCAAAGCTCGGCCCAAGCCCGTCGCTCCACCAGCTACCGTAAATCCAGACCGTGGCCAGCCACACAACCACCCCGGCAATGGCCAGCGGGCGGCCGCGCCATGCTGCGAGCAGCAGGCCGGCAACGCAAAAAAACGCCAGCGGCGTCCAAACAAAAAGCCCGCTGCGCAATCCAAACAGAATATGTAGCGCGTTATGCGGCCAGGGATGCATCTTCTCCCCCGTGTAGCTATACGTGAGAAAGGATCCAAACATGGCTTTCCAAGCCAGCATCTGCGGCAGGAATGCCAACCCCCAACCCACGGCCGCGCAACCCAGGCTGATGAGCACGGGTTTTGCCGTGACCGAACCCGACCGGTTTTTGACTCGCTCAACGATTGCGAGCACGAACGGAACCAGGACGAACTCGATATTGGTGTAGCGAACGGCGCACGCGATCCCCAGAACGAGGCCCATCATAAAGGCCGCCGCCGTGGTCGATCCGGAGCCGGGCTCGATCAGCGTCCGGCGCCAACGCAGGCACAACAGCACAAAAAGGGATGTGAAACAAAGACCGACGGCATGGGACAAAGTGATGTCGAACCATATGTAATAACCGATGGAAAGCCCCATGACGCCGCACGCCACCCCCCAGCAGGCTATGGTGCGGCCGTAAATCGACTTCAGGATTGTGAAGACCAGTGCGACGCCGATGAAACCGCAAATGATGCTGGTGACGATATGGGCCATCGGATAGACAGCCGCGAAGGGACTGACGCGTATGCCGGTGCAGTTGGAGTAGATCGCGGCGGCGGCCCGTGCCGTGAGCAACAGAGGCAACGAGACCAGCCCCATGCCGATCCCGTATTTATCGGGAACCGCGCCGGTTTTCGTGCGCGGGGTCGTCTCGAGATATTTTCTGTAGGCCTCCGCCGTTCCACGAAACCCGCGCAGGTTGGCAATGAAATTAAAATCATTATGGAAATCGATATCGCCATCCAATGCAAGCGACCGTCCCCACGCGAAATATCCATTGTTGTCCAGGCCGGCGATGTAAGGTTGGTCCCAATTGGGGGAATATCGCCGAAACCACTGGTCGTTATGCACGATGCAGTAAACGAGCAAGCCGAGCCACAACCAGAACAATTTGCTGCGAACCAATTTTGCAAACCCCGGCATCCTGATAAGATCCTCCATGAATATTGGCCAACTTAATATTCAACAAACCGCATACATACGCAAGCGAGCATATCGTCCGGCGAAATCGGATTCGGGGCCGCGATTGGAATTGGCTCGAGCCGATGTAACTATTTTCTTTTTATGCAGTGTTTGGCATGTTTGGGCTTACGGGGGTTGCTCATGCCGAATTTAATTAAGTTGCACGTCCACGATATTCCGAATCGCCGCACTCCGGCGCAACTCTCAGCGCTCTGCGTATTCCCTCAGCGGGGATGATGCCTTCATGACGGTTCGCCGCGAATAGATGTGCATGTTGTTGCCGTCGTATTGGCAATAGATCACAACCGGTTCGCCGTTGGGCATGGTTTCGACGTCGGGTATGCACGCCGGGTAATCGGGGTGATCGGAGATGGCCACAGGCGCCTCGAAGTCGTCCATTGTCCCGCGGGCGTAGTAAATGGCGCTTGCCTGGCTGGGACGGTCCTGGCTCCAGACGATATGGACCCGGTTTTGAGCGTCGATCGTCATGGCCGGGTTGTGTCTCGCGTATTCGGATGCCGGGGAAATGCTCAGCGGCGCCGTGAACGCGGATCCGTTCCAGTGCGTCACCCACACCGAATCCTTGGATGGGGTTGTGCTCTTCGTCCGCAGGCCCGAAAACACGATGACGGGCTGGCCGTTTTTGTTCAATGCGGCGTCGTATTGATTCGTGGACGACTGATCCCACTCCGGGGGAAGGACGAATTTTTTCGGCCCCCAAGCCCCGTTCTGGAAATGCATCGCAACAAAGAGCCTGGCGGACCAGTCGTTGGCCCTTTGCTCACGGCCGTCGGTGACGACGTGGTACTCCCGGCCGACCAGCCAAACCGAGTTGGCATTCTCGGGCAATAGCACCATGCCGCCATAGGCGTCGTATTCGGAGTTATACATTGTTCCATAGCCGAAATTGTCGGAATTGGAATAGAACCCGGACGGCATGGGATATTGTTGTGCCGAGGCGGCGCCGGCCGGCAGTTTCGCCAGCGTGATGAGATTGTTGCGATCGACATTCAACCACCAGATGGTTCCATCGGGCGCGACGGCGGACTTGGCGCCGGTCCAGAAAAAATGGGACGCCTGATACAATGTTTTTTGTTGGCTGTCAAAATTGGCGCCATTGAACGGGTACTCATACAAGTAGCATTGGTTATAATAACTTCCGGCTTGAATCAAAACCCTGGGGGTTCTTTGCATGTTGGTTGCCTGCATATAACCCCAACTTCCATGGCCAAACCTTTGCGTCGCACCCCATTGACCGCTTGCATCCATGACCTTGCACGCAAGCGGGGCGTCGAACGAAAAATTCCACACGGCCACGACACCTTTTTCAGTGCGCAGGAGCCGGTATCCTCTCTGATCGCTGTTGCTGCCGGTCAATTTTTGAATGGCCGCCCACTGCGCAAAAGCGGGCGGGGCAAAGGTCAAGGCAATGATGAGGAGAATCGAGGCCAAACCAGGATTCGGTTTCATCTTCTTGCTCCGATTAGAAACTGGATACGTCGGACGTGACTTGAATCATACGGTGGATAAAGGGCTCAGTCAAGCCGGCCGCAGCGCGCTCTTGACACACATCGGGGGATGTTTCGGCGGTATGGGTCATATGGAAACAGATCGTGAGATTCCGGACACGGCTGGCGGATTTTCGAAAAAAACCATAACGCTGTTTTTATTGAGGTTATATGAATAATGGGCGCGGTTTGGGTTTTGGAACGGGGCTTGCGACCTTTTATTCTCCGGCTGAAACTATGGGCCACAATACTCCCGTCCTGCCAAGAGGGACGGGATGGAAAAAAGAATCAGGAGGGCACAACACCAATGGCTCTGAAACCTCTGGGCGATCGGGTCATCGTCGAAAGAATCGAAGAAGACGTGCAGAAGACGCCGGGCGGGATCATCATCCCGGACTCGGCCAAGGAAACGCCGCAGCGCGGCAAGGTCATCGCGGTCGGCGACGGCAAGCGTGACGACAACGGCAAGCGCATCGCGCTGGACCGGGCCGAGGGCGACACGGTCAACTTCGGCAAGTATTCCGGCTCCGAGATCAAGATCGACGGCAAGGAATACCTGATCATGCACGAGAGCGACGTCATGGCCAAGCTGGCCTGATTCCGTCATACCCAACATACCGACATACCTGTTCCATGACCACTAGGAGGGCATGAAAAATATGGCAAAGCAAATGAAGTTCAACGAAGACGCGCG